>NZ_BAABWV010000008.1:0-183951 GCF_040365005.1 Aquicoccus sp. SU-CL01552 | reverse complement strand
CGACGAAAGCTTCGATGGTTTCCGCGATATCCTGCGGGGCTATTTGCTGAGGATCTGGCCTGTTGCGGCGGGCGACGTGATCCTGGGGAAAACCGTCCCCGAACGCCGGCTCCATTCACTCGTAACGGCGAGCAAGGAAATTGGGATCGGCACCGCTGTCCTGGATGATTTCCTGACGGAGGCCGGGGCGTTCGCAGCGGATGACCAGCGCTCGGACGCATGTAAAACTTTCGATGCCGGGGCATTCCAGCCCCTGCTGGGTGAGATCCCGACATTGGTCGGCCCGATCGCGATGCGCAAGGCAATGGGGGCGACGCGGGCCGAACTGATTTCGCTAGGGTCCGATGGTATTCTGTTACCCCGAACGAAAGTGCCATCCATCAGGTCGCCATGGCGGGTGTCTGATGGGCTGGCATTGGTTCGTGAGTTGGAGAGCCTGGCGATCCCGCTGGACGCTGAAACGGCCGGATGGGAAACGATCCAGCACGTGCATAAGCGCCTGGGTCTTTCGGTGGGGCAGGTCATTGCCGCGATCCGGGAGGGCACTTTAATGGCGGGCAAGCGCGCCGATGTGTTCGGATATCACGGGATCGTCGTTGAATGCGCCCAGATCGATCAGCTTCAGGTGCGCCTGCCGCGTGAGGTAAGCATAGAATCTATAGATGGCCAACTGGCCGCCGTTGCGTTTGCCCGTTCTATCGGTATGCGGAAGAAGGATGCCTTTCTTACGTTGATCGAAGGCGGCCATACCCCTGCGACCGAGGTTCTCCATCCGGTAACGAAACGCAAACAGTGGCGCATGACGGAAGCGGACATCGCGGCCTTCCATGAAAAGTTCACGACGCCAACAGTGATGGCGGAAGAAACCGGACTTCACTGGAACACGATTCTGGCGGCCTTGGTGGCGAGGGGGATCGAGGCTTTCCGGCCGAATGGAGCGGACGTCGGCCCGGTCTTTCTTCGGGACGAGCTTGCACCCGCATTGAGCGCGCTCAAACGCTGATATCTACACGCGGGCGGAAAATCCGCCGCTCCGTGTGGAAAAATATTATTTGTACCAGTCGCTTATGAAAGATTCCGCCTCGCAGGGCGCGTTTTCGCTTGACATGGGGTGTGCATGAAAGCCGCAAAAACGTGCAAGCTTATGGGGCATTGGCACAAATGGAGCATTGGCGATCCCAGAAGGACTCGAACCCTCAACCTGCTGATTAGAAGTCAGCTGCTCTATCCAGTTGAGCTATGGGACCGCTCGGGGTGACTTTTGCGGGCTTTGACGGGGGGGATCAAGCGAAACTTGGGGCTGCCGGTGCGAGTGGCCATTCTCAGGTGGCGCTGGCGAGGTCGAGAAGCCGCCGTTCGGCCAGCGACAGGTGGCGTGCCTTGTGACGCACCGCGTAAAAACGGCGCGGCGGCAGGGCGAAGGGCACCCGGACCAGCCGCCCGGCCTTGAGCGCCGGCGCGACCACCAGCGTGGACAGGACCGTGGCGCCGGGGCCGGCCTCGACGGCGGTGCGCACCGCCTCGTTCGAGGGCAATTCCAGCACGATGTCGATGTCACCCGTGGCCAGGCCGTGGCTGGCCAGCGCCGTCTCGCAGACCGCGCGGGTGCCGGAGCCGGGTTCGCGCAACACCCAGGGCCCGGCGCGGAGTGCGGCGCGGGTGACCGGAGGTGTCCGGGTCCAGGCGTGGCCGGGGGCCACCACCAGCGCCAGCTCGTCGCCGGGAAGCGGTTGGGCCGAGAGGGCGGGATCATCGACCTCGCCTTCGACGAACCCCAGGTCGACCGTTGCGGCATGGACCATCCGGACCACCTCCGACGTATTGCCGGTGGTCAGTTCCAGGGTGAATCCGGGATAGGTGGCGTGGAACCTCTGCATCAGCGGCGGCAGCCAGTAATTCGCCACCGTCTGGCTGGCCGCTAGGCGCAGCGTGCCGCGCCGGAGACCGGCCAGGTCGCCAAGAACGCGCTCGGCCTGCTCGGCGCGGGCCAGGACCGAGCGCGCCTCGTCCAGGAACACGCGCCCCGACTCCGTCAACACGATGCGCCGCCCGACCCGATCGAACAGGCGGACGGCGTGGCGCTCCTCAAGCGCGGCGATGGCGGCGCTCACGGCGCTCTGGGTCAGGTTCAGAACCGCCGCCGCCCGGGTGATGTGTTCCCGCTCGGCGACGGCGATGAAGATGCGGAGTTGATCAAGCGTCATGCAAAGATCAAAACCAGACCCAGGCTGAAAAGAGAAATGAAAATCCAGGCCCCGGCCCCCAGCAACGCCGGGCGGATGCCCTCGGCGGCCAGTTTGCGGATGTCGGTTTCCAGCCCCATCGCCGCCAGCGCGGTGGCCAGCAGGAACTGGGTCAGCCCGGTGGTGGCGGATTGGGTCGTCTCGGGGATCCACCCGGTGCTGGCCAGGCAGACCATGGCGATGAAGCCGAACACGAACCACGGCACCGGCGGCGCGGCCCGGTGGACCGCATCACCGCTGCGGCGCAGCCGGCGCGCGGCCAGGGCCCCCAGCGTCAGCACCACGGGCGCCAGCATCATCACCCGGGTCAGCTTGGCCACGGTGCCGAATTCGCCGGCCTCCTGCCCGCGCGCATAGGCGGCGGCGACGACCTGCGCCACCTCGTGGATCGAGGCCCCGGCCCAGAGGCCAAAGGCGTGCGGCCCCATCTGCAGCATCCCTGCGGCGAGGGGCATCAGCACCATCGACAGTGAGCCGAACACCGTGACGCAGGCGACCGCATAGGCGACGTCCTCATCGCGCGCGCGGGTGACCGTGTTGGTGGCGATCACGGCAGAGGCACCGCAGATCGAACTGCCGGCGGCGATCAACTGGGTCAACCCGGGCTCGATATGCATTGCGCGCCCCAGCCAGGTGGTAAAGACGAAGGTGGCCAGCAAGGTGGTGACGATCAATGCCACGCCCCCGGCCCCCACCGCCGCCACCTGTTGCACGGTCAGTTGCAGCCCCAAAAGGACGATACCGGCGCGCAGCACCCGGCGCAGGCTGAAGGCGACCCCGGCCTTGGCGATCAGGGGGGTGCCGACCAGGTTGTGAAACGCCATGCCGATCAGGATCGAGAGGATCAGCGGGCTGAGCATCCCGACCCCCGGCAGCTGCCGCAGCGCAAAGCCCGCCACCGCGATCAGCGCGGCCAGCGCCAGCCCGGGCAGGATGCGGCCGGGGCCGGTGGCAAGGAATGGCGGCAGCGCGGCGGCGCCAGTACCGGGGGCGGTGCCGGGATCGGTGGTGATACGGGTCATCTTTTTTGTCCTTTCGCGTTCTGACCGGACCATCTGCCTTTAGGGTTAAGCAATCCAACGGATTGTTCTTGTCTTATTGATCAGTTTTATCGAACGATTACAGACCCCCGTGACACCCCAAGGGCGGCGGATGCCGAGACAGTCGCAAATGCACCGCGACATCCGCGACGAGGTGCGCCGGGTGGCGGAACTGGTCGAGATCGACGCGCGGCTCGATCGCAAGCCTGCGCCTCCTACATGGTCAATTCCTGGCCCGATGACTGGCTGTGGCGCGCGCTGATCTCACAACAGGGCAAACCGTTCATGGCCGAGGACGGCCAGAGCGTCGCCTGGGACAACGCGGTCGGAAAACCGGCGCTGGACCTGGCCCGCCGTTTCTTCGCCGAGGGCGGCATGGACCAGATGGAATTCGCCCAGGGGCGTCCGCAGTTCGCCGCCGGCCTCACCGGGTTCGGCGCCCCCCCCCGGCTGACCGCCTGCCCCTCCCACACAGGACAAACCGATGACCGAATCCGTTCTCCGCCCCCGGCAGCTTTCTCAAGGGCAATATCCACACCATTCCAACCGCTCCGACGGTGCCCCTGCCCCCGAAGAGGTGGCGCGTCGCTAGCGCGCGGCGGGCTATGACTTCCTGTCGCTGACCGATCACTTCCTGCCGGGGTTCGATTTCCCGCTGACCGATATCTCGGCGCTGCGCGACGAGACATTCACGCCGATCCTGGGCGCCGGGCCAGTGCCGTGCCGTTGTCGACCGCGGCGGTGGGGGCGAAAGCCACGGGCAGGCCGACAAGGGAAAGCGGCTGCTGACCTATGCCTGCGATGACGCGCATTTCAAGACGCCTGATTTCGGTGACGGCTGGAACGAGCCGAAGGCGCAGGACCGCGCGCCCGAAACCCTTTTGCAGGCGTTGAAACAGGGACAGTTCTATTCCACCCAAGGTCCCAGGATCCACACCGTGGCGCTGGCGGGCGATGCGCTTCTGGTCGAATGCACGCCGGCCTCGGGCATCCTGGTGATCGGCCAAGGCTATCAGCACGGCTACCACGTTGAACAAGGCGTCAGCCGCGCCACCATTCCGCTCGACGGTCTGGACGGCAGCCCCCGGCTGCGGGTCATCGTCATCGGATCCGACGGCAAGCGGCCTGGACCAACCCTTATTGGCTGTAGCCCCGTCGGCAGGGGGCCCGCGTGGCGAACCGGCCCCCTGCCCTCGGTCTTTCCCGCTACATCCGTTGCCTTGCGTTGGTCGGATCCCAGACCGGTTCGTCATGCAGGGTAAGCGCCCGCCGTTCACCCAGCACGACCACCTCCAGCCCGGCGGTCTTGTCGGGCTCCACATAGGCAAAGACCAGGCTCTTGCCGGTCGCATGGCCATAGCCGCCCGAGGTGCAGACCCCCACGACGCGCTCGCCCTGCATCACCGCCTCGCCACCGTGGATGTCGCAATCGGTTGCGGCGATCTCACCATAGACCAGCTTGGCCGCGATCCCCTTCTCGCGCACCGCCTCGGTGGCGGCTCGGCCTTTGAACTCCCCCTTGTCCGGGGCATAGAACCGGGTGCAACCGGCCTCGATCAGCGTGATCTCGTTGGTCAGTTCCGCGCCATAGCCGCGATAGCCCTTTTCCATCCGCAGCGAATTCACCGCAAGAACACCGAAATCCGCGATCCCATGCGCCTCACCCTCGACCCAGATCGCGTCATAGAGCCTTGCCAGATCAGCCATCGGCGCGTGCAGCTCCCATCCCAGCTCGCCGACGTAGTTCACCCGCAGCGCGCGGACCGGGATGCCCGCGATTTCGATCTCCTGCCCCGAGAGCCAGCGAAAACCGCCGTTGCCCAGATCGGCATCGGTGAGGGGGGCCAACACCTCGCGCGCCTTGGGGCCGGCCACCACCAGCATGCCATAGTCATCGGTGACATTCGTAACAGTCACCCCCTCGCCGGCGGCAAAGCTCAGCTGATCCTGCGCCATCCGTTCGGTACCGGCGCCTGACAGCACATAGAACCGATCATCGGCCAACCGGGTGATGGTCCATTCGCCTTCGATCCGGCCGTTGTCCGACAGGACATTGGTCAAGTTGATGCCGCCGGGCTTCTTCGGCAGCTTGTTGGCTGTCAGCCGGTCCAGCAGCGCCTCGGCGCCCGGGCCGCTGACATCGAACTTGGCGAAACTCGACAGGTCCATGATGCCGACCCGCTCGCGCACCGCGCGGCATTCCCCGGCCACGATGTCAAAGACGTTGTTGCGCCGGTATTGCAGCTTTTCCTCGAACCCGGCGGGCGCGAAATACTTGGGCCGCTCCCAGCCGTAAACCTCGGTATGGACCGCGCCCTTGGCCTTGAGCGGCCCATACAGCGGCGTCACGCGGCTCGGGCGACCCGCCTGGATCTCGCGCCCCGGAAGCGGGGTCTCGAACATGTTTTCGTAATCGTCAAAGCTCTTGGCGCGGGTATAGGCCTGATCCGCATAGGCCCCGAAGCGGCGCGGGTCGATGCAGCCCATGTTGATCTCGGCATCGCCATGCACCATCCACTGCGCCAGGTACTTGCCGGTGCCGGCGCCCTGCGCAATGCCGATGGACGCGCCGCAGCATTGCCAGAAATTGCGCAGACCCGGCGCCGGGCCGACCAGCGGGTTGCCGTCCGGCGTATGCGGGATGGCCCCGTTGATGATCCGCTTGATGCCGGCATCGGCAAAGATCGGCATCCGCTCCAACGCCTTTTCCAGCCAGGGCGCGATGCGGTCGATATCGCCCTCGAACAGCTCGTTCTCGCTGTCCCATTCGGGGAAACCGCCGCGCCCGGCCCAGGCCTCGCGGCTGCCGAAATGCTCATAGATACCGACCAGCCCGGCCTTTTGTTCCTGCCGGTAATACCCCGCCGTGGCCGGGTCGCGCATGACCGGGAGTTCGAAATCGGCGCCCGCGAATTCCTCCAGCGGTTCGGTCACCAGGTACTGGTGCTCCATGTTGGTGATCGGGGTCTCGACACCCACCCACTTGCAGACCTCGCGGGCATAGCAGCCGGCGGCGTTCACCACGTGCTCGGCCCGGATGTTGCCCGCATCGGTCACCACCTCGAATTCGCCCGAGGGCAGCACGGTGATATCCGTCACGCGGGTGCGGCGGATGATATTGGCGCCCATCTGCCGCGCGCCCGCCGCCATGGCATTGCAGGCGCTTGAGGGGTCCACGTGCCCGTCCATGTTGGTATAGGCCCCGGCGAGAATGCCGTCGGTCTCCAGCCAGGGGTTCAACTCCTTGATCCGGTCCGGGCCGACGATCTCCATGTGAAAGCCGACGTTGGCGGAAAACCCGGCGACGTGCCTGAACCAGTCCACCTCTTCCTGCGTCGTGGCCAGCCGGATGCCGCCGCAGCCATGCCAGCCCGCCGGCTGGCCGGTGATCTCCTCCAGCCGGGGATAGAGCGTGTTGGAGTAATGGTGGATCTTGGCCATGTTGTAATTGCTGATGAAGCTGGGACACTGGCCCGCCGCATGCCAGGTCGAACCGCTGGTCAGCTCGCCCTTTTCGATCAGCACCACGTCCGTCCAGCCCTCTTCGGCCAGGTGATAGGCCAGGCCGACACCCATCATGCCGCCGCCGACGATGACCACCTTTGCATGAGACTGCATCGCGTTTTCCTTTCTGTTGGGCTACCAGGCGCCGTTTCCGGCGCGCATCCGGTTTCTGGGGAGAATGATGTTGAAACTGTTCCGCAACCGCCGGTCGACGTCCTCGGGGATATGGTTGGGGTAATGCTCGGCCAGGATCTGCCGGACCTTGTCGCGCGCGACATCCCGTGCGTCATGCGCACCGGCCTCCTCCCATTGGCTGATGCTGCGCCGGTCGGCGATCTGCGGATAAAGGAAATCGGTCTTCATCCGGCTGAAGGTCTGCGCGTGGCCCAGATAATGCCCCTCGCCCAGCACCACGTCGCGGATCACCTCGTAGCTCAACGTATCCTCGCTGACCTCGACCCCGCGCACGGTGCGCAGGATGGCGCCGATCAGCTCGTTGTCGAGCACGTAGCCCTCAAGGCTCGTGCCCATCAGCGACCCCTGCATGCCGGCGCATTCGTGGATCATCGACGCCCCCGCATGCGCCGCGAGCGAGATGGTGTATCCCTTTTCGCCCCCCGCCTGCATGTCGGGCAGCTTGCTGTCCGTCATGCCGGCCGGCACCGAATTCGGCAGGTCATAGAACCCCGCCATCTGCGCACAGGCCGCCGACAGCAGCGCCTGCTCGCCCGAGCCGCCGGACATCGAGCCGGTACGCAGATCACTGACAAAGGGCCAGGTGGCAAAGATGCCCCGGCAGGTCGGGTCGATGATGTTGCACAGGATCAGTCCCGCCAGCACCTCGGCACAGGCCTGCGCCACCGCCCCGGCCAGCGTCGCCGGCGCCGTCGCCCCGGCCTGACCGGCGGCCACCAGCAGGATCGGCAGCCCCGCCTCGACCGCCGCTTCGAGCGCCTCGCAGCTTTCGGTGGCGAAACGCATCGGCGGCACCACGTGACAGCAGACCGCGGTGCAGAAGGGACGGTCGCGGAACCGCCCCTCACCGCCCGCCACCGCGTCCAGCATCGGCAGCACCGCCTTGACGCTGGCGGCATCGGTATAGCTTACCGCGATGGATTTCGATGTGCCCGACAGGCAGGCATAGGTGGTGTTGATATCCAGATCGCGCACCGTTTGCGCATCCCGCGCCACGACCGAGCGGTGATACCAGTGCAGGTTGTCCATCCGGTCGACCAGCCGGGCAATGTCATAGAGGTCGGCAACGGTGCTTTCGCGGTACTTGCCGCTGTGGAAATCCATGATGGTGGGTGCCGCGCCGCCGGTGCCCGCATGAACCCGCCGCCCGCCGATCTCGATGTCATGCGCCGGGTCGATCCCGTGCAGGGTGAATTTTCGCCGCGTGCGGGCGATCACGTCCTCGACCAGCGCGCGCGGAAACCGCAACCGGCCATCGCCGCCCATCTCGCACCCCGCCGCAACGGCGCGGGCCTCCAGACTTGGCGTGACCTGTGACAGGCCCAGCTCGGCCAGCAGCCGCAACACCAGTTGGTGGATGCGCGTCATCTCCGCGCTGCTCAGCGGGCGAAAGCACCCGCCGGTCATGCCGGGGCGAATGGGGGGCAAGGTGGGGGCGTCAGCTTTGCCGCGCCCCCGTCGGTTCGGTCGTTTGGTGGCAGTTGCTGGCATGACGGACCTCGCGCAATTCCTGCCGCCCAGAAGGGACGGGCGCGCCCGGTCTTTCAAACGATCATTTCGAATGCGTGGCATTCCCCACGTTCATGCGTATCACTCGACGCCGCCGCATTCTTCCATGATCCACTGGAAAAACGCGGTCACAGCCGGGTCCGCCATGCGTTTCGGGGATGCGCCGATGTAATATCCATTGCGCGTCTCGATCGGCCTGTCGACGGGACAGACCAGCTGGCCGCTCTCCAGCATGGCGTCGGTGATATAACTCCAGCCAAGGGCCACGCCGCGCCCCGCCTCGGCCCCCTGCAGGACCATCGGATAGCTGTTGAGGCGGATTCCACGGCGCTGCGGTTGCCCGGTGACGCCCTGTTTTGCCAGCCAGACACGCCAGTCGACCGCGCCCCAGATGGTTCCGCCGCCGTCCAGATGCAGCAAGGTCTGGTCCAGCATATCGCCGGGGGCTTGCAACTCCGGGTGCGCCTTGGCGTAGCCGGGGCTGCAGACCGGATAGACCCGCTCGCCGAACAGCCGCCGGGTTTCGACGCCCTGCCAGCCGCCATCGCCGTACAGCACCGCGATATCCGCATCGCGAAGGCTCAGATCAACCGCCTGGTCGGTGGCCAGAACCCGCAGGTCGATCTCGGGGTGATGCTCGGCAAAGCGTTCCAGCCGGGGCATCAGCCAATAATAGGAAAACGCGACCGAGGCCGCGACCGTGATCTGCGGCGCCTCGACCGAGGCGCGCAACGCGTCGACACAACCCGCGATCTCGTCCAGCCCCCGTGTCACCGCCTCGAACAGGCGGCCCCCGTCGGGGGTCAGGTCGATCGCCCGATGCCTGCGCAGGAACAGCGACCGCCCGAGATGCTCTTCCAGCGACCGGATCTGGCGGCTCACCGCGCTTTGGGTCAGGCAGAGTTCATCGGCCGCGGCGGTAAAGCTCATCCGCCGCGCAACACCCTCGAAGGTATGAAGCTGTGACAACGCCGGCAGAGGGTATTTCCTCACGTCACTCATCCTCGATGCAGCTGCGCCGGGAACAGGCCGACACTCCGGCGCAGGATGCATGACCGGTCAAAGCCCTGTCCAGATGTCAAACGGCGTCAACTCTCGATGCGCGGCTTTTCCTTCGGCGGCGCCGGGTCCAACGGGTCCGACCACCGGACCCGCAGGTTGAACTCGCAATTCCCGTCCTCGCGCTCGCCCTTGATCCGGACGGTCATCAGCCCCGCCGCCCGCAGGACCAACTCGTGATCCTCGTCGCCAAGGATCATCTCGCCCTTTGCGAACCCCTTGGCCAGGGCGGTCAACAGGGTCTTGATCGTCTTCGCGTCCTGCAGGGACTCGTGCGAGAATCGTCCGTTCCCGTCAGTCATGTGACACCTCCTGGTTCAACTCATGCGGTCCGGGGCGAAATGCGGCGACAGCGCGCATCTCAGCCATCCAGCACGCGCCGCCCCTGCCGGGCCAGGGCGTCGAAATCGATGCCGCCGGACACTTCGCAGACCCGCACCCCGCGCAACGCGGCGAGATAGGGGCCGGGATCGGGCGCATTGCCGTTGGGCTCGAAATGCCCGTCCGGGCGGCGATAGAACGGGCCGGGGCTTTTCATGATCGCGCCCAGCAGGTCGGGCCGTTCGGCCAGCGCCACCTCGTGCACCCGCGTCGGCGCGGCGCTGTCGCGGCGCCAGTTCAACACCCAGAAATCGGTCAGGGGGCCGTCATAGGTGACCCGCCCCGTGCCATAGACCTCCGGGATGATCAGGTCGTGCTTGTCCTCCAGCGCCCAGAGCTCCGCCTCGGGCAAGGCGGCAAGGGTGGCGCGCCGCGCCGGCGAGAGCATGGGCCGCAGCCGCGGATTTCCCAGGATCGTGCCCGGGTTGATGCGCGGATGTTTCGGGATGCCCAGCGCCCGCGCGGGCCGGCCGGCCCGGACCAGAAGGCGGTCGTTGCTCATGAACCCGGTGCCGTCGATCTCCATCATCCGCAGGGCCGAGGTCGACTTGCCGCCCCCCGACAGGCCCGAGATGGCCAGCGTGCGCGCGCCCTTGGTCACCGCCGCCGCATGGCACAATTGCCAGCCGTCGCGCAGGCCGGCGTTGAGCACCTGGGTGTTGATGAAGTTGATGACGGTGCTTTCGTTCGCCTCCAACGGACCCAGGGCGACCGCCACGCCCGGCGCCTGAAGGAAGGTCACGCCGCTGCGCAGCTTGCGGATCAACCGGCCGTCCTCCAGATCGCAGACCGCATCCTTGCGCCCCGATTTGCCCTGCTCACGCTGCCATTCGGTCCACGTGGGTTCCGGGTCCAGCACCTGACCCGGCAGCAAGTGTACGACATGACCACCCGGGTCGTCACCGGGCCGGTCGTCCAGCGCCTCGGCGAAATACGCCACGAGGCGGGCGCGCAGCGGCTCCGGGCACAGCACCGTCAGCCGCACGGGAGCAACGACAAGGTGAAAGGGCACCGTCCCGGCGGCGGCCAGGTCAAGCGCGGACAGCACATCGGCAGCGGTTCTCATGCGGAAAGCTCCCTCAACACGTGATCGGCCACCAGCCCGGCGGCATCGACACCGCACCCCTTGAGCGCGCCGCTGTAGCCGCCAAAGGCCGAGACTTCGAACACGATCGGCCCCGCGGGCGTCAGCGCGATATCGACCGTGGTAAAGCTCAGTCCAAAGGGCGCCTGCGCCCGACGGCCCAGCTCGATCAGCTCGGGCGACGGCTGATAGGCGGCGTATTTGCCGCCCGCGTGGATCGTCGTGTTCCAGCTGTCGCCCTGGTTGACCCGCGCATAGGTACAGACATGGTCCCCGTTCAGGAACACCATGCCGAGGTCATGGCCCGACAGCTCGGCCTTTTGCTGGATGTACATCATCGGGTTTGCCGCCTTGAACGCGGCGATCCGTCCCTCGGCGTCCGGCGCGTCCCGGTCCAGCAGGACCATGCCCCGCGCCTTGGTCGAGAACAGTGGCTTGAACACCGCCGATCCATAGGCCTCCAGCGCCGCGCGCGCGGCGGTCACATCCTCGGTAATCGTCGTCGGCGGCATCGGCACCCCCGCGTTGGACAGCGTCACCGTACAGGCCAGCCGGTCCATCAACCGGATCACCCGCTCCGCCGGGCTGAAGACGCGCACCCCGCGCGCCTCGGCCACGCGCAGCAGTTCCAGCCGGTCCAGCGCATCGGGGCTGTAACCCTCGGCGATCTTTTTCAGGATCAGCCCATCCAGCGCGCACAGGTCCAGGCCGTCGTGCATCAGCGTCCCGGCGGCCAGATCCAGCGTCACGCGGGACATGTCGATGACCAGCCGATGCCCGGTCCGGGCCGCGCAGGCCTCGGCCAGCGCCTCGGTGGACCATTTCCCCGGGATTCCGATGACCCCGATCCTCTTAGTCACGAAACAGCTTCCCCATCGGCAGTTTGAACCGCGCCTCCCGGCCCTCGGGCACGGCGAGCGCGGTTTCCAGAATGTAGCGCGCGCGCAGGAGCATCCGCCGCGCGTGGGCTTGATCGACGACAAACCGCGTCGAACTGGCAAACGACCGGGCCAGCCCCAGCGCCAGCCGGTATTCAAAGGTCGGGTCCTTTTCCCGGCGGGCGAATTTCGCGGCCATCGCGTGCATGTCCGTGGCGACCTTGGCGATCCGTGCCCGCGTCCCGGCATCCAGAACCTGCAGCCGATAGTTCGACACCATGAAGACCGAGACATCCTGCACATAATCCATGTAACGCGACCGGTGCAGGTCGATGAACCGGATCTTGCGGGCGACGGGATCATAGATCACGTTGTCGAGGTTGAAATCCCCGTGGATATAGACCGAGAACGGCGCCGGGAGCTGCGCCTCGCGGGCGGCGGCGGCGGCGGTCAGCGCGTCGAACCCGGCCACCCGCACCCCGTTCACGTTCTGCGGCCCGGAGGCATGGCGCCGGTGCAGACGATAGACATCCGGCATCCGCTTGCGCAGCTGCTCCATCGCCCCCATCCGGGCCGGGTCGTCGGTGCGGGTCTGCCGCCAGATGTCGCGCACCGTCCCGTGCAGCGCCTTCTGCGCCTCGGCCAGCGCCGCATCGGTTCCGCCCAGCACGATATCCTCAAAGGTCTCGCCCTCCAGGTGCTCGATCAGCAGGGCGGCGGACTTGCCGCTTTTCTCATACGACAGGATCTCCGGCGCCAGCCCCGGATAGACCGAGTTCCAGCTTTTCACGCCGACCCGCTCCTCCTTGACCTTGTGGCGGTCCCCGTCCTTGAACACGGCCGCGACCGTCTCGCCCTTGGTGCCCCTCAGGTTCACGCTCGCGATCCCGCTGCCCGAGCGCGTTTCGGCCAGCGGCTGTAGGGTGATCTCCTCGTCGCGCGCGACCCCGGCCAGAACGCTGCGCAGCGCGAAATAGCGTTCGAACTGCACCGACTGGCCGATGTTGATCGACAGGATCGCCTCGCTGACGGTCTGCAACGCCTCGCCCATGCCGGTGACCTCGTTCAGGGTCAGCAACCCGAAGGCCAGGTCCTCGGTGTGGCGGCTCTCGCGCATGTCGCGCGTATAGGTCCGAAACAGCCGGTCGTGAAAGGCGCCAAGCTCGGTGTGGACCTGGCCGATCTGCACCGCCAGCTTGCTGTCGCGGGCCTCCAGTGCCTCATGGATGCGGGCGACGGATTTTCGCACCAGCTTCAGCGGCGCCACATAGGCCTCCGCGCGCAACAGCTTGGGCCGTTCGACCCGCTCGGCCTGTTCGACGGCCCGCCGCGCCAGCCGTGACATCAGGTCGAGATTGCGCGCGATCGTGTCGATCCCCTGCAGGCGAAGCTGCCGCGTCCCGGCCTTCCGGCTGCGGATCATGCCGGCCAGGCAGGCCTTGCGCACCCGCGATGACAGGTTGTGCGCATACCCGGCCCGCTGGACCAGTTGCAGCGCGGTCTCGGTTCGGGGTGCCTCGAAATAGGCGATCAACCGGGTGAGCTGCCCGTCCATCTCGGCCAGCAGAAACGACATGTTTTCCGCGATGGCGTCAGGAGACGACACGGCCCAGCCCTCCCCCCGATGCCGCGGGCCCGGCCTGCTCGGGGGCAAGATCCCCCTTGCAGATGACAGCGGGCGCCGTCGGGCGTATGACGTTCTCAACCGGCATGAGACCATATGCGCAGTCAATCGCGCGGAAGCAAAGCCGGAATCGGGCGATCCCGGGGAGAGCGACGGAAAATGGCCTCAATCACCATCGAGCGGGAGTTGCGCCTGCCGGACGACCTGCGCGTCGCGCGGGCCGAAAGCGCGCCGCACCTCGGCCCCCGGATCCTGTTCTTCAGCGGCGGCAGCGCCCTGAACGGCATATCGCGGCGGCTCAAGCACTACACCTTCAACTCCATGCACCTGATTACGCCCTTCGACAGCGGCGGCAGTTCCCAGGTGCTGCGCCAGGCCTTCGACATGCCGGCGGTGGGGGACCTGCGCTCGCGCCTGATGGCGCTGGCCGATGAAACCATGCTGGGACAGCCGGACGTCTACGCGTTGTTCAGCCACCGCCTGCCCGGCGACGGCGACCAAAATGACCTGCGCGCCGAAGTCGCCCGGATGGTCCGGGGCAAGCACCCGTTGATGGCCGCGATCCCGAAACCGATGCGCCAGTTGATCCGGACCAAGCTCGGCCGTTTTGCCGACCAGGTGCCCGGCAACTTCGATTACCGCAATGCCAGCATCGGCAACCTGATCCTCGCCGGTGGCTACCTTGGCCACGGCCGCGCGTTGGAGCCGGTTCTGTTCCTGATGTCCAAGATGGTGGATGTGCGCGGCACCGTGCGCACCATCGTCGATGCCAACCTGCACCTTGGCGTCGACTTGGCGGACGGGCGCCGGATCATCGGCCAGCGCCACATCAGCGGCAAGGAGGCCCCTCCGATCACCAGCCCGGTCGCGCGCTGTTTTCTCAGTGACGGCAGATCGGAACTGGCGCCGGACAAGGTGCCCCTGCCGAAACGGAACCGCAGCCTCATCGAACAGGCCGAGGTGATCTGCTATCCCCCCGGCAGCCTCTATTCCAGCGTGGTCGCCAACCTGCTGCCCTCGGGGGTCGGACAGGCAATCGCGCAGCGCCGCGTCCCCAAGGTCTACCTCCCCAGCCTCGGACAGGACCCCGAGGCACTGGACCATACCCTCGCGGATCAGGTGTCGGCCATCCTCGCGCCGCTACAGGCGGACGCCGGTCCCGACGTCCCCGCACGCGCGCTGATGACCCATGTGCTCTGCGAGAGCAGGTGGTCCGAGGCGCAGTGCGCCAAGGTCACGAAACGCCACGGCATTCCCTGCCACCGCCTGCCGCTCGGCCGTGCCGAGACGCCGACCTATGACGTCGACAAAGTGGCAAGGGTGCTCGTTTCGCTCACCTGAAAAGGATCGGCGAAACGCGCACCCGCGCCTTGTTCATACGATCCGGGCGACTGCCCCGGCTCAGCGCACCACGTGCACGGCGCATTGCGCGTGCCGCACCACCTGCGCCGCGGTCGAGCCCAGCAGCAGATCCTGCATGCCCGGCCGGTGCGAGGCGATTATGATCAGGTCGGGGCTGTTGATCTCGGCCCATTCCAGGATCGACCGGCCCGAATGCCCCTCGATCACCACGGCCTTGGCATTGGGCAGCTTGGCGGCCATGTCCTCCAGCTCCTGCTGGATCGCCTGGCGCGCCTCGGCCATGTAGTCCTCGGGCATGTAGGAAATCGCATAGCCGGGAATATGCTCGACCACATGCAGCAGGGTCACCTGTGCCTCCGGCGTGCGCAGCATTTCGGCCAGCTTCATCGGCGCGGTCACGTCGCGCTCCGCATCGAAGGACACCGGAATCAGGATGTTGTGGTACATGGTCTCATATCTCCTTTGACTGTCTCTGGCACTCTGCGCGCCTGGCTCGGGCGCGGCCTTGATCCACATCACGCCGGACCACCCGCCTCGGCACAGATTGCTGTTTGCATCGAACCTATTGAAAATCCGGAAAAAGGAAACGGATTTCTTTCGGGGCGGGTCCGGCCCGGCGGCGCGGCATTCCCGCCGCGTCCCGGACCTCCCGGCTCAGCCGAAGGCCGCCGCCACCTCGTACATCACCGGCTCGAAGCTCTTGCACAGCTCGTTGATCTCACGGTTGCGCCGACGCATCTCCGCGGTGCGCAACATCGCCTGGAAATCCTCGCGCCGCGCCCATTGCGAATAATTAGCGATCCGTGTCTGGGCGTCGTTCACATGCAGCCCGGCGGCAATGAACCCGGGCTGTCTCGAGATGAACTCGGCATAGGCCGCGGTCAGCGCATCCAGCAGGTCCTGGCAGGTGCCCGGCGTCATCTCGAAGGTGGTGATGACAGTCTGAACACTGGCATCCTTGGAAATTCTCGGCATGGTCTCCTCCTTGTCCCGACTTCAGCCTATCACAGCCGATCAAGCGCCGTCTGCACCTCCTGCACCAGGCGCGTCACCTCGTCATGGGCCGGCCCCTTCGGCGCCTCCAGCGCCGCGCGCCCCTGCCCCAGCGTCTCGGCATAGACGACGCGATTGGCCATGACCCCCTCGGCCACCTCCGCCTCCAGCTCGGCGGCCTTGCCCGCCACGTCGGCGGCCAGACGCGTGCCCGGGCGGGCGCGTGTCATCACGATCATCGCCGGCACATCCTCGCGCGTGGCGAGATACAGCACCATCTCGACCGCCCAGAGATCCAGATGCGACGAGGCCACCGGCACCAGCGCCAGGTCGCTGGCCCGCAACGCCGGGCGCAGATCGCTGTCTGCCTTGGGCGGGGTGTCGATGATCACGATGTCATGCGCCTGCGACAACTTGCGCAGCTCGTAACTCACCCCCCAGGCCGAGGCGGTGGAGAAACTGATCTCCGGCGTCGCGGCCAGCGCCCCGCCGGCACCATCCTCCAAGGCCTCCAGCCGGGTCATGAACCAGCGCCCGGCGCTGCCCTGCGGATCGGTGTCCATCAGGGCCACCGATTTCCCGGCGCGGGCAAAGCCCACCGCCAGGTTGACCGCCAGCGTGGTCTTGCCCGACCCGCCCTTTTGCTGCGCGACGGTGATCACATGTGCCATCCGGGCCTCCGCTTTTGCTGCATTGCAGCTTAGAGCAGCCGCCCGCCAGCGCAACGGAAATCCGATGGGGCGCCAGACTGGGGCCGGACCGGGGCCGGATAACGATTCGTTAACCCTGCTCTCCGACCCTGCCGGGAAAGGAGCCCGCGATGCGCCGCCTGACCCCGCTGCTGTTGGCCCTGTTCTGCGCCGCGCCCCCTGCCACTGCCGGCGCCTGGATGCGCGAGACCGGCCACGGATTCCTCGCGCTCTCCGGCACCGCGCGGCAGGGTGACCCCGGTGCGCGGCAGGAGCTGTCGGTCTATGCCGACCTGGGCCTCTCGCCCCGCCTCGCCCTCGGGGTCGATGTCAACGAACGTCCCGGCATTGCCGGCCATGCGCTGCTGTTTGCCCGCCTGCCGCTCAGCCGCCCGGCCGCCCGGACCCGGTTGGCGGTCGAGGCCGCGCTCGGCGGTCACCACTGGCGCGGGGCGTGGAACCCGATGTATCGGCTGACGCTCTCGCTCGGGCGCAGCTTTCGCACCCGTCGCGGCGGCGGCTGGTACGCCATCGACGCCGGCTATGAACGCCGGCTCGGCACTCCCACCCCGATCTACAAGCTCGACGCGACACTGGGCCTCTCCGCCCCCGGTCGCCTCCACCCGATCCTGCAAGTGGAAACCGCCCTGATCCCGGGCCAACCGCTGGCCTGGACACTGTCGCCGGGGCTGCTGATCGACCGCCCCCGCTACGCCACCTGGCTGATCGGGCTGGAGCGCAAATCGGCGGGGCGCGAGACCATCGGCATCAAGCTCGCGCTCTGGCACCGATTCTGACCGGCTTGCCCGGCCCGCGCGACCGCCCTAGACAGGCCCCATGACCAACCCGATCCGCCCCACCGACGACGCGGCCCGCGAGATGGCCCGCGCCCTGCTGACCAAGGCCCGCTTTGCCGCGCTGGCCGTGATCCTTGCGGATGGCGCGCCGATGGTCAGCCGCGTCGCCTTTGGCCGTGCGCCCGACGGCACGCCGCTGACCCTGGTTTCCGACCTTGCCACCCATACCGGGGCGCTGCGCGGCAATCCCGCCTGTTCGCTCATGGTGGGGGAACCGGGCCCCAAGGGCGATCCGCTGACCCACCCGCGCCTCACGCTGCAGGCCCGCGCCCATTTCATCCGAAACGGCGAAGACAGCTACGACGCACTGGCCGCGCATTACCTGCGTGACCACCCCAAGGCGAAACTCTACATCGGGTTCGCCGATTTCAGCTTCGCCCTGTTCACGGTGCAGGCGGGGCACCTCAACGGCGGCTTCGGCAAGGCGTTTCGCCTCACCGCCACCGACATGGGCCTGCCCGCCTGACCCCGCTCAGCTGTCGATGCGCAGGCTCAACGCCACCTCGCCCTTGACCGCCTCGGACCACAGCAGCTTGACCTTGTCGCCCTTGGCGCCCTGCTCCAGCCGGACATGGGGCAGATCATGCACCACCGCGCCGCCGCCGGTCTTGATCGCGTCCATCGCCACGATCCCGTCGACCCCGCGCGCACGCCCCTCGAACGGCAACTCGCCGCCCGCCTCGACGGTCCAGGTCGCAGCCGCGCTGCCCTCGCTGTGACGCAGCCGCAGCGGGTTCATCGCCTGGTAGGTGACCGCGTGATAGGTATTTCCGGCAAAGGTCACGTTCTTGAACCGGGTGTAATCGAGGTCCGAGAAACTGGTATCGACCCGCTCGGCCCGGTCGATGGTGCCGTTGATGCTGCGGAACATGTTGCCGGTCACGTTGACGCCGTTCAGGAAATGCCCGGTGCCATGCGGCTTGATGACGATATAGCTGAACCACGGCGCCACGTCGCCCGAAAGAAAGATGTTGTCGGCGATGCTCATCGCGGCGAACGAAAAGCCGCTGACGAAATCCGGGGTCGGGTCGTGCTCGTTGGTCCACTCGATGAAACAATTGTCGACATAGTTGCTGGTGACGGTCGAACTGCAATAGCTCGCGCTCATCACCAGCCCGGCGGTGCGCACCCCGCCCGAGACCCCGTCGCCCTGAAAGAAGTGATTTCCCATCACCACGCTGTTGCTGCCCGCCAGCACGGCGAAATGGCGGAACTTCTCGGCCCGGTTGTTGCGCAGCTTGACGTCGTTGGCATTGGCGTTGATCGCGATGCTGCTGCGCTCGTCCACGTCCAGATCGTTCTCGTCCGACAGGAACTGGCAGCGGTCGATCAGCATCCCCTGGCAACCCGACCCGATCGAGGTCACGCCGCGATCCTTGGGCCGGCTGATGAAACAGTCGCGCAGGTGAAAGGCCACGCCGGTCACCGCCAGCCGGATACCGCTGCACAGCCCCTCGCATTGCACCTCGACATCCGACAGCGCGAACTTGCTGAACTTGGTAAAGCCGCTGAAATCCAGCAGGTACTTGAACCCGCGAAAGGTGAAACTCTGCGTACCCACCGCGTCATAGAGCGGCTTGCTCAGGGTGATCTCCTGCGCACCGACCTTCTTTTCCGTGACATAGACCTCGCGCCCGACGCCCACGCCCTCGACCAGCGCCCCCACCGGCACGTTGGCCACGTTGCTCACCCCGGTCAGCGTCTTGGGGTCCGACAGGCTGTAGCTCGCCTGCGAGGTGACCACCTCGGTCTCCCATGCCGCGCCCGGGCTGGCCTCCAACTGGCCGTTGCGCACCACCCGGCGGGTGGCATAGCTGCCCTTGTTCGGCACCGCCGCCTGCAGGTCGATCGGCCCGGTCACGGTCACCTTGCGCCCGCCCATGTCCAGGCTCTCATGATCGGCGTTGTTCAACAGCGCCTGGAACGCCTTGCGAAAGGCCAGCTCCTCGTCGCCGAAGGCATCTATGTAATGGGGCAGGTCGAAGCTCTTGGTCAGCAGCAGCATCTTGTCGTCGGGCATCGTCACCGTGCCCTCGAATGCCACCTCCGACTCCAGCGTCACGGAGTCGGCCCAAAAATAGGTGCCCGCCGGCACGAACACCCGGCGTCCGTCCGCATCGGCATCGGCGGCGTCAAAGGCGGCGCTGTCATCGCTCACCCCGTCGCCCAGCGCGCCGTAATCGCGCACATCCACCTGGCTCAGCATGTCGCGCAGGAACACGCTGGTGATATCGGTGATCTCGATATCGTCGATGCGCACCACGCCGCCATTGGCCCCGGTCAGGTCGATCCCGAAATGCCCGTATTCCGCCACCGGCCCCCAGACCATGTCGACGCCGCCGCGATCGCCGGTGCCGACGATGGCACGCAGCTCCACCACCTCGCCATAGCTGGTCAGGGTGGTGGCCGCCGCCGTCTCGGTCACCCCCCCCACGTGCGCGTCGCCGGAATCCCCCGCCCAGCCCGCGATACGCACCGTCGGCAGCGCCCCGCTCATCGCCTTCACCCGCACGGTGATCTGCAGGTAACAGCCCGGCAACAGCGGCGTCTTGCCCTTGTAGCGCAGCTTTTGCGTGGAGACGGTCTTCTGCAACTCGAGGCAGCCGGCGAAATCCTGGTCCACCGCCACCAGCACCGCGTTCACCGCCCCGTCATAGCTGTCCGAGCCGGGCGTGCCGTTGCCGCTCGACCATTGCGCCAGCCCGTCCGCAAATGCCGGCGGCATCAGCACCACGCCCTCGGTAATCGCCTTGTTCATGACATACCCCTTTCCATCGCCCCGCGCCGGGCCGTTCCGGTCGGCGCAAACGGGTATCCGGGTGGGGTTAACAGGGGCTGAGACCACCGCGCGGTGGTCCCGGCCTCAGGGCATCATGAAACGGGAATGGGAACGGGACGGCGGGCGGGCCTCACCCCGCCCTGCCACGGCTCTGGCTCAGGCCAGCTCGCCCGCCAGGGCCTTGTCGATCAGCGCCACGGTCTCGTCGATCCCGTAGAGCGCGATGAACCCGCCGAAGCGCGGCCCCTGGCTGGCGCCCAGCAGCACCTCGTAAAGCGCGGTGAACCAGGCCCGCAGAGGGTCGAACTTCTCGCGACCCACGGCATAGACGATGGATTGCAGCGCCTCGTCCTCGACCGGACCGTCGTATGCGACCAGCGCATCGCGCAATTCCACCAGCGCCGCGCGCTCTTCCTCGCTCGGTGCGCGGTAAACCCGGGTCGGCCGCACGAAATCCTCGTAGTACTTCACCGCGAAGCCGGCAGCGGCATCGAGGTCGGGATGCGACTCGGGCGTGGCGTCGGGCGCATAGCGGCGGATGAACCCCCAAAGGGTTTCCTTGTCCTGCGCCGAGGCCACCGAGGCCAGGTTCAGCAGCATCGCAAAGGGCACCACCAGCGTCGATTCCGGCACCGCGCCGCCGTGGATATGCCACACCGGGTTGTTCAGCCGCGCCTTCATGTCCTGCCCGGCATAGGCGCGCAACTGCTGGTGATATTCGTCCACCGCCTTCGGGATCACGTCGAAATACAGCCGCTTGGCCGTCTTCGGCTTGAGGTACATGAAATACGACAGGCTCTCGGTGCTGGCATAGCTCAGCCATTCGTCGATGCTGATCCCGTTGCCCGAGCTTTTCGAGATCTTCTGCCCGTTCTCGTCCAGGAACAGCTCATAGGTGAAATGCTCCGGCTTGCGCTGGCCCAGGATCTCGCAGATCCGGTCATAGATCGGCGTGTTGGTCGAATGGTCCTTGCCGTACATCTCGAAATCCACGCCCAGCGCCGCCCAGCGGGCGCCGAAATCGGGCTTCCACTGCAGCTTGACGTTGCCGCCGGTGACCGGAAGGGTCCATTCCTTGCCGTCCTCGTCGTCAAAGGTGATGGTATAGTCTTCCTTGTTCACCTCTTTCATCGGCACGTAAAGCACGCGGCCGGTTTCCGGGTGGATCGGCAGGAAGATCGAATAGGTCGCCGCCCGCTCCTCGCGGAGCGATTTCAGCATGACCTTCATCACCTCGTCGTACTTGTCGACGGCGCGCTTCAGCACCTCGTCGAACTGCCCCGAGCGATAGAACTCGGTCGCCGAGTAGAAATCGTACTCGAACCCGAAGGTATCGAGGAACCGGCGCAGCATGGCGTTGTTATGCGCGCCGAAACTGTCATGGGTGCCGAACGGGTCCGGCACGCTGGTCAGCGGCTTTTGCAGATGCTCTTTCAGCATCTCCTGGTCCGGCACGTTGCCCGGCACCTTGCGCATCCCGTCCAAGTCGTCGGAAAAGCAGATCATCTTGGTGGGAATGTCGCTGATCGCCTCGAAGGCGCGGCGGATCATCGTGGTGCGCAGCACCTCGCCGAAGGTGCCGATGTGCGGCAGCCCCGACGGCCCGTAGCCGGTCTCGAACAGCACGTATCCCTTTTCCGGCGGCACCTTCTGATAGCGTTTGAGAACGCGGCGCGCTTCTTCAAAAGGCCAGGCTTTCGATTGCAGGGCGGCTTCGCGCAATTCCGACATATCATTCTCCGAAGGGTCAACGCCGCGCATTGGGCGCGCGATCATGGGCCGCTACCTATTGTGCTGCCGACGGCGCGTCAATATTCTGCGCCGCAACATGCGCAAGCCAAAGGAGCGTTCCCCGTGACCAGCCCAAACCAACATGTGCTCAGCGCGCAAGACTGCCTCGTCGCTCTGATGATCGCCGTTTCCGCCTCCGACGAGAACATCCGCACCGCCGAACTGGTCAAGATCCAGTCTGCCGTCAACAACCTGCCGGTCTTCGCCGGCTATGACATCGACCGCATGAACATCATGTCCCAGATGGTGTTCGACCTGTTCGAGCAGGAGGACGGGCTCGATGCCCTGTTCGGCCTCATTCGCGGCGACCTGCCCGAGCGCCTGTTCGAGACCGCCTATGCGCTGGCCTGCGACGTGGCCGCCGCCGATGGCAAGCTCGCGTCAGCCGAACTGCGCCTGCTCGAAGAGATCCGCTACGAACTGGACCTCGACCGGCTGCACGCCGCCGCCATCGAACGCGGCGCCCGCGCCCGCCACCTGACCTGAGCCGATCCCCGAGGACACAAATGGCGTTGTCATCCCGGACCCGATCCGGGATCACTTCGCATCCCTGTCATCCCGGACCTGATCCGGGATCTCCGCGCCCCGGGGCACCCGACTCACCCCCGGTAGACCGCGCCCCAATGCTCGATCAGCTTCTGCTGAAGCTGCTTCGACTTGCGGTTCCACGGCCGCGCGCCCTGCGGCACCTCGTCCTGCGCCTTCTTGCTGCGCGCCCGATGCCGCAGGTCGGCGGTAAAGATCGCAAAGGCCAGCTCGGTGCCGTCCGGCGCGGTCAGGAAACCGCCCAGCCCGGAAACGAAATTCAACGTCCCGGTCTTTGCATCGACCCGGATCGGGTGGTTCTTGATCAACTTGCCGCGCGCATCGCGCATCGGGAACGGCTTGAGCAAGGGGCGCAGGACCCCGGTCTTCCGCACCGCCACCAGCGCCGTCACGAGGTCGTCCGGCGTCATCCGCGAGGCATCGCTCAGCCCCGAGTGATCGACCATCCGGGTCTGCCCCATGCCCAGCGTCCGCCCGGCCCAGCGGCTCATTTCCTCGGCCGACGCCCGCAGCGAGCGCGGCGCCGCGCCCCCGGCGGCGCTGGCGCTCATCCCCACCATCTCAGCGGTCAGGTTGTTGGAATACTTCAGCATCAGCCGCAGGATCTCGCGCAGCGGCGCGCTGGTCTGGCGCGCGACCTCGGTGCCGCCGGGCAGCCGGTCCGTCACCACCGCCGGGCGCAGCGTGATGCCATGCGCCCGCGCCATGGTGCGGAACACGTCGCCGGCATAAAGCGCCGGCCGGCGCACCGGCAACCAGCGCGACCCGCCCTTGCCCAGCGCGCCGCTGGCCACGGTCCAGTCGTCGATGCCGTTGTGATCCCGATAGGTATAGACCGGCAAACTCCGCTTCGCGACGCGCATCCGCGCCATCGTCACATCCGGGCGATAGCGGTCGCTGCGCGCGTCCATCGCCACCGCGTACCCCTCGGCACCGCGCGTCCACTGGAAATGCACCCGGTTGAAATTCAACGCGATTCCCGACACCGCCGGGCTATAGCCCAGGTGGGCGGGCTGGCTGCCGTCGATGCTGCGCGCATAGGGCAGCGCGCCCTCGTAAACCCGGAACTGCCCGCGCACCTCGCGGATGCCCGCGCGCTTCATCCGGGCCGCCATGTCGGCCAGCGCGTCAGTGTCCAGCGTCGGATCGCCGCCCCCGGCCAGGATCAGATCCCCCTGCAACACGCCATTGTTCACCGGCCCCGTCGCGATGACACGGGTGATGAACCGATGCCCGGACCCCAACCGGTCCAGCGCGTAAAGCGAGGTCACGATCTTGGCCACGCTGGCCGGCGGCATCCCCGCCGCGCCGTGGATCGACTCCAGCCGCTTGCCGCTGCTCACGTCGGCCACCGAACAGGCCACGTCCCCGGGCAGGCCGAACCGCGCAATCAGCGACTCGGCCCCGCCCGAGGCAAATCCCGCCACCCGCATCCGGGGCCGCAACGAGGCCGCCGGCGGCCCGGCCTGCGCCACGCCCGAACCCAATCCCGGGACCGCCGCCGCGCCCAGCCCCGCCAAAACCCAACGCCGTGAAACCCTGATACTCATCGTGAAACCCTGATACTCATGCGGTCATCAAATCGCAGCTCTTACCGGCAGGCAAGCGGCGGAATTCGGGAAATTCAGCGACCATGCGACACGGCAACGCCACAGGTCACGCGCCCCCGTGCCGCCAGCCGCCGTTGGCGCGGATTACCGAGGAACTCACGTCCACCATCGGCACGTTGACGAAACACCAGGCCGGTGCCTGCGCCCGGGCCAACAACCGGCTCGCCTGCCCCGGCAACCGAAACCGGCGATAGATTTGCGCCGCCGGCGACATCCGCGCCGAGATCCGGTCGCCCGGCCGCGCCAGCACCCCCAGCGGTACCGTCTGCATGATCGTCTCCCAGTTCTGCCAGCGGTGGAACTGCGCCAGGTTGTCGGCCCCCATCAGCCAGACGAAACGCACCCCCGGATAGGCCGCCCGCAGCGCCGCCAAGGTGTCGGCGGTGGCCCGCGTGCCCAGCCGCGTCTCGATATCGGTCACCGTCACCCGGGGATGGCGCATCAGCGCCCGCGCCCGCGCCATCCGGTCGTCGATCGGGGCCGGACCATGCGCCTTCAACGGGTTGCCGGGGCTGACCAGCCACCACAGCCGGTCCAGCCCGAAGCGCCGCAGCGCCTCGTGGGTGATATGCACATGCCCCGCGTGGGCCGGATCGAACGACCCGCCCAATAGCCCGACAGACTGGCCCCGCGCGGCGGGCGGAAATCCGGTTCGCATCCCTGTCTCCTCTGGCGCGCGACCCTATGTGCCGCGCGGCGGAGGGTCCAGAGCAAACCCGTCAGGCGCTCTCGCGGCGTTTTTCCTGCTGGTGCTCGTCCTCGACCAGCCCGATCTTCCAGTAGCCCGAGACATAGGTATCCTTGCGATCCAGCCCCCGCTCCTGGTGCAGGTAGCCGCGCAGCGCCTTGATCACCCCGCTCTCGCCGGCGACACAGGTCTGCACCCGGCCCGCCGGCCAGTCCAGCGCGCGGATCATCCCCTCCTGCACGGGCGAGGGGTGATGCGGGTCCGGATGCACCAGCCAATGCTGTTCGATGCCCGCCGGCGCGTCGATCTCCTGCCGGTCCCCGGCGCTGGTCACCTCGAAGATCGCCACGCCGCGCGCGTCGCGCGGCATCGCCTCCAGCGCCGCCGCCGCCACCGGCAGCGCCGACATGTCCGCCGCCACCAGGTACCAGTCGGCATAGAACTCCGACAGCTTGACCGGCCCCGGCCCGGCAAAGCCGCAGAAATCCCCCGGTTGCGCCCTGTTGGCAAAGGCACTCGCCGGCCCCCCAAGCCCGTGATCGACGAAATCCACGTCCAGCTCCAGCACCTCGGGCCGCCAATGCCGCACCGTGTAGGTCCGCACCACCGGGCGCGGCCCGTCCTTGAGCTGGCGGGCGAAATCCTCGCGCCCCTGCCCCGCCCCGGGCAAGAAGATCTTGCAGTTGGCGCCCTCGCAGTTCGGGCGCACATCGGCCAGTTCCGGCCCGGTCAGGGTCAGGCGGATCATGTTCGGCGTGATCCTGCGGTTGGCCACCACCGTGACCAGGCGCGGCCCGGGCTTGCCCCGGGCGGGACGTTTGAGATCGGGCAGGACGGGACCGGGGGCGGCGGGCATGGCAAAACTCCTTTGGCGCGGATCTGCGCCTCGCCCCTATTTCCGATCATTTTTGTCGGATTTCAACCCCCAGCCCACAGGAAACACCCCGCGCAGGCGGCTTGCCCGCGCCGCCCCGGACCTTTATCTAGGGCAAAACCGCGCGCCGCGCGACCTTCCCATTCCAAAGCCGGAGTACCACATGGCCGCCTATCAATACGTCTATCACATGAGCGGGGTGTCCAAGACCTACCCCGGGGGCAAGAAGTGCTTCGAGAACATCCATCTCAACTTCCTGCCCGGCGTGAAGATCGGCGTGGTCGGCGTCAACGGCGCCGGTAAATCCACCCTGATGCGCATCATGGCCGGGATCGACACCGATTTCACCGGCGAGGCCTGGTCCGCCGAGGGCGCCAAGGTCGGCTACCTGCCGCAGGAGCCGCAGCTCGACGAGACCCTCACCGTGCGCGAGAACGTGATGCTGGGCGTGGCCGACAAGAAAGCCATCCTCGACCGCTACAACGAGCTGGCGATGAACTACTCGGACGAGACCGCCGAGGAGATGGCCAAGCTGCAGGACGAGATCGACAGCCAGAACCTGTGGGACCTCGACAGCCAGATCGACGTCAGCATGGAGGCCCTGCGCTGCCCCCCCGACGACGCCGATGTCGCCACGCTCTCGGGCGGCGAACGCCGCCGCGTCGCGCTGTGCAAGCTGCTGCTCGAAGCCCCCGACATGCTGCTGCTCGACGAACCGACCAACCACCTCGACGCCGAGACCATCGCCTGGCTGCAACAGCACCTGATCGACTACAAGGGCACCATCCTGATCGTCACCCACGACCGCTACTTCCTCGATGACATCACCGGCTGGATCCTCGAACTCGACCGTGGCCGCGGCATCCCCTACGAGGGCAACTACTCCGCCTGGCTGGAACAGAAGGCCAAGCGCCTGCAGCACGAGGCGCGCGAGGACAAGGCCCGGCAAAAGACGCTGGAACGCGAACTGGAATGGATGCAGCAGGGCGCCAAGGCCCGGCAGGCGAAATCCAAGGCCCGGATCCAGGCCTACAACGAACTGGCCAACCAGTCCGAGCGCGAAAAGATCGCCCGCGCCCAGATCGTCATCCCCAACGGCCAGCGGCTCGGCTCCAAGGTGATCGACGTCGAGCACCTGTCGAAACACATGGGCGACAAGCAGTTGATCGAGGACCTGAGCTTCGCGCTGCCGCCCGGCGGCATCGTCGGCGTGATCGGCCCCAACGGCGCCGGTAAATCGACCCTGTTCCGCATGCTCACCGGCCAGTTGAAGCCCGACGCCGGCACCGTCACCTACGGCGACACGGTGCAACTGTCCTACGTCGACCAGTCGCGCGACGACCTCAAGGCAGAGGACACCGTGTGGGAGGCGATCACCGGCGGCGCCGAGGTGATCGAACTGGGCGACGCCCAGATGAACTCCCGCGCCTATTGCTCGGCCTTCAACTTCAAGGGCGGCGACCAGCAGAAAAAGGTCGGCCTGCTGTCGGGCGGTGAACGCAACCGGGTCCACATGGCCCGGCTGCTGAAAGAGGGCGGCAACGTCCTTCTGCTCGACGAACCGACCAACGACCTCGACGTGGAAACGCTGCGCGCGCTCGAGGATGCGCTGGTCGATTTCGCCGGCTGCGCCGTGGTGATCAGCCACGATCGTTTCTTCCTCGACCGGATCTGTACCCACATCCTTGCCTTCGAGGGCGAGGCCCACGTGGAATGGTTCGAGGGCGGCTTCACCGACTACGAAGAGGACAAGAAACGCCGCCTCGGCGCCGACGCGCTGGAACCCAAGCGGCTCAAGCACAAGAAGTTCTCGCGGTAACGCGAAACCCCAGCCGCCCGCCCTCACCGGCGGGCGGTTTTGTTTCGGGCCGGTCGCCCCCTCCCCCCCTGTCATCCCCGCGAACCTGTCATCCCCGCGAAAGCGGGGATCTCCCGACAGCGCCCCACCAAAGATCCCGGCCTGCGCCGGGATGACAGCGCGCGGGGCTCATCGCTGCAGCCGGTTTCCCCTTGGACGACCCTCACCGACAAGGCGCGCCAGCGCCATGCCCGACCTCGGAAGGGCCCAAACGCCCGGCCTGACAGCCACGATCCCATCTGTGTGACACCCTCGCCCCCCCCCCCGCAGCGATTGACGCACCCGCCCGAATGGCCCTAGCCTCTCCAGAGTATTTGATCAGGAGCAGCCCTTTGTCCTTCCCTTTCAAGATTGTCCTTCCCGCCGTCATGGCGATCGCCCTTGCAGGCCCCCTGCACGCCAAACAACTTTCCGCACCGGATGCGCTCCAACTGCTGAGCAGCAAGAGCCTCTCCTGCGACGCTGACGGCAGCCCCGTGAAGCTGAAATTCGGCAAGGCCAACGCAAAAAAGGGACGGATCGCATTCAAGGGCAAGTTCCAGGGTCGCTCGATCTCAAGCGGCTACAAGACCAACAAACAGGGAATGCTGGTCAATGCGTCGACGGGCAAGGCGCGCAGCGTTTCGGTCGATGGCAAGGGCCGCATCACGATCAAGGGCAAAGGCGTGCCCGACACGGTCTGCAAATAGGCCGATCATCGCGCTTCCACTTGGACCGCCCCCTGTCATCCCCGCGAAAGCGGGGATCTCCAATCCTGACCAAAGATCCCCGCTAGCGCCGGGATGACAGCGCCCACAGCCCCCGCCGATTTCTCTTGCTTTATGATTCCCTCCCTGTCATACGGGCCGAGCTAACGATCTTCTTTTCGACATTCTGTTTTCCTTCACCGGCTCACAGCTCTCGATCCAGTTGTGACTTGCCGGGCTGCCACATGTCGTGGGCAGCGAACACTTAAGGAAAACTCACATGGCCAATGGCACCGTGAAATGGTTCAACTCCACCAAAGGCTTCGGCTTCATTCAGCCTGAAGGCGGCTCCAAGGACGTCTTCGTCCACATCTCCGCCGTCGAGCGTTCGGGCCTGACCGGCCTGGCCGACGACCAGAAGGTGACCTTCGACATCGAAGCCGGCCGTGACGGCCGCGAAAGCGCCGTCAACCTGGCCCTGGCCTGATTCGGCCCCGGGGCGCGCAGATCCTGCGCCCCCGAACCTGACCGCGGGCGGGGCGATCACGCCCCGCTCTGACCCGCAGGCCGCGCCTCGGCGCCCTGCACCTCTCCCCCCCCGACATCCCGCGCTAACACGCCCCCTCACCCCTGCGTGAGGGTCGGTTCACGCCGCCCCGTCGCCCGCCTATCTCGGCAGGGACCGACGGAGGCCCGCATGAAACACATCCCAGCCCTGATCCCCGCCGCCCTGCTGATGGCGCTCGCCGCGCAGACCGGCGTGCCCCAATGGCTTGGCGCCCACCCGTGGTGGAGCACGCAGGTCATCGTGATCGGCGCCCCTGCCGGGCTGCTGCTGGCCGCTCTCGCCGCGCTCGCCGGGCTTGCCGCCGGGCCGCGCATCGCGCTCTTTTCGCTGATCGCTGCCGGGGCCTTTGCCACCGCCAGTTGGGGCAAGGCCGAGTTTGCCGCCTCCTACGCCGAAAGCGTGCTGGCCGGTCGGCTCTGGTTCCTGGGCTGGATCGGCACCGCCGCCGGGGTTGCCGCCCTGCTGGCCGCGCTGGTCTCGCTGGCCTATCCCGGCCGCGCGCGGGCCTGAGCGCCCCCTTTCACCGGCCCCCGATCTGCGGCACAGTTGCCCGACACCGCCGGAGATCGCCATGCCCCGCCTTGCGTTCCTGCTCTGCCTGTTGCTCGCCGCCTGCGGTCGGGTCGATTACGACGCCACCCCGACAGGCCGGTTCAAGGGCTCGCTCTTCGTGATGTGGGTGGGCGAAGGCGGATCGTCCGGCGACGGGCGGTTCGTCTATGTCCCCAACCCGCGCGATCCGCTGCGGCTGCTGCGCGCCGAGGGGAGCCCGCGCGTGATCCAGCCCGAGATGATCTATACCGACGGCGGCTCGATCCCGCGCGCCGGGCAGCTCTTTCGCGGCTTCTCGCCCTGGGGCTATGCCCCCGCCTACATGATCCACGACTGGCTGTTCGTGGCGCGCCACTGCCTGACCGACGGCACCCCGACAGCCGAGGAGCGCCGGGTCGCCGACATGGAATTTGTTGAAAGCGCCGAGATCACCGCCGAGGCGATCAAGGCGCTGATCGCCAGCGGCAAGGTTCGGGAGAACGATATCGCCCCGCGGGTGATCGCCGGCGCGGTGGCCGGACCGATCTCTTACCAGCGTTGGACGGTGCAGGGGGAATGCAAAACCGACCGGGTGTCCGAGGCGGACCGCGCCGCCGCCGAGGCCGGGATTCCCGGATCGGCCAAATCGCTGCGCGGGATGGTACGGCGAACACCAGACGGCCGGGCGGTGCCGGTCACACCCGCCGAATTTGTGGCGGCGGTCACTTTCTGAGGGGCGAATTTACCAAAATTCAACGCTTTCCCGCGCGGCACGACCGGGGCGCGGGTCCGATCGTACAAAACCGCCCGCAAACTCCCCAATCCGGCCCGGGGCGCGGGTCGCGCACGGGTCCGAATTGTACGAAACCGGCGTCAAACACCCCGATCCGCGCCCCGAAATCCGGTCAGGCGCCGATCCAACTCACGATCTGGTCCTCGCGCATCGCGCCCGATTGCCGCTTCACCTCGCGCCCACCGGCGAATTCCACCATCGTCGGAATGCCGCGAATCCCGTATTTCATGCCGGCGGCCTGATGCTCTTCGGTGTTCAGCTTCACCAGCCGCACCTTTCCCTGCAAGCTTTTGGCCGCCTTGGAAAATTCCGGCGCCATCATGCGGCACGGGCCGCACCAGGGGGCCCAGAAATCCACCACCAGCGGCACATCGTCGTTCTGCGCCGCCTTGGCCAGCGTCGCCGCATCCACCTCGACCGCCTTGCTCGAGATCAGCGCCGCGCCACAGGTGCCGCACTTCGGCCCCGCCGCCAACTTCTCCTCCGGAACCCGGTTGACCTGACCACATTCCAGACAGGTCAGTTTCTTGCCCGCCATCCTTGCCTCCTGTACGAAATTCACATTCAAAAAAAGATATGGGATGTCCGCTCTCCGGTGACAAGAGCGCGGGCATAGGTTGCCGCGCAGCACCTCCGTCGACACAATTGCACCACCGGACGACACACATGCAAGATATTGATTTGAATTAATATTACCCAAATTTTCCCCGAGAGCGCCGGGGCTAATAACGCCGAAGCGCCCTCATCCGCGTAAACGGCGCGCAAAGCGATTGACCTGCCCGCCCGCTGCGGCAGAATGGTATGGCCCCTTTCGAACTGAATGAGTGAGCCATGCTGACACGCCGCACCTTTCTGACCGCCGCCACCGCGACAGCCGCCTTGCCAGCGCTCTGGCCCGAGCCCGTTTCGGCGCAGGACACCGAATTCGACCCCACCCCGCAATACGTCCGCATCAAGCGCGACTTCAAACCCGGCCAGATGCTGATCCTGCCACGGTCCTATTACCTCTACTGGGTCACCGAGGAGCGAAAGGCGATCCGCTATGGCGTCGGCGTCGGCAAGGCGGGGCTGGAGTTCACCGGCACCGCCACCATTGACGTCAAGAAGGAATGGCCGACCTGGCGGCCCACCGACGAGATGATCGAACGCTCGCCGCGCAGCTACGCCCGATTTGTCGACAACGACTATGTCCAGCCCGGCGGGCCGGAAAACCCGTTGGGGGCGCGGGCGCTCTACCTGTTCCAGAACGGGGTTGATACCTATTTCCGCATCCATGGCACCAACCAGCCCGAGAGCATCGGTCAATCCTGGTCCAACGGCTGCATCCGCATGTTGAACGCCCATGTGATGGACCTCTACGAACGTGTCCCGGTCGGCACCGTGGTGACCGTGCTGTGAGGTTACACGCCCGGACGGCGCCCCGGTGATCCTGGTCGTTGCCCTGCTGGCGCTGGCTGCAGTGTTGGAGCCACTGCCGGCCTATACCCCGCCGCCGCCCGCGCAAGTGGAGATGCTCAAGGCGCGGCTGGCCCCGATCCAGCACCTGTCCTTTGCCGCCGGGTACGAGTATTGCGGATACCTCGGATGGCGGCAGGATGGCACGCCGGCCTTCACCAAGATCCTGCGCGGCCATCACAACGGCTGCACCCCCGAGATGCCCGGCACCGGGTTCGAGCTGATCGCCTCGCTGCATACCCACGGTGCCTACGACCCGTCGATCCCGGCGGAATTTCCCACCGCGCTCGACATGCGCAGCGACCGGCGCGAGGGGGTCACCGGCTATGTCTCGACGCCCGGCGGACGGCTCTGGTACATCGACAGCCGGGCGATGCTGGCGGTGCAGATCTGCGGCCTCGGCTGCCTGCCGCAGGACCCGGATTTCCACGCAGGAGACGACGGGACCATCTCTGAAACGCTGTCCTACGTGCAACTTCTGGCGCTCGATTCATGGGAGTGACAGGATTTTTTCTTGCAGCGAATCTCAACAAGCCCCATGTAGTTTGCGCAACGTTACGCTATCGACACTACTGCTCCTCTTCCAAGGCTCAGTCTTCGATCTTGCTACGACCGAGCCGACCTGCCGCATCCCGCGGGCAGACCAAGACAGGAGAAACGACGATGGCAAACGGCACCGTCAAATGGTTCAACACCACCAAAGGCTACGGCTTTATCGCACCGGAATCCGGTGGCAAGGATGTGTTCGTGCACATCTCGGCCGTTGAGCGTTCGGGCCTGACCGGCCTGGCCGACAACCAGAAAGTGACCTACGACATCGAAGCTGGCCGTGACGGCCGCGAGTCGGCGATCAACCTGGCCCTGGCCTGAGCCTGACGGTCGGCCCGAGGGCCGGCACCAGGAAATTCAGCCCCCTTCCGGCGCAGCCCGGGAGGGGGTTTATCATTTGGCGGATGGGAGTGCGGATGCGCGATCGCCCCCTCAGCCGCCTTCGGCCCGCGCCACCAGTTCCAATACCTTCGGCCCCAGCGCCGCGACGATCTTTCGTACTCCCTCGGCGCTGGGGTGGATACCGTCGGGCTGCATGTAGCGGTTCATCGCGCCCGGATCGTCGCGCAGCCCCTCCAGCCCGGCAAAGAAGCTCTCGGCGTAAAGCGTGCCATGGGCCGCCGCCAGTTCCGGATAGATCGCGTCGAAGGCGGCCTTGTAGGCGGGCCCATAGTTGCCCGGCGCCTGCATGCCGATCAGCAGCACCGGCACCCCCGCCTTTTCCGCCTCTTGCAAGATGGTCTCGAGGTTGGCGCGCGTGACCTCGGGCGCCAAGCCGCGCAAGAGGTCGTTGCCGCCCAAGGTCACGATCATGGCATCGACATCTTCGCTCAGGGTCCAGCCGACCCGCGCCGCTCCGCCCGCCGTGGTATCGCCGGACACCCCGGCATTGATCAGCGCCACATCGGCGCCCTGCGCGGCCAGCCAGACCTCCAGTTGTGGCACGAACCCCTGTTCGGACAGCAGCCCGTAGCCCTGTGTCAGGCTGTCGCCCAGCGCGGCAATGGTCACCGTCCCCGCTGCGGCCCAGGGGGCACACAGACAAAACATCAATCCGAGGAAGAACTTGCGCATATCGCCACGTACTCCATATCCCATAGGGAACCCAAAACAGGATGGCCCATGACCGACCCCGTACTTTCGCTCAAAGATGCCGCTTTGTCGCTGAATGGCAATGCCGGGCGGGTGGATATCCTGCATGGCATCACGCTTGACGTGCTTCCGGGCGAGACGCTGGGGTTGATCGGCCCCTCGGGTTCGGGCAAATCCTCGCTGCTGATGCTGATGGGCGGGCTGGAGCAGGCCACCGGCGGCAGCGTCCTTGCGCTGGGCCACGACCTGACCGCGATGGACGAGGATGCGCTGGCGCGGTTTCGCCGCGACCACATGGGGGTGGTATTCCAGTCGTTTCACCTGATCCCGACCATGACCGCGCTGGAGAACGTGGCGACGCCGCTGGAACTGGCCGGGCGGCGCGACGCCTTTGACCGGGCGCAGGCGGAACTGGAGGCCGTGGGCCTGGCACAGCGCGCCGGGCACTACCCCGCAGAACTTTCCGGTGGTGAGCAACAGCGCGTGGCGCTGGCCCGCGCCGCAGCGCCGCGCCCGCAGATCCTGCTGGCCGATGAACCCACCGGCAACCTCGACGAGGCCAACGGCCGGGCGATCATGGACATGCTGTTCGACCTGCGCGACCGCCACGGGGCGACGCTGGTGCTGGTCACCCACGCACCGGAACTGGCAGCCCGCTGCGACCGGGTGGTGCGGCTGCGCGACGGGCGCATCACCGACCAACCGGCCCGGGACGTCGCCGAATGAGCCTCACGCTTGCCGCCCGCTTCGCCCGGCGTGAATTGCGCGGGGGCCTTGGCGGCTTCCGCATTTTCCTCGCCTGCCTGGCGCTGGGGGTGGCGGCCATCGCCGCCGTCGGCTCGGTCCGCGCCGCGATCGAGGCCGGGCTTGCGCGCGAGGGCGCCGCACTTCTGGGTGGCGACGCCGAAATGGAGTTTACCTATCGCTTTGCCAGCGCGGAAGAACGGGTCTGGATGGCCGGGTCCGCCGCCCGCACCTCGGAGATCGTGGATTTCCGCTCGATGGCGGTGGTGGAGCAGGACGGACAGGCGGACCGGGCGCTGACCCAGGTCAAGGCGGTGGACGGGGCCTATCCGCTGATCGGATCGGTAACGCTCACGCCCGACATGCCGCTGGAGGCCGCGCTGGCCGGGCAGGACGGTGTACCGGGCGCAGTGATGGAGCGGGTGCTGATCGACCGGCTGGGGCTGACCCCCGGCGACCGCTTCAAGCTGGGGCTGCAGGAGTTCGTGCTGACGGCGGCGCTGGCGCAGGTGCCGGACGGGGCGGCGGACGGGTTTTCGCTCGGCCCGCGCACCATCGTGGCGACCCCGGCGCTCGACGCTTCGGGGCTGCTGGCGCCGGGAACGCTGTTCTCGACCAAGTACCGGCTCGACCTGCCCGAGGGGGCGGATCTGCCGGCGCTGGAGGCGGCCGCAAAGGAACGGTTCGAGGCCACCGGGTTGCGCTGGCGCGATGCGCGCAACGGTGCGCCGGGCGTGGCCGAATTCGTCCGGCGGCTGGGCGCCTTCCTTGTGCTGGTGGGGCTCTCGGGCCTTGCCGTCGGGGGCGTCGGCGTGTCGGCGGCGGTGCGCGCCTATCTCGCGGACAAGACGCAAGTCATCGCCACCCTGCGCACGCTGGGGGCGGACCGGGCAACGATCTTTCAGACCTATTTCCTGCAGATCGGCGCGCTGTCGGTTCTGGGCATCGCGCTGGGGCTGGTGCTGGGCGGCGGGCTGCCGGTGCTGCTGGGGCCGCTGATCGGGGCGCAACTGCCGGTGCCGGCGGTGTTTACCCTCTATCCCCGTCCGCTGGGCGAAGCAGCACTTTACGGGCTGCTGACCGCGCTGGTGTTCACGCTCTGGCCGCTGGCGCGCACCGAGGAGGTCCGCGCCGCCACCCTGTTCCGCGAGGCGCTCTCCTCGGCGCGGCTGTTGCCCGCGCCCCGCTACCTGTTGGTCATCATGGCCGCGCTGGGGCTGCTTGTCGGTCTGGCCGCCTGGTTCAACGGCGCGCCACGGCTGACGCTGTGGACCGCCGGCGGCATTGCCGGGGCGCTGGTGCTGCTGACGCTTGCGGCCGGTTTGATGCGGCAACTGGCCCGGCGTGGCGGGCGCGCTGCGCGCGGTCGCCCGGCACTACGCTGGGCGCTGGCCGCCATCGGGTCTCGCCAAGAGGGCGCCGGATCGGTGGTGCTGTCGCTGGGGCTGGGGCTGTCGGTGCTCTCGGCCGTCGGGCAGATCGACGGCAACCTGCGCAACGCGATCTCGGGCAACCTCCCCGAGGTCGCCCCCTCCTATTTCTTCGTCGACATCCAGAAAGACCAGATGCCCGGCTTCCGCGAGCGGCTGGAGGGCGATCCGGCGGTCTCGCGCCTGGAAACCGCGCCGATGCTGCGCGGGGTCATCACGCGAATCAACGACCGACCCGCGCGCGAGGTCGCCGGCGATCACTGGGTGGTGCGCGGGGACCGCGGCGTGACCTATGCCGCCCGGCCCGGCAAGACCACGCGGATCACCGCCGGGACATGGTGGCCCGAGGATTACTCCGGCCCGCCACAGATCAGCTTTGCCGCCGAGGAGGCCGCCGAGATGGGCCTTTCGCTGGGCGACACGATGACCGTCAACGTGCTGGGCCGGGACATCACCGCCACCGTCACCAGTTTCCGCGAGGTCGATTTCTCGACCGCCGGGATGGGCTTTGTCCTCACGATGAACCCCGCCGCGCTGGCCGGCGCGCCGCATAGCTTCATCGCCACCGTCTATGCCGAACCGCAGGCCGAGGCACAGATCCTGCGCGACTTGGCCGGCAAGTTCCCGAACATCACCGCGATCCGCGTACGCGATGCCATCGACCGGGTTTCGGGCGTGCTGGCGGGCATCGCGGCTGCCACCTCATGGGGCGCCGGAATCTCGCTGGTGACCGGGTTCCTGGTACTGATCGGCGCGGCGGCGGCGGGTGTCGGCGCGCGCACCTACGAGGCGGCGGTGCTGAAGACGCTGGGCGCGGCGCGGCGGCGCATCCTGCTGAGTTTCGCCCTGCGCAGCGCGCTTCTGGGGGCTGCTGCCGGCCTGGTGGCGCTGGGGGCCGGGATCGCCGGGGCCTGGGCCGTGACCCGACAGGTGCTGGAGACCGATTTCACGGTGATCTGGCCCGCCGCGCTGGCCATCGTGCTGGGCGGGGTTCTGACCACGCTGGCCGCCGGGCTGCTGTTCGCATGGCGCCCGCTGGCGGCGCGGCCCGCCCGCGTGTTGCGGGCGCGGGAGTGATCGGATCAGCGCCCGCAGGTCACCGGCTGCAACAGCTTCGTCAGATCGAGGTTGTCGCAGATCAGCGCGTCGAGCGTGACCTCGTCCAGCGAGGCATAAAACGCCTGCGCCGCGTCGATCAGCGCCAGCCGCAACCGGCAGGCGGACACCAGAGGGCAGGTGTTGTCGGCATCGGCGAAACACTCGGCCAGCGGCAGCCCGCCCTCCAGCAGGCGGAACACCTCGCCGATGCGGATCTGCTCGGCCGGGCGCGCCAGGCTCATGCCGCCGTTGCGGCCGCGCTGGGTCCGCAGGTAGTTGAGCTGGCTCAGCTGGTTGATCACCTGGGCCAGGTGGTTTTCCGACACGTTGCAACTGGTGGCGATTTCCGATTTCGTGACCAACCGATCATCGTGGGTCGCGCAATACATCAAGAGACGTATGGCGATGTTGGTCCTTTTGGTGATGCGCATGATCAGAAGCCCCCCCTCGGAATAAATGATAAGGTTTTATTGCACCTTTCCGAGAAATCCGGTTTGACATACATCAATTGGAATACAGGCAATCGGGACAACCGCCCATGGCAGACCCCTACTTCTTTGGCTACGGCAGCCTTGTGAACGCCGCCACCCACGACTTTTCCGACCCGCGCCCGGCGCGGCTGAAAGGCTGGCGGCGGGCCTGGCGGCATACCGACCTGCGCGAGGTGGCCTTCCTGACCGCGATTCCCGATCCGCAAACCGAGATCGAGGGCATGATCGCCCATGTGCCCGGCGGCGACTGGGACAAGCTGGACGAACGCGAATGGGCCTATGACCGGGTGCCTGCGACCGACAGCGTGACCCATTTCGTCAAGCACGAGATCGAGATCGCGGTCTATGCCGTGCCCGCGCATCGCCACCAGCCGCCCAGCCGGGCCTATCCGATCCTGCTGAGCTATCTCGACGTGGTGGTGCAGGGTTATCTGCGCGAGTTCGGGCGCGAGGGGGCCGAGCGGTTCTTTACCACCACCGACGGCTGGGACGCCCCGATCCTGAACGACCGCGCCGCGCCGCGCTATCCGCGCCACCAGAAACTGCGCGCCGAGGAAACCGGTTTTGTCGACGACCGGCTGGCTGCGATCGGCGCGCGCATCGTCGAGGGGGCCTGACCGGCCCCCTTCGGCGGATCAGCCGCGCCCGCGAACCTTTTGTAGCAGCGGCATCAGCGTGGCCATTTCCGGACCGCGTTCACGGCCGGTCAGCGCCTTGCGCAGCGGCATGAACAGCCCCTTGCCCTTGCGCCCGGTGGCCTGTTTCACCGCCCCGGTCCATTCCGACCATGTGGTTTCGGTGAAGGGCAGTTCGGGCAGCATCTCCATCGCCTCGGCGATGAAATCCTTGTCGGCCTCGTCGATCAGCGGCTCGGCGCCATCGCGGCACAGGGTCCACCACTCTTCCAGGTCGTTCAGGGTGCTGATGTTCTCCCGCGCCATCAGCCAGAACGGCTCGGCCAGGTCCTCGGGCACACCGGCCGCCGCGACGCTGTCCTTCACCGCCGAGAGCGGCAGCGACTGCAGGTAGCGCGCGGTCAGCGGGAACAGGTCGTTCTCGTCGAACTTGGTCGGGGCCGCGCCGAAACGGGCGATGTCGAACCCCTCGATCAGCTCGGCCATGTCGCTGCGCAACTCCACCGGGTCGGAGGAACCCAGCCGCGCCATCAGCGACAGCAGCGCCATCGGCTGCACCCCCTGGTCGCGCAGGTCGCGCAACGACAGCACGCCCAGTCGTTTCGACAGCGCCTCGCCCTGCGGGCCGGTCAGCAGGCTGTGATGGGCAAACGCGGGAACGGTGCCGCCCAGCGCCTCGATGATCTGGATCTGGGTGGCGGTGTTGGTCACGTGGTCCGATCCGCGCACCACATTGGTCACCCCCATCTCGGTATCGTCTACCACCGAGGCGATGGTGTACAACACCTGCCCGTCGCCCCGGATCAGCACCGGGTCGCTGACGCTGGCGGCGTCGATGGAGATGTCGCCAAGGATACCGTCGGTCCATTCGATCCGCTGGTGATCCAGCTTGAAGCGCCAGACCCCGTTGCCACGTTCGGCGCGCAGCGCCTCCTTCTCGGCGTCGGACAGCGACAGAGCGGCGCGGTCATAGACCGGCGGCTTGCCCATGTTGAGCTGCTTCTTACGCTTGAGGTCCAACTCGGTCGGCGTCTCGAACGCCTCGTAAAAGCGGCCCATCTCGCGCAGCTTATCGGCGGCCTCGGCATAACGGTCGAGCCGCTTGGACTGGTATTCGATCCGGTCCCAGGTGATCCCCAGCCATTCCAGGTCCCGCTGGATGCCGTCGATGTATTCCTGCTTGGAACGTTCCTGGTCGGTGTCGTCGATCCGCAGGATGAAGGTGCCGCCGGCCTTGCGGGCGATCAGGAAGTTCATCAGCGCGGTGCGCAGGTTGCCGACGTGGATATAGCCGGTGGGCGACGGGGCGAAACGGGTGGTTGTCATGGGGGCGTCTCCTGTTGGGCGCCGTTTGTCACAGGGGCACGGAATTGTCCAGTTGCCAGCGCCCCGCCGGCCCCGGGCATCCGCACCCGCTCATGCAAATTCACACATTTCCGCCTGCGAATTCGCACAGGGCTTGCAAGCCGTTCGCGCTATATTGGTTTCGATAGTTCAACGAGGAGCCGATCCATGACCATCAGACTGACCCGCCGCGCCGCCCTGACCGGGGCCGCCGCGCTTCCGCTGGCCGCCAGTGCAGCCACCCGCGTTGCCGCCGGCTCCCACGCCGGCAAACCCGCCATGCCGCACGCCCGGGCCTTTTCGCTGGGCGAGATGTCGGTGACCACCCTTCTGGACGGCAGCCTGCCGCGCGACGGCGCCCAGGCGATCTTCGGCGGCGGTGCCAGCGACGAGGAATTTGCCGAAGTGTCGGCGCAGAATTTCATTCCCGCCGACATGGCGCAGTTCTATTTCACCCCCTCCCTCGTCGAGGTCGGCGGGCAAAAGATCCTGTTCGACACCGGGCTGGGCAAGGGCGGCATCGCAAGCGCCCTGGCCGAGGCCGGGGTCACCCCCGACCAGATCGACGTTGTCGTGCTGACCCACATGCACCCTGACCACATCGGCGGGATGATGACCGACGGTGCGCCGACCTTTGCCAATGCGCGCTATGTCACCGGCCGGGTCGAATACGATTTCTGGGCCAAGATGGATGCGGGCAACCGGGTCGGCGACCTGGTGGCCAAGAACGTGACACCACTGACCGAGAAGATGACCTTTCTCGAGGACGGGGCCGAGGTGGCGCCGGGCATCACCGCGCTGGCCAGTTTCGGACATACGCCGGGGCACATGTCGTTCCACCTGGAAAGCGCGGGCAAGCGGCTGGTGCTGGCCGCGGACCTCGCCAACCATTACGTCTGGTCCTTTGCCCACCCCGAGTGGGAGGTGCAATTCGACATGGACAAAGCCGCCGCCACCGCCGCGCGCCGCAAGGTGCTGGGCATGCTGGCCGCCGACCGGGTGCCGATGATCGGCTATCACATGCCCTTCCCCGCCGCCGGTTTCGTCGAGCCCCGCGGCGACGGATTCCGCTTCGTGCCGGTCAGCTACCAGATGATGTAGGGGCTGCTCGCCAAGCCGGGGGCGCCGCGCAGGCGCCCCCTCAATACCCGGGATCGGGGTGGACCCGGCTGCCATCGGTGAATCGCGACAGGCGAAACGCGGACGGGTCCACCACCGGGCTGGCGCCGGTCACCAGATCGGCCATCAGCCGCCCTGCCGCCGGTCCGATGCCGAAACCATGGCCGGAAAACCCCGTTGCCACATGCAGCCCCGGTACGCTGTCGACGCCCGAGATCACCGGGATCGCATCGGGGGTCACGTCGATCAGCCCGGCCCAGCTTTGCACCATCTCGGCCCCCTCCAGCACCGGGAAGGCCCGCCGCGCCGCGGCCCAACTCGCGCGCAACGCTCGCGGCGACGGGTCAGGGTCAAGGATGCGACAGGCCTCGAACGGCGTGATCTCGTCGGGGCGCCAGTGGCGCGCCTGCCCGGCCTCTTCGCCCCAGCGCCCGGACAGGCGGAACCGCAGGCTTGACCATTCGTGGCGCAGCGCCGGCAGGAAGGCGCGGGCAAGGCGAAAGCTGTCGGGCACGAGGTCGACGGTGTTCTCGGTGCCCGAGGCCACGGTATAGCCGCCATCGGCGCGCCTGCGCATCGCGAACCCATCGGTCCAAAGGGCGGTTTCCGGTCCCTCCGCGACCGGCGCGGTGCGCATCACCGTGTTCAGCACCTTGAGCTGCGGCAGGTACACCCCGGCATTGCCCGCGAACAGCCGCGACCATGCCCCGCCCGCCAGCACCACCGCGTCACAGGCCACACGACCCCGTTCCGTGATCACACCCGCAACCTGTCCTGCCACCATGTCGAGGCTGCGCACCGCGCAGCCGGTCATCACCACCGCGCCAGCGTCCTGCGCCGCCCCGGCAATCGCGGGCGCGGCCCATTGCGGCTCGGCCCGGCCGTCACCGGGGGTGTAAAGCGCCCCTTTCAGATCCAGCCGGTGACCGGGCAACAGCGCGTCCAGTTCGGCCCCCGGCAGCATCCGCGCCTCGGCCTGGTAGGGGGCCAGGTTCTCGGCCCAGCGGGCACGCTGGCCAAGGGACCTGGCGCTGCTCGAGGTGTAGAGGATGCCGCTCTTGCGATACCCGGTGCGCCGCCCGGTGCGGTCCTCCAGCCCCTCCCAGAGGCGGATCGCCTCGAGCATCAGCGGGATCTCGCGCGGGTCGCGCATCGACAGCCGCACCCAGCCCCAGTTGCGGCTCGACTGTTCGCCGCCGATCTGGCCCTTTTCGCACAGCAGCACCGACAGCCCGCGTTCGGCCAGTTCCAGCGCGGTGGAGGCGCCGATGATGCCACCGCCGATCACCACCACGTCGGTACGTGCGGGCAGGCGGAGATCGGAGGAGACGGGATCGAGAGTGGGACCAGGCATGGCCGGACTATAGCCGCCCCGGCGGCGGCCGCATCAGGATTCTTGCCGCACCCCGCAACGCTGGCCCGCCCCCCCGGTCAGGACGGGTCGCGCCAGCGGTTGACGATGGGATAGCGCCGATCCAGCCAGAACGCCCGGTTGGTCAGCCGCGCCCCCGGAGCCGACTGGAACCGCTTGTATTCGCTGATGTAAAGCAGATGCTCGACCTTCTTCGCGGTGGCCCTGTCGAAGCCGGCGGCGACGCAATCGGCGATCGAGCCGTCGCGGTCGACCAGGATATCGAGGATCGCGTCCAGCTCGTCGTATTCGGGCAGGCTGTTGCTGTCCTTCTGGTCCGGGCGCAACTCGGCGCTGGGCGGTTTGGTGATGATCCGCTGCGGGATCACCTCGCCCGCCGGCGCCTTCATCCAGTCCCGGTGGTTCTCGTTGCGCCAGCGGCAGGTCTCGAACACGCGGGTCTTGTACAAATCCTTGATCGGATTGTACCCCCCGGCCATGTCGCCATAGATGGTGGCATAACCGACCGCCACCTCGGACTTGTTGCCGGTGGTCAGAAGCATCTCGCCGAACTTGTTGGACATCGCCATCAGCAGCAGCCCGCGCAGGCGCGACTGGATGTTTTCCTCGGTCAGGTCCGGGTCGCGCCCCTCGAACAGCGGCGCCAGCGTGTTGGTGATCGCGGCGCGCCCCTCCGAAATCGGCACGTAGTCGTAATGACAACCCAGCGCCTTGGCGACCGCCTCGGCGTCCTCGAGGCTCTCGCGGCTGGTATACTCCGAGGGCAGCATCACGCAGCGCACGTTTTCCGGGCCCAGCGCATCGGCGGCGATGGTGGCGACGATGGCCGAGTCGATACCGCCCGAAAGGCCCAGCAGCACCTTGGAAAAGCCGGTCTTGGCCATGTAGTCGCGCAGCGCGATCACCATCACCTGGTAATCCTGCTCCCATTCGGAGGCATGCACATGCTCCTCGCCCGGCAGGATGCGCCAGCCCTCGGGGGTGCGGTGCAGGTCCACATGGGTGACGGCGGCGTCGAACTGCGGCATCTGAAAGGCCAGCTCACCGCCCGGGTTCAGGCCAAAGCTGGCGCCGTCGAACACCTGGTCGTCCTGCCCGCCCACCATGTTGAGATAGATCAGCGGCAGGCCGGTATCGACCACCCGCGCGACCATGTGGTTGAGCCGCGTGTCGTGCTTGCCGCGATAATAAGGCGAGCCATTGGGCACGATCAGGAACTCGGCCCCGGTCTCGACCAGGGTCTCGGCCACGTCCTCATGCCAGGCGTCTTCGCAGATCGGGCTGCCGATCCGGGTGTTGCCCACCGAATAGGGACCGCCGAGCGGACCGGAGTCAAAGATGCGCACCTCGTCGAACACCATCTCGTTGGGCAGGTTGTGCTTAAGAACGGTACTGGCGATCTTGCCGCCCTTGAGGATGAAATAGGCGTTGAACAGCTGCGCGCCCTCGACCCAGGGCCCGCCGATGGCCAGCGCCGGGCCGTCGGCGCAATCCGCCGCCAGCTTGCGCACCGCCTCGATCGCGGCGACCTGAAAGGCCGGCTTCAGCAGCAGATCCTGCGGGTTGTAGCCGACGATGAACATCTCGGGCAGCGCCACGAGATCGGCGCCGGCATCGCGCCCCTTTTGCCAGGCGTCGCGCGCCTTGGCGGCGTTGCCCTCCAGGTCGCCCATGACGGGGTTCAGTTGCGCCAGCGTCACGCGGAAACGGTCGGTCATCCTGCCCTCGGTCCAAGTGCTGTTTCCTGCCGTTTACCAGATCGCGTGCCGAGGGAAAGCCTTGCACCGCAAAAGACGTTGCTTGAACCCACCCCCTCGCCTAGTTTCTAATGGCTTTTGCGGGGCGCCACGGCGTTTCGCGGCACGAGGGGGCGGCAGGACATCCTATGAAACATCTTGGCTCGATTTTCGCGGTGACATCCGGTCTGGTGATGATGGCACCGATGCCGGCGGCGGCACAGGACACCCAGGTCCTGACCACCGAGGATGACATCGGCGGCGTCTATGAGGGCACCTTTCGCGGTGGGCTGCAGCATGGCACCGGCACCTATCGGCTGCCCAACGGTTATGAATACACCGGCGACTGGGTCGATGGCGAGATCCGGGGCCAGGGCGTGGCGCGCTTTCCCAACGGCTCGGTCTACGAGGGCGCCTTTGCCAAGGGCAAGCCGAACGGGCTGGGCAAGATCACCTTTTCCGACGGCGGCACCTATGAGGGCGAGTGGTCCGACGGGGTGATCAACGGCCAAGGGGTCGCGGTCTATGCCAACGGCGTGCGCTACGAGGGCGGGTTCCGCAACGCCCAGCACGACGGGTTCGGCGTGATGACCAGCCCCGGCGGCTATGAATACCGGGGCGACTGGGTCGATGGCGAGAAGCAGGGCAAGGGCGTGATCACCTATCCCGACGGCGCGATCTATGACGGCGAGATCGCCGCCGGCCAGCGCCACGGCGAGGGCAAGCTGACGATGCCGGACGGGCTGACCTATGTCGGCACCTGGGCCGACGGGCAGATCAACGGCACCGGCACGCTGACCCAGCCCAACGGCGATGTCTACGAGGGCGAGCTGGTCGCCGGCCGGCGCGAAGGCACCGGCAAGGTGACTTATGCCAACGGCGATACCTACGCGGGCGAGTTTGCTGACGACCGCCGCCACGGTCAGGGCACCTTCACCGGCGCCGACGGCTATGTCTATACCGGCTCATGGGTGGCCGGGCAGATCGAGGGCCAGGGCCGCGTGACCTATCCCGACGGCTCGATCTACGAGGGGCAGTTCCGCGCCGACCTCGCCGATGGCGAAGGCAAGATCACCTATCCCGACGGCTCGACCTACGAAGGCGCGTGGCAGGCCGGGGTGATCGACGGCGAGGGCACCGCCACCTATGCCAACGGCATCGTCTACAAGGGGGCGTTCAAGAACGCCAAGAACGATGGCTACGGCGTGATGACCTATGCCGACGGCTATCGCTACGAGGGCGAGTGGAAGGACGGCCAGCGCCACGGTCAGGGCACTGCCACCTATGCCGACGGCTCGGTCTATTCCGGCCAGTTCGTCGATGGTCAGCGTCATGGCACCGGCGAAATCGTGATGGCCGACGGGTTCCGCTACAAGGGCGACTGGTCCGAGGGCGAGATCAGCGGTCAGGGCGTGGCCACCTATGCCAACGGCGATGTCTACGAGGGCACCTTCAAGAACGGCAAGCGGCAGGGTGAGGGCACCATGCGCTATGGCACCGGACAGGAGGCCAGCGGCCAGTGGGACAATGGCGCGCTGAAGGACGGTGGGTAAGGGTTCGCTTGCGTCACCGGTTTGGGGGAGCGCCGAAAAGCGGAGGGGCTGGCCGTGCCAACGATCTCCCGCGGGGATCAGACATGGGATGCGTGACCTTTCTGAGGTGAGGACGCAGCATTCGCCACGCATCTCCTATTCATCTGGCGAAACCGAGGTCGGGAACCTACCGGGATTCGAGGAACTGATGCGCTTCAAGAAGTGTTGTGGCGAGCCCGTCAAAAAAGCCCGGCACGCCAACATCTATCAGGCCCGAAGAAGCGTCTTCTTGTTTTGAATCGAGACTTTCAGCGGGATTCATATGAAAAAGGTCGGTCGGAGTGTCGAGTAGTTCCCGATAGCTCGCGCCTTTTCCGTGCTTGAGCACGTTGATCGCCAGATAATACTTGTGGACCCTATCGGCGAGGTCAGCTTGCCCGGAATTCAAAAGCGACGTTCTCAACTTTCGTGAAAACGGACCGCGTTTGAAGTGGTGCTGCATGCGCGCTTCGAACAGAGTGAAGATATCAACAGCGGCCAATTCAAGCGCGACATTCGCCGCGCGCAGGTCTTCAGCTTGAGCTTCCGAGCCGCTCTGCCCGTCGAGCCGCGCCCGCGCAAGCGAAAGTCTGTCTTCAATCACCTTTGCCTTGGCCCGTGCCGCCGCAATCAGGTCCGGCACACTCTGTGAGGTTTCCACCGTTCGCTCTCCTTCATGTCCCGGCCTTTCTTAAGCTAAGCGGCCAGGAATGATAGTGGCAGGAGCAATTCAGTGTGTCGCCACACAAATCCCTTCTCTTCAGCGGACTCTCAAGAGCGGAGAACCGCCGCGCTGCAAATGACCGTCAAGTCGGGCGCAAAGCTGACCTTCGCGCGGAGTCACGCCCGGCAGTTAAAGGAAAACCGTCCCCCTCAGCCCCGCCCGTCCTTCAGCTTGTTGATCTTCATGAACCGCATCATGAATTTCTCGTAGAACGGCTCGCTCACCCCACGGCGCACCTTGCGCATGAAATACCACTCGAAGGCCAGCTTGGCCCAGTGCACCCAGCGGCCCTGCGCCGCCCAGTTGACGTTGCGCGGCGGGTTCTGCGGCATTGCCAGAAAGGCGGCCCCGTCGTCGCCGAAATCGGCGAGGCACAGCGCGTTCCAGGTCGCCATCTCGCGCGGCTCACCGCCCTCGAGGATCTGCGCGATGTTGTGGGCGGTGGCGGTGACCATGGACTCGATCATGAACCCGGTCTTCGGCACGCCGGTGGGCACCGGGGTGGGTTCTTTCGGCGCTATGGCGATGCAGACGCCGATGCCGAAGATATTGGGATAGGCCGGGTTGCGCTGATGCTCGTCGACGATGACGAAGCCGCGCGGATTGACCAGCCCCTCGATCCCCATCACCGCCGGGATGCCGCGAAACGCCGGCAGCATCATCGCATAGCTGAAGGGGATTTCATGCGTCTTCTTCGGCTGGCCGTCTTCGTCGCATTCGGTGACGTGGATCTTGTCGGCCTCGAAACGATCGGTCTTGGCATTGGTGACCCAACGGATCGAGCGTTCGCGCATGATCGATTCCAACATGCCCTTGGTGTCGCCCACCCCGCCAAGGCCCAGGTGGCCGATATAGGGTTCCGGGGTGACAAAGGTCATCGGCACCTTGTCGCGAATCTTGCGGCGGCGCAGGTCGGTGTCGATGCTCATGACATATTCATAGGCCGGGCCAAAGCACGAGGCCCCCTGTACCGCGCCGACCACGATCGGGCCGGGGTTGGCGCAGAAGTCGTCCCACTTGTCGCCCGAGGCCGCCGCGTGTTCGATTTGACAGACCGAATGGGTATACTTCTCGGGGCCAAAGCCCTCGATCTCGTCAAAGGCCAGGTCGGGGCCGGTGGCAATCACCAGATAGTCATAGCTGACCTCGCGGCCACTTTGCAGGTGGATGGTATTCGCCTCGGGGTCCAGTTTCACCGCCCCGTCGCAGATGAATTCGATCCCCCGCCGTTCCATCACCGGGGCCAGGTCGATGGTGATCTGATCCTGCGTGCGCAAGCCGATCCCGGCCGACGGGTTGGACGGCGTGAACTGGAAATAGGGCTTGTTCGAGATCACGGTGACCGTGTCATCGCGACCCAACGCTTCCTTGAGTTCATAGGCCTGTATGGTGCCGCCGACACCGGCCCCCAGAACAACAACATGCGCCATATCTGTTTTTCCCTCTGAGTGGTGGCCCTGGCTCCTCCTCCACGGCCTTGATGACACGCACCGCGCAAAGCGGCCCACCCCTTCCCGCGTCGCCCGCATTGCCACCGCGTTTTCCGAGTGCTCGCGCAACCGAACCGGGAAAGATGTGGGTTACATTAACATATTCAAGAAACGATAGACCTGACATGGATCAAACCGCACACCTTGGCATACAATGCAGAATCCGCGCGCGTTGCCCTGTGCGCCCCTGCGCGACCGGCGCCGGGAAATCCGCGCAGCCGGGCTCATTTTGGGTTTTCATTTCCCGTCGTCCGGGTATAGATTGTGCCCCATGACCAGCCAGGCACATATCCCGACCGCCCCCGCGTTCTGCGGTGCGTCGCTGCGTGGCCTACTGATCCTAAGCCGCCTCTGAGCGTGCCATTCGGCGCGCCCGCTCAGAGGGGGACGCCTGCGCGCCATCGGCTTTAGGACAGATTTGGAAAGATACCGACATGACGAACGTACCGGAACAAGACCGCGTCTTGATCTTTGACACCACCTTGCGCGACGGCGAGCAAAGCCCCGGCGCCACCATGACCCACGACGAGAAGCTGGAGATCGCCGGCCTGCTCGACGAGATGGGCGTGGATATCATCGAGGCCGGGTTCCCGATCGCCTCCGAAGGTGATTTCAAGGCGGTAAGCGAGATCGCGGCAAACTCGAAAAACGCGGTGATCTGCGGGCTGGCCCGTGCCAGCGCGACCGATATCGACCGCTGCTGGGAGGCGGTGAAACACGCTGCCAAGCCGCGCATCCATACCTTTATCGGCACCTCGCCGCTGCACCGGGCCATCCCCAACCTGTCGATGGACGAGATGGCGCAGAAGATCCACGAGACCGTCAGCCACGCGCGCAACCTGTGCGACAACGTGCAATGGTCGCCGATGGATGCGACCCGGACCGAGTGGGATTATCTCTGCCGGGTGGTCGAAATCGCGATCAAGGCCGGCGCCACCACCATCAACGTGCCCGATACCGTCGGCTATACCGCACCGGAGGAAAGCGCCACGCTGATCCGGCGCCTGATCGAGACGGTGCCCGGCGCGGATGAGATCATCTTTGCCACCCATTGCCACAACGACCTCGGCATGGCGACGGCCAACGCGCTGGCCGCCGTGGCGGGTGGCGCGCGCCAGATCGAATGCACCGTCAACGGGCTGGGCGAACGGGCCGGCAACACCGCGCTGGAAGAGGTGGTGATGGCGCTCAAGGTGCGCCACGACATCCTGCCCTGGAGCACCGGGGTGGACAGCACCAAGATCATGCACATCTCGCGCCGGGTTTCGACCGTTTCGGGTTTCCCGGTCCAGTTCAACAAGGCGATCGTCGGCAAGAACGCCTTTGCCCATGAGTCGGGCATCCACCAGGACGGCATGCTCAAGAACGCCGAGACCTTCGAGATCATGCGCCCCGAGGACGTGGGCCTGACCGCCTCGAACCTGGTGATGGGCAAGCATTCGGGCCGCGCCGCGCTGCGCGACAAGCTCAAGCAGCTGGGCCACGAGGTTGGCGACAACCAGCTCAAGGACATCTTCGTGCGGTTCAAGGAATTGGCCGACCGCAAGAAAGAGGTCTATGACGAAGACATCGTCGCGCTGGTCGGCACCACCGCGGACCAGGCCGGCGACCGGCTGCAGATCGTGTCGCTCAAGGTGCTCTGCGGCACCGGCGGCCCGGCCGAGGCGACGCTGGAGATGGAGATCGACGGCAAGGAGGTGATCGCGACCGAACACGGCGACGGCCCGGTCGATGCCACCTTCAAGGCGGTGCGCACGCTCTATCCCAACCAGGCACGGCTGCAGCTTTACCAGGTGCACGCGGTGACCGAGGGCACCGATGCCCAGGCCACGGTGAGCGTGCGGCTGGAAGAGGACGGCGTGATCGCGACCGGTCAGTCGGCCGATACCGATACCGTCGTGGCCAGCGCCAAGGCCTATGTCAACGCGCTGAACCGGCTGCTGGTGCGGCGCGAAAAGGCCGGCCCGGGCGCCGACGCGCGCGAAGTCTCGTACAAGGACGTGAGCTGATCCCATCGTCTCCGGCGCGCCGACGCGTGCCGGGGACACCCCTTTACAGGCGGAAAGGCGCTGCACCCTCCGAAATCCGCCCTTTCGCCGCTGCCTGCAGCATCCTATAAGGCTGTGGTCCACCCCTTCGGGGAGTCGCGGACCAATGCGCAGTACTCTACAGGATCGCACATATATGTCGGTGTTCGGAAATCTCGGCGGCTTGTTCTCTTCGGACATGGCCATTGACCTCGGTACGGCGAATACACTGGTCTACGTCAAGGGACGCGGGGTCATCCTGTCGGAGCCCTCGGTGGTGGCCTATCATGTCAAGGACGGCGTCAAGAAGGTGCTGGCCGTGGGCGAGGACGCCAAGCTGATGCTGGGCCGGACGCCGGGCAGCATCGAGGCGATCCGCCCGATGCGCGAAGGGGTGATCGCCGATTTCGACACCGCAGAGGAAATGATCAAGCATTTCATCCGCAAGGTGCACAAGCGCTCGACCTTCTCCAAGCCCAAGATCATCGTCTGCGTGCCGCACGGCGCCACCCCGGTGGAAAAACGCGCCATTCGCCAGTCGGTGCTGTCCGCTGGCGCCCGCCGCGCCGGGCTGATCGCCGAACCCATCGCCGCTGCCATCGGCGCCGGCATGCCGATCACCGATCCCACCGGCTCGATGGTGGTGGATATCGGCGGCGGCACCACCGAGGTGGCGGTGCTGAGCCTGGGCGATATCGTTTATGCCCGCTCGGTCCGGGTGGGCGGCGACCGCATGGACGAGGCGATCATCGCCTATCTGCGCCGGCAACAGAACCTCCTGGTCGGCGAAAGCACGGCAGAGCGGATCAAGACCTCGATCGGCACCGCCCGGATGCCCGATGACGGGCGCGGCACCTCGATGCAGATCCGGGGCCGCGACCTTCTGAACGGGGTGCCGAAGGAAATCGAGGTCAGCCAGGCCCAGATCGCCGAGGCGCTGGCCGAACCGGTACAGCAGATCTGCGAGGCGGTGATGACCGCGCTGGAAACCACGCCGCCGGACCTGGCCGCCGACATCGTCGACCGGGGCGTCATGCTGACCGGAGGCGGCGCGCTGCTGGGCGATCTCGATCTGGCGCTGCGCGAACAGACCGGGCTTGCGGTCTCGATCGCCGACGAGAGCCTCAACTGCGTGGCGCTCGGCACCGGCAAGGCGCTGGAATACGAAAAGCAGCTGCGCCACGCGATTGACTACGACAGCTAGGGCGCACTCCCTTTTGTCGGCCGTCCGGTACGGCCGCGGCATGTGACGGAAGGATGCCATTGGCCAAGGACCGCTCACAGCGCGACGATTACACCACTCCCCTGCGCCGGCTGGTGCTCGGGATCATCGCCCTGTGCCTGCTTGGCATTTTCCTGGTCTGGCGCATCGACAGCCCGCGAGTCGAACGGTTCCGCGCCCAGGTGGTCGACAGCGTGGTGCCCTCTATGGACTGGGCGATGGCCCCGGTCACCGGCACCATCAACCTGTTCCGCGATTTCCAGAGCTACCGGCGGCTCGCCGACCAGAACCGCGAGCTGCGCCGAGAGTTGCGCCAGATGAAGGCCTGGAAAGAGGCGGCCTTGCAGCTTGAACAGGAAAACGCGCGTCTGCTGGACCTCAACAACGTGCGGCTGGATCCCCGCCTGACCTATATCACCGGCGTGGTGCTGGCCGACAGCGGCTCGCCGTTCCGGCAATCGGTGCTGCTCAACGTCGGGGCACGCGACGGCATTCGAGACGGCTGGGCGGCGATGGACGGGATCGGCCTTGTCGGGCGGATCTCGGGCACCGGCGACAACACCGCGCGGGTGATCCTGCTGACCGACGCCTCCAGCTCGGTGCCGGCCATCATCCAGCCCTCGGGGCAATCCGCGCTGGTGACCGGCAACAACACCGCCGCGCCGCTGATCGATTTTCTCGAGAACCCCGACCTGGTCCGGCCGGGCGACCGGGTGACCACCACCGGCGATGGCGGGGTGTTCCCGGCCGGCCTGCTGATCGGCCAGGTCGCAGCCGACCCCTCGGGCCGGCTGCGGGTGCGGCTGGCGGCGGACTATGAACGGCTGGAGTTCCTGCGCGTTCTGCGCCACCACGGCGCCGAGACCGTCACCGACCCCGGCAAGCTGGTGCAGCCTCTGACCCGGCAACAAGAAACCACCGCCAACACGGAGACCGGCAGCGATGGGTAACCTGTCTCCCTCTCGCCTGTGGCTGATGCGCGCCGCCTTCCTCGGGCTGGCGCTCCTGATCATGTTCTTTCACCTGATCCCGCTGGACACCCTGCCGCGACGCTGGGCCCCGCCCGACCTGCTGATCGCCTTCGCCTTTGCATGGAGCCTGCGACGCCCCGATTTCGCCCCGGCGCCAAGCATCGCGGCGGTCATGCTGATGGCCGATCTGCTGTTCCTGCGCCCACCGGGGCTGATGGCGCTGCTGGTGGTGCTGGGCAGCGAATACCTCAAGACCCGCGCCAGCGGCCTGCGCGAGGCCAGCTTCGCGGGCGAGTGGCTGGCGGTCTGCCTGTCGCTGCTGGCGATCACCGTACTCAACCGGCTGACGCTGGCGCTGCTGGCGGTCGAACAGGCGCAACTCAGCCTGAGCCTGTTCCAGATGGTGATGACCATGATCGCCTACCCGCTGGTGGTCCTGGTCACCCAGTCGCTGATGGGCGTTCGCAAGCCCGCCCCCAGCGACACCGACGCGATGGGAGGCTGGGCATGAGGCGCAATCCCCGCGAACTGTTGCAACTGAACCGGGTCTCCAACCGCCGCGCGGTGCTGCTGGGGGGGCTGCAACTCGCCTTTGCCGGCGGGCTGGCGTTGCGGATGCGCTATCTCCAGGTCGAGCAGGCCGACCAGTTCCGCCTGCTGGCCGAGGAGAACCGCGTCAACATCCGCCTGATCCCGCCCGCCCGCGGCGAGATCTTCGACCGCAACGGCAACGTGCTGGCGCAGAACGTGCAAAGCTATCGCATCGTGATCGTGCGCGAGGACGCCGGCGACGTCGAGGCCGTGCTCGACCGGCTGACCCGGCTGATCCCGCTCGACGCCGAAGATCTCGAGCGCGCCCGAACCGAGATGCGCCGCAGCCCGCCCTTCCTGCCGGTCACCCTGGCCGACCGGATCGGCTGGGACGACATCTCCAAGGTGGCGGTGAATGCCCCCGCCCTGCCCGGCATCACCCCCGAGGTCGGCCTGACCCGCGTCTATCCGCGCGGCCCCGATTTTGCCCATGTGGTCGGCTATGTCGGCCCGGTCTCGGATTATGACCTGAGCAAGATCGAGGATCCCGAACCGGTGCTGCGCATCCCGCGCTTCCAGATCGGCAAGGTCGGGCTCGAGGCCAAGCGCGAGGGGATGCTGCGCGGTAAGGCCGGCGCCAAGCGGGTCGAGGTCAACGCCACCGGCCGCGTCATGCGCGAGCTGGACCGCCGCGAGGGACAGCCGGGCGCCGACCTGCAACTGAGCGTCGATGCCGAGCTTCAGGGCTACGTGCAGGCCCGGCTGGGCAACGAGAGCGCCAGCGCCGTGGTGATCGATTGCGAAACCGGCGATCTGCGCGCGATCTCTTCCTCGCCCAGCTTCGATCCCAACCTGTTCGTACGCGGCATCTCGGTGGCCGATTACCGCGCGCTGACCGACGATCTGCACCGCCCGCTGGCATCGAAATCGGTACAGGGGGTCTACCCCCCCGGTTCGACCTTCAAGATGATCACCGCCATGGCGGCGCTGGAAGAGGGGCTGATCGGCCCCGAGGAAACCGTCTGGTGCCCCGGCTACCTGGAGGTCTCGGGCCGCCGGTTCCACTGCTGGCGCCGGGGCGGCCATGGGCATGTGAACCTCGCGGACTCGCTCAAGCATAGCTGCGACGTCTACTACTATGACCTGGCGCTCAAGGTCGGGATCGACAAGATCTCGGCCATGGCGCAGCGGTTCGGCCTCGGCGTCCGCCATGACGTGCCGATGTCGGCGGTGGCCGCCGGGCTGACCCCCAACCGGGCGTGGAAGAAGCGCGTGCATGGCACCGAGTGGCTGATCGGCGACACCGCCAACGCCGCGATCGGTCAGGGCTTCATGCTGGCCTCGCCGATGCAACTGGCGGTGATGGTCGCGCGGATCGCCACCGGGCGGGCGATCACCCCGCGGCTGGTCAAATCCATCGACGGGATCGAACAGCCCAGCGGCGCGGGCGAACCGCTGGGGGTGAACGAAAACAACCTGCGCACCCTGCGCAAGGCGATGTTCGAGGTCTCGAACGACCGGCGCGGCACCGCCTATCGCAGCCGCATCATCGAGGATGCCTTTCGCATGGCCGGCAAGACCGGCACCAGCCAGGTGCGCAACATCACCGCCGCCGAGCGCGCCGCCGGCGTGACCCGCAACGCGGATCTGCCATGGAACCGGCGCGACCATGCGCTGTTCGTGTGCTTCGCCCCCTTTGACAAGCCGAAATATGCCGTCTCGGTGGTCGTCGAACACGGTGGCGGCGGCTCCACCGTGGCGGCGCCGGTGGCCCGCGACGTGATGCTGCAGGCCCTCTACGGCGGCACCCCGCCCCTGACCGCCTACCCGTCCAAGGACCGCAACCGGATCAAGGCCCAGCAGGAGCGGCTGCACCGCGAGCGGCTGCGCGCGGAACAGGAACAGAGCGGACGCGCATGAGTTACCTCGAGTCCAAGGTCAAATCCACGCCCGCGGGCCTGCACAAGGTGCTCTACCTGAACTGGCCGCTGACCGTGCTGCTGGTCTCGGTCGCGGGTGTCGGCGCGCTGATGCTCTACTCGGTCGCCGGCGGCTCGTTCACGCCCTGGGCCGAACCGCAGATCAAGCGGTTCGCCCTCGGCCTTGCAGTGATGATCTCGGTCGCCATGGTGCCGATCTGGTTCTGGCGCAACATGGCCGCGCTGGCCTATGGGTTGTCGCTGCTGCTGCTTCTCGGGGTCGAACTGTTCGGCACGGTCGGGATGGGCGCGCAGCGCTGGATCGACCTGGGGTTCATGCGGCTGCAGCCCTCGGAGCTGACCAAGATCACGCTGGTGATGATGCTCGCCGCCTATTACGACTGGCTGCCCGCAGCGCGCACCTCGCGCCCGCTATGGGTGTTGCTGCCGCTGCTGTTCATCCTGGTTCCGACAGCGATGGTGCTGCGCCAGCCCGACCTGGGCACCGCGATCCTGATGCTGGCGGCGGGCGGCGCGGTAATGTTTCTGGCCGGGGTGCACTGGGCCTATTTCGCCGCCGTGATCGCGGTCGGCGTCGGGATGGTCAGCGCGGTGTTCCAGTCGCGCGGCACCCCCTGGCAACTGCTGAAAGACTACCAGTACCGGCGCATCGACACCTTCCTCGACCCGGGCAGTGACCCGCTCGGCGCCGGGTACCACATCACCCAGTCCAAGATCGCGCTGGGCTCGGGCGGCTGGGCCGGGCGCGGCTTCATGCAGGGAACGCAATCGCGGCTCAACTTCCTGCCCGAGAAACACACCGACTTCATCTTCACCACCCTGGCCGAGGAATTCGGCTTTGTCGGCGGCATATCCCTGCTGACGCTCTACGCCCTGATCATCCTGTTCTGCATTTCCTCGGCACTGGCTTCGCGCGACCGGTTCTCGTCGCTGGTCACGCTCGGCATCGCCTTTACCTTCTTCCTGTTCTTCGCCGTCAACATGTCGATGGTGATGGGGCTGGCGCCGGTGGTGGGCGTGCCGCTGCCGATGGTCAGCTATGGCGGCTCGGCCATGCTGGTGCTGATGGCCGCCTTCGGCATCGTGCAGAGCGCCCATATCCACCGCCCCCGCTGATACCGGAGACCTCATGACCGCAACCCTTCTCTTCGCCTCGAAAACCGAACGCTGGACCACCTACGAGGCTCCGCTGCGCCACGCGCTGGGCGCGCTGGGCGTGAAGTACCGGCTGGGCACCGATTTCCCGCCCGAAGAGGTCGATTACATCATCTACGCCCCCAACAGCGGGATTGTCGATTTCACCCCCTTCACCCGTCTCAAGGCGGTGCTGAACCTCTGGGCCGGGGTCGAGGCGGTGGTGGGCAACCCCACGCTGCAGGTGCCGCTGGCGCGCATGGTCGATTTCGGGCTGACCCAGGGCATGACCGAATGGGTGGTGGGCCACACCCTGCGCCATCACCTCGGGATGGACACCCATATCCTCAACCAGGACGGCGCCTGGCGCAAGACCGCGCCGCCACTGGCGCGCGACCGGAGGATCGGCCTGCTGGGGCTGGGCGCGCTCGGCATCGCGGCGGGCACCACGCTGGCGCGGCTGGGCTTTCCGGTCACCGGCTGGAGCCGCAGCGAGAAATCGGCCGAGGGGATCACCTGTCGGCACGGCGAGGCGGGGCTGCGCGAGACCCTGGCGCAGGCCGACATCCTGATCCTGCTGCTGCCCGACACCCCCGCCACGCGCGACGTGCTGGATGCCGACGCCATCGCCCGGATGCCGCGGGGCGCCGTCGTCATCAACCCCGGGCGCGGCCCGCTGATCGTGGACGACGCGCTGATCGCCGCGCTCGACAGCGGCCAGCTCGGGCACGCCACGCTGGACGTGTTCCGTACCGAACCGCTGCCGCCGGAGCATCCGTTCTGGGCCCACCCCAAGGTCACCGTCACCCCGCATATCGCCTCGGAAACCCGGCCTGACACCGCCGCTGAGGTGATCGCCGAGAACGTACGCCGTGGCGAGGTCGGCGAACCCCTGCTGCATTTGGTGGACCGCGACCTGGGCTACTGACGCGCCTGACCCCGCGTCGGGATATGAGTATTTGGAAAGAGAAGAAGCGGCCGTCCCTTCTTCTCTTTTCTAAAATACTCTCGCCGAAGGCTTGCGGCGCAGGTGCGATCAGGCCGCCAGGCCGCGCCCCTTGAGCAGTGCCTCGACCCCCGGCAACCTTCCCCGGAACGCGGTATAAAGCGCCTCAGGCTCCTGCGATCCGCCGGCAGACAGGATGTGCCGTTCCAGCGCTTGGGCACGGTCGGGATCAAAGGCACCGCCGGCCTCTTCAAAAGCGGCGAAGGCATCGGCGTCCATCACCTCGGACCACATGTAGCTGTAATAACCGGAACTGTAGCCGTCGCCGGAGAACACATGGGCGAATTGCGGCGTCGCGTGGCGCATGCCGATGGCATGGGGCATGCCGATCTCGGCCAGAACCTCGGCCTGTTTCGCCATCGGATCGGCGGGCGCGGCGCCCTCGTGAAAGGCGAGATCGACCAGCGCCGAGGCGACGTATTCCACGGTCTGGAACCCCATGTCGAAGTTCGCCGCCTTCAGCAGCTTGTCGCGCATCGCCTCGGGCATCGGCGCGCCGGTTTCCACGTGGGTGGCAAATTCGGCCAGCACTTCGGGGACTTCAAGCCAGTGTTCGTACAATTGGCTGGGCAGTTCGACGAAGTCACGCGCCACCGAGGTGCCCGAGATGCTCTCGTAGGTCACATCCGACAACAACTGGTGCAGCGCATGGCCGAACTCATGGAACAGCGTGCGCGCATCGTCATAGGACAGCAGCGCCGGATCGCCCTTGGCGAAGTTGCACACGTTGATCACCACCGGCGCCTGCGGTTCGGGGAACCGGGCCTGGCCGCGCATGGCGCTGCACCAGGCGCCCGAGCGTTTCGAGCCGCGGGCGAAATAGTCGCCGATGAAGACGCCGACGTGTTTGCCGTCGCGTGTCACCTCCCACGCCCGGCAATCGGGGTGATAGAGCGCCACGTCCAGCGGCGCGAACTCCAGCCCGAACAGCCGGTGCGCACAGGAAAACACCGCCTCGATCATCCGGTCAAGCTGCAGGTAGGGTTTCAGCGCCGCCTCATCCAGATCATGCTCTGCCTTGCGCCGTTTCTCCGCGTAGTAGCGCCAGTCCCAGGGCTCCAGGTCGCCGTTGACGCCGTCCTCCTGCATCATCGCGGTCAGCACCTTGGCGTCCGCCTCGGCCTGTGCCTTGGCCGGCTCCCAGACCTGCATCAACAGGTCCTTGACCGCCCCCGGTGTCTTGGCCATCTCGGTTTCCAGCTTGTAGGCGGCGAAACTGTCATAGCCCAATAGCTTTGCCCGCTCCTCGCGCAGGGCCAGGATCTCGGCGGCGATGGCGCGGTTGTCGGTCTCGCCCCCATTCGCGCCGCGCGCGGCCCAGGCGCGCCAGGCTTTCTCGCGCAGGTCGCGGCGGGGAGAGAATTGCAGGAACGGCACGATCAGCGACCGGGACAGGGTGACGATCGGGCCATCCGCGCCCTGGTCTTCACCGGCGGTGCGGGCGGCGCGGATGACGAAATCGGGCAGCCCCTCGAGGTCTGCCTCGGACAGCGGCATGGTCCAGTCGCGCTCATCGGCCAGCAGGTTCTGGGTAAAGGCGGTGCCCAGCGTCGCCAGCCGCGCCTTGATCTGTTTCATCCGCTCGGCCGCCTCGCCCCTCAGCGCGGCGCCGGCGCGAACAAATCCGCGATGGGTGAGCATCAACACGCGGGTCTGTTCGGGGGTCAGTCCCAGCGCGTTGCGCCGCGCCCAGAGGTCCGCCACCCGGGCGAACAGCGCCGTGTTCGCGGAAATCTCGGAGTAATGGGCGGCCAGCCTGGGCGAGAAGTCCCGCTGCAATTCCTGTCGCTCGGGATTGCTGTCCGCGCCCGCCACGGTGAAGAATACCGAAAGCACCTTGTCCAGCGCCTTGCCCGCGGCCTCCAGCGCCTCGATGGTATTGGCGAACGTCGGCGGTTCGGGATTTTGCGTGATCGCCGCGATCTCGTCGCGGTGGGCGGCCAGCGCGAGATCCAGCGCGGGGGCGAAATCCTCGTCGGAAATGGCATCGAAAGGGGCAATCTGGAACGGGGTGTCCCAGTCGGACAGGATCGGGTTGCTCATCAAGGTCTCCTTTGTCTTGGCAAGCTATGCTCTCGCGCGGCAATGTCCAGAGCGTCCCGCGGTCGCCCCCCCTTCGGGACAAGTACACCGGGAGGCCCTGACCGCGTGCTACCGTGATCGGTGCATGACTTGGTGCGCAGGATCGGGCAGGATCACCGCACCGTCCTCGGTCACCGGAGCACCGCCATGCCTGACGCCTCTGCCATTGCCACGTTCACGCCCACCGATCCGCTCTATCCCCATCAACGCCATTTGGCCGCGCTGAACGGGCTGGAAACCGTCTGGGGTGAATACACGGGTTCGGGGGTCATCGTCGGCGTCTATGACACATCGGTCGATTTCCACCACCAGGACCTGGCGGGAAAGCAGATCCCGGGGCTATTCCCGCTGTTCCGGGGAGAGCGCTATGCCATCGACCCAGACCCGTCCCAGACCCATGGCACCGGTGTCGCCGGGCTGACCGCGGCGTCGGCCGATGGTGAGGGCGCGGTCGGTGTTGCCTTTGACGCCAGCCTGGTGTCGGTGGGGCTTCAGGAATGGTGGAACACGAAGAAAAACCCGCTCGCCAAGGCCCTGTTCGAGACGTTGCAGCATGTCGACGTGTCGAACAACAGTTGGGGCGGGCTGCCGAGATACGCGCAGGGCGACCCGGTGACAAGCAGCCCCCTGGTCGCGGCCGCCTATCAGGAGGCCGCCGTATCCGGCCGCTACGGGCTGGGCACGATCCTGGTGAAGGCCGCCGGCAATGAATCCACGACCGCGCAGGCCGAGTATTACAACACGCTGCGCGAATTCATCCTGGTCGGCGCGACTTCGCATTCCGGGGTTGTGCTGGGCTATTCCAACCGTGGCGCCAACCTTTTGGTGACCGCGCCGGTCGGGATGGGCGTCAAGACCGGCACCATCACCACCAACAACACCCATGACGTCGATTGGGGCGATCCCTACGGGCTGACCAACCGGCTATTGCCCGGGATTGGCGATCTGGTCGACGATCCAACCGATTACATGTTCTTCGACGGCACCTCGGCGGCGACGCCGATGATCTCGGGGGTGGTGGCGCTGATGCTGGAGGCCAACCCCGACCTGGGCTGGCGCGACGTGCAGGAAATCCTGTCGCTGTCGGCGCAGCAGACCGGCCGCGACATGGACAGCCCGCGCGAACGCTTCGCCTGGCAGACCAACGGCGATACCCATTGGAACGGCGGCGGGCGGCACATCAGCAACGACTATGGCTATGGCGAGGTCGATCCGCTGGCCGCCGTGCGCATGGCCGAGGTCTGGAGCCTGTTCGGCGACGCCGCGACCTCGGCCAACGAGGAACAGGTGACAAACGGTCCCACCCCCGCCGTCGTGCATGACGTTCCCGGCGACGGCACCGCGCTGGAGCTGGCCACGGTGATCGAGGCCGAGGACGGGTTCGACATCGAAACCGTCGAGGTGAGCGTGCATATCCAGGCCGACCGGATCCATGACCTGCAACTCACCCTGGTGTCACCCGACGGGACCGAGATCGCCCTGACCGATACCGAACGCTCCTTCCATACGGTCGGCAATATCGCCAAGGACGGGCTGAGCTGGACCTTCCTCGTGCAGCACCTGCGCGGCGAGGACGCGACCGGCAGCTGGACGCTGCGGGCAGAGGATACCGTGGACAACGACAAATCCGTCCAACTGTCCAGGTTTTCGGTCATCGCCCATGGCACGACGCCGGGCCGCAACGATGTCTATACCTTCACGGATGAGGGTTTTGACCTGCTCGACAGCGATCCGGCCCGGGGCGAGATCACCGATCCGCGCGGCAGTGCCGACTGGCTCAACCTCGCGGCGGTCTCCGGCGACCTCGCGGTGAACCTGTCCCGCAGTGGCGGCATCGGCGACGGTGACAGCACGTTGTTTTCCTTTGGCCCCGGCACGAGGATCGAGCACGCGGTATCCGGCGATGGCAGTGACTGGCTGGGCGGCAACGCCACCGACAACATCCTGATCGGCAACCGTGGCGACGACAGGCTCTCGGGGCGGCGCGGAGACGACGATCTGTTCGGCGGCGAAGGGGATGACGTGGTCCGGGGCGGGCGCGGCCGCGACGTGATCGTGGGCGGCGAAGGCGACGACACCCTGTGGGGCGGGCGCGGGCGCGATGTCTTCGTGTTCGAAACCGGCGCCGGCACGGACGTGATCCGCGACTTCGATATCGAGAAGGACGCCCTCGAGATCGCCTTTCTGGACGGTTCCCCGTTCCTGCTCGATGCCCGGGATGACGGCGCCGACCTCGTGATCGGCTTCTTGGATTTCGAGATCCGGCTGACCGACCTGGCCGGCACCAGCGAATACGACCTGACCTGGCTGAGCTGAGCGAAGGCGACCGGGGCGCACCCGCCCCACCCGGAGTCAGGCCACGACGCCACCGCAGACCGGGCAATCGGCGCGCCGCTTCAGCCCGATCCGGCGCGTTTCTCCATAGAGCGCGTCATAGATCAGCATCTGGCCGCGCAACGGGGCGCCGGCACCCGCGATCACCTTGACCACCTCGACCGCCATCATCGACCCCACCACGCCGGGAAGCGGCGCGATCACCCCGGCCTCGGCGCAGGAGGGGGCAAGGCCCGGCGCCGGCGCCTCGGGGAAAATGCACTGATAACAGGGCGCGTCATGGGCGGGATCGAAGACGCTCACCTGCCCCTCCCATTGCGCCAAGGCGCCGGAGATCAGTGGCTTGCCCTGTGCCACCGCCACCCGGTTGGCAAGGTAGCGGGTCTCGAAATTGTCGGTGCCATCCAGGATCAGGTCATACTCGGCGAAGAGATCGGCGGCGATCTCTTCCTCCAGACGGCGGTGATAGGGCCGGACGACAACAAAGGGGTTCAGCGCCTTGAGCGCCACCTCGGCCGAGAACACCTTGGGCATGCCGATCCGCGCCTCGGTATGGATCACCTGCCGTTGCAGGTTGGAGCCGTCGACCGTGTCATTGTCGATCACCCCGATGGTGCCGACCCCGGCGGCGGCGAGGTAAAGCAGCGCGGGCGAGCCAAGGCCGCCGGCCCCGATCACCAGGACCCGGGCCTGTTTCAGACGCTTCTGCCCCGGCCCGCCCAATTCGCGCAGCACGATGTGACGGGCATAGCGGTTGAGTTCGGTCTCGGAGAAGGTGCCGGCGGGTTTCGCCGGCTCGGCGGCGTCCTCCTTGGCGCCTGCCCGGCGCTTCAACACCTGCACGCCGCGGCCATAGACCAGCGCGATCAGGGCGGCCCCGCCCAGCAACAGCCACAGCGCCGGCGACTCCCCGGTGGCCAGCCGCAGCGGATGCCGGTCCGGCAGCACAAGGTGCAGCGCCAGCACCGCGAGATACAGCATCCCGATCATCGTCCAGCGCAGCCGGTGCGGCAGCCCAGCCGCCCAGCCGATCCCCCAGAGACCGGCGACAAGCGCCAGAACCAACAGCATCAGCGCTGCCCCGTCGAGCCGAAGCCGCCGGCGCCGCGCGCGGTGTCGGACAGGTCCTCGGCCAGATCGAACCGCGCCTGCACCACCGGGGCCACGACCATCTGCGCGATGCGGTCCCCATGGGCGATGCGAAACGGCGCGTCCCCCGCGTTCATCACGATCACACCCAGCGGCCCGCGATAGTCGCTGTCGATGGTGCCGGGGCTGTTGGGCAGGGTGATCCCGTGTTTCAGCGCCAGCCCCGAGCGCGGCCGGATCTGCACCTCGTAGCCATCCGGGATCTCGATCCTCAGCCCGGTGGGCACCAGCGCCCGCGCGCCGGGGTCCAGCTCGATCTCGCCCCGGTCGGGCAGGTTGGCGCGCAGGTCGGCCCCCGCCGCCCCCGGCGTTTCATAGCCGGGCAGCGGGATGTCCCTGTCCGCCTCGGCCTCGTGGATCACCCGGATTGCAACCATTGGCGATGGCCCCTTGTCCTGTTCTGGTTCCTGTCCGCGCCGCCCGGCCTAACCGTCCAGCGCCGCCGCGATGCGCCGCGCCAGCCGGTCGGCGACCTCGGCCTTGCCCATGCGCGGCCATTCCTCATGCCCTTCGTCCGAGATCAGGACCACGGCGTTTTCCGCCCCGCCCATGATGCCGGTCGCCGGGCTCACGTCATTGGCGACGATCCAGTCGCAGCCCTTGCGCGCCCGCTTGGCGGTGGCGTTGTCGATCACGTCGTCGGTCTCGGCGGCGAAGCCCACCACGAGGCGCGGCCGCCCTTCAGGCATCCGCGACACGGTCTTGAGGATGTCGGGGTTCTCGGCGAACGCCAGGCTGGGCATCCCGTCGCGGCTTTTCTTCAACTTGCGATCCGAGGCAGAGGCGACGCGCCAGTCGGCCACCGCCGCCGCGAAGACACCCGCGTCGACCGGAAGCGCGCCCTCGACCGCCTCCAGCATCTGCTGCGCGGTTTCCACCGCCACCACCTCGACCCCCGGCGGCGGCGGCACATCCGCCGGGCCGGTGACAAAGACCACCTGTGCCCCGAGGCCCGCCAGTGCCCTTGCGATCGCCGTGCCCTGCGCGCCGGAGGAGCGGTTGGCGATATAGCGCACCGGGTCGATCGGCTCATGCGTGGGGCCGGAGGTGACGAGGATACGCTTGCCCGCCAGCGGCCCGCCCGAGAGCTTGGCCTCGACCGCCGCGACAATCTCGGCCGGTTCGGCCATGCGGCCCGGGCCAAACTCGCCACAGGCCATGCCGCCTTCGTTCGGGCCGATGAACCCGATCCCGTCCTGCTCCAGTTGCGCCCGGTTGCGCTGGGTCGCCGGATGCTCCCACATGCGGACATTCATCGCCGGGGCGACCATGACCGGGGTATCGGTCGCCAGAAGCAGCGTCGAAGCCAGGTCTTCGGCCAGCCCCGCCGCCATCTTGGCCATCAGGTCGGCCGTGGCCGGGGCCACCACGATCAGATCGGCGCTGCGCGACAAGTTTATATGGCCCATCTCGGCCTCGTCGGTCAGGTCGAACAGGTCGGTATAGACCTTGTGCCCGGCCAGCGCCGAAACCGAAAGCGGCGTGACGAATTGCGCCCCGGCCCGGGTCAGCACCGGGGTCACCCGCGCGCCGCGATCCTGCAACCGGCGGATCAGTTCCAGCGATTTATAGGCGGCGATCCCGCCCCCGATGATCAGCAAAATGCGCTTTTCGGCCAGCATCCCCTGTCTCCCCTCTCGTGCCGGTCGTGCCGGCCGCGACCCGACCCTAGGCAAGCGCGACCCGATCCGCCAGAGCCGATTGCCCGCTCAGTCCGGTTTGGAAAAACCGGCACAGGGATCGGGGCGTTCCGTGGCTGGCCCATCCACCACCGCGTCAAACGTCCCCGAGACCTGCCCCGCCTCGGACTGGCCCAGCGCGAACACCGCCACCTCCGGTGCCGCGCGGCGCAGGTAGACCGGAACGCCGCGATCTGCGCGGGCATGGCCGTTGCCGGTAATCACCACCACCGGGCCGCCGGTCTGCTCCAACGCGTGCAGCGCCGCGCGGGCCAGCCCGGCGTCGCGCAGCCGCTGGATCTCGACCATCATCGGCAACATCTCCTGCGGCAGGGCATCGCAATGGGCGGCAAGTTGATCGGCCTCGCGCGCAGCCTGCTCTGCCGCCGGCAGCGGATCGGCCAGACCGTAGCGCGCCGCGTCCGCGCCAAACGCCGCCACGGCGCCGGTCTCCATCACCCCGCGCGCCCTGCTGCGCGGCACCAGCGCCCCGACCTGCGCCGCCCCCGGCGCCGCCCGGAACACCGGCAGGTACATCTCCAGCGGTGGCCAGCCGGAGGTGTCCCAATCGGTCACCTCGGCCAGGGCCGCCGGATCGGCGATGATCTGTGGCGTCAGCTTTGCCGCCACCTCCGCCGTCAGCATCTCCCAGACCACCGCGCGGGGGGCCAGCGCCGCCACCGCCGCCGCCTGCACCCGGTGATGCGCGGGATTGTCATGCACCTCGCCCAGGATCACCACCTGCGTAGCGCGCATCCTCTCCACCAGCGCATCGGAAAGAGAAACCGCCCCGGCAGGGGCGGCACAGGCGATGAGCATCATGCCCAGGGCGATCAGCAGTCGTGTCATGCGAGGAAGTTTTGCACTTCCTTCGACTGGGCCTCAAGGCTCTTGCGCATCTTCTGGAACGCCGCCGCTTCAAGCTGTCGCACCCGCTCCTTGGACAGGCCGAGCTCCTGGCCCAGGCTTTCCAGCGTGCGCGGATCTTCGCGGACCTTGCGTTCCAGCACGATCAACCGTTCGCGCGGCTTGAGTTCCTGCATCGCCGTCACCAACCATTCGCGCAACTGCGCGATGTCATGGCTGTCCTCGACCAGTTCCGCGCTCTGCGCGCTGTCATCTTCCAGCGTGTCGATCCATTCGCGACCCTCCTCCTCGGCGGATTGCACCGCGTTGAGCGAGAAATCACCGCCCGAAAGCCGACCCTCCATCATCTCGACATCGCGCAGGGGCACGCCGACCTCGGTCGCGATCATCTGGTGCAACTGGTGGCGGTCCAGCCTCTGGCCTTGGGCCGAGGCCTCGCGCTCCAGCTTGGCCTGGACCCGGCGCATGTTGAAGAACAGCGATTTCTGGCTGCTGGTGCTGCCGGTGCGCACCATCGACCAGTTGCGCATCACATGGTCCTGGATGCTGGCCTTGATCCACCACACCGCGTAGGTGGAAAACCGCACGCCGCGATCCGGATCGAACTTGTCGGCGGCCTTCATCAGGCCCAGCCCCGCCTCCTGGATCAGGTCGTTCATCGGCGCGCCATAGCGCTTGAACTTGGCCGCCATCGAGATCGCCAGACGCATGTAGGCGGTGATCAGGCGGTGCAGCGCGGCCTCGTCGCGATCGTCGCGCCAGGCATAGGCCAGTTTCAATTCCGTCTCGGCATCCAGCAACTCGGCCTTCATGGCCCGTCGGGACAACGTCATGTCGTGTATCGAATCAAGTGCCATGTCTTCCCCCTCAAATCGGCGTGCGTGTCAGCGCGTCTTGCCTTGCTTTCCATACGTGCTACGCAGGCCGGGGTTTGGCGGATCAAAAAAGGTAAAATATGTCTTCTGGACTCACGATGATACTTGGTGGAGCGGCTTCAGGCAAATCAGAGTATGCGGAAAGGCTGACCGATGCTGCCGGAAAGGCAAAGCATTATCTGGCCACGTCACAACCTCTTGATGACGAGATGCGCGAAAAGGTTGCCAAGCACCGGGCCCGCCGCGACACCGGCTGGACCACGCATGAGGCCCCGTTGGAGCTTGGCCCGGTGCTGTCCGGCCTCGCCCCCGAGAGCATCTGCCTGGTCGATTGCGCCACCTTCTGGCTCAGCAATCACATGATGGCCGACAGCGATCTCTCGGCGGCACAGGACAGGTTGCTGTCCGACCTCGCGAATTGCCGGGCCGAGATCATCCTCGTCACCAACGAGGTGGGCCAGGGCATCGTGCCCGCCGACGCGCTGTCGCGCCGCTTCCGTGAGGCGCAGGGGCGGCTGAACATCGTCCTGGCCGCTCGCGCCGAAACCGTGGTGCAGGTGGTCGCGGGCCTGCCCAACCTGCTGAAAGGCACCCTGCCATGACCCGCCTGCACCTGGTCCGGCACGGTCCCACCCACGCGAAATCCATGGTGGGCTGGTCCGACCTGCCGGCCGATCTCTCCGACACCGCGGCCCTTGCCCGGCTGTCAGCGCATCTGCCAAAGGTGGCCACGGTCATTTCCTCCGACCTGCTGCGCGCCACCGCCACGGCAGACGCGATCCAGGGCGCGCGGCCCCGCCTGCCACACGATGCCCGCTTGCGCGAGCTGAACTTCGGCGACTGGGAGCTGCGCCGGTTCCAGCAGATCGAGGCCGAGGACCCAGACCGCATCCGCGCCTTCTGGGAGACCCCCGGCACGTCCCGCGCGCCCGGCGGCGAAAGCTGGAACGATCTGCGCCACCGCGCCGACGCCGCCATCGACGCGCTGATCGCCCGACATGCGGGGGACGACCTGATCGTCGTGGCCCACTTCGGCCTGATCCTGACCCAGGTTCAACGCGCCTTGCGAATCGATGCCGAAACCGCCTTTGGCCACCGCATCGACAACCTCTCGGTGACCGAGATCCACTGCGCCCCGCAGCGCTGGCACGCGGCGCGGATCAATCACATCCCGTGACAGGAGAGGCCACAGAATTTCGTTAGGTGACAGAAACCTGCGCGGCCTAACCTGCCCCCATGACCTATGACCTCTATCTCGGCGATGCCATGTTCTCCAGCTGGTCGCTGCGCGGCTGGCTGATGTTCGAAAAATTCACCCTGCCCGTGCGGAGCCATTTCGTCGGCCTCTACAGCGGGACCATGGCCGCCGACCTCGCGCCGCTGGCCCCGGCCCGCCTGGTCCCGGCGCTGCGGCTGCCCGACGGCACCGTGCTGGGCGAGACGCTGGCGATCGCGGAGACCCTGGCCGAACGCCACCCCGACGCCGGGCTCTGGCCGGCGGACCCGGCCGGACGCGCCACCGCCCGCTGGCTCTGCGCCGAGATGACCAGCGGCTTTTCCGCCCTGCGCGCCGAATGCCCGATGCAGTTACACGGCCAGTACCGGGGTTTTACCCCCTCGCCCGCCGTGCGCGCCGACCTGGCGCGCCTCGAAACCCTCTGGACCCACGCCCACAGCTTCTCCGGCAAACCCGAGGGGTGGCTGTTCGGCGCCTACAGCCTGGCCGATGTGTTCTACACCCCGGTCGCCGCCCGCATCCTCGGCTACGACCTGCCGGTGAGCGCGGCCGCCCATGCCTATTGCACGGCGCTGCTCTCCGACCCGGCGGTGCGGAAATGGCGCGCCATGGCGCATGAGGTCACCTACGATCCGCTGCCCTACGCCCTCGACCTGCCCATCGGGGGCTGGCCGATCCAGGGCTGACCGCGCCCCTTCTTCTCTTTCCAAATACTCATCCGAGACCGCCCCGCCCGCGCGCCGTTAACCATTCCTAAACCACCTGCCCGCTAGCGATGGTCTGTCCATCACCGGCACAGGGGCGCCCCATGGTCTCACGCGCCTATACCGTCGCCTTCCAGGGGGTCGAGGCCCGCCTGGTCGAGGTGCAATGCGCCGTCACCCCCGGCCTGCCGGCATTTGCCATCGTCGGCCTTCCGGACAAGGCGGTGTCCGAGGCCCGCGACCGGGTTCGCAGCGCGCTCAGCGCGCTCGCCATCGCGCTGCCGGCGAAACGCATCACCGTCAACCTCTCGCCCGCCGACCTGCCCAAGGAGGGCAGCCATTTCGACCTGCCGATCGCCGTGGCGCTGCTGGCCGCGATCGGCATCATCCCCGACGACGCCGCCGAAACCACCGTGGCCCTGGGTGAATTGTCGCTGGATGGCTCACTGATCGCGGTGCCTGGCGCGCTGCCCGCGGCGATGACCGCCGCGCAAGAGGGGCGCAGCCTGCTCTGCCCCGCCGCCTGCGGCGCCGAGGCGGCCTGGGTCGGCGATTGCCAGGCGATCGGCGCCGAAAACCTGGGCGCAGTGATCCGTCACGCCACCGGACAGGCCCCGATCGCCCCCGCCGAGCCCGGCGAGGTCACCGCGCCCCCCGCTGACCGTGACCTGCGCGACGTCAAGGGACAGGAACGCGCCAAGCGCGCGCTGGAGATCGCCGCCGCCGGGCGCCATCACCTGCTGCTGGTCGGGTCTCCGGGATCGGGCAAATCCATGCTGGCCGCCCGCCTGCCCGGCCTGCTGCCGCCGCTCACCCCGACCGAGGCGCTGGAAACCTCGATGATCCAGTCGCTCTGCGGCGTGCTGGAAGAGGGCGGGATCAGCCGCACGCGCCCGTTCCGCGAACCCCATCACACCGCCTCGATGGCCGCCATCGTGGGCGGCGGGCGCGGCGCCCGCCCGGGCGAGATCAGCCTGGCCCACAACGGCGTGCTGTTCATGGACGAGTTTCCCGAGTTCTCGCGCACCGTTCTGGAAACCCTGCGCCAGCCGGTCGAAACCGGCGAGGTGATGGTGGCGCGCGCCAACGCGCATGTGACCTATCCCTGCCGGTTCATGCTGGTGGCCGCCGCCAACCCCTGCAAATGCGGCTATCTCTCCGATCCGCAGCGGGCCTGCGCGCGGGTGCCGCAATGCGGGGCCGACTACCTCGGCCGGATCTCGGGGCCCCTGATGGACCGGTTCGATCTGCGGGTCGAGGTGCCGCCCGTCGGTTTCACCGATCTCGACCTGCCCGCCGACGGCGAACGGTCCGAAAGCGTCGCCGCCCGCGTCGCCACCGCCCGCGACGTGCAGGAGGCACGCTTCGCCGACCATGACAGCGCCCGCCAGAACGCAGATGCCGAGGGCGAGTTGCTGGAGCGGATCGCCACCCCCGACGCCGAGGGGCGCGCGTTGCTGACCCGGGCGGCGGAACGCTTCGGCCTCTCGGCGCGCGGCTATCACCGCATCCTGCGGGTGGCGCGTACCATCGCCGATCTCGACGGAGCGCAGCACGTCCACCGGTCGCACCTGGCCGAGGCGCTCAGCTTTCGCCTGACCGCCACAATTGCCGGCTGATCCAGCCCGCCAGCGCACGCAGAGTCGCCGCGCCCTCGGGCAGGTAACGCCAGAAGAACGGCCAGACATGCGGCAGGTCGCGCGCGATGACCTCTTCGACCGTCACCCCCTGCCGGCGCAGATGCGCCGCCATCCGGCGGGTGTCGTCGAGCATGATCTCGGTATCCCCCGCAGCCAGCCAGACCGGCCCCGCCCCGGTAAAATCGGCCATGAGCGGCGAGGCCAGCGGTTGCGCCGGGTCGGCACCCTGCAGGTACATCTGCGCCATGTCCCTGTCCCGCCCGGCGGGCAGCATCACGTCGCGCGCCGCGTTGGCGCGAAAGCTGTCCCCGGAAAACCCGAGGTCGGTCAGCGGGGAAAAGGCGAAAGCCGCCGCCGGCAAGTCCGCCCCCCGCGCGCAAAGATCCCCCAAGAGCGCCAAGGCCAGCCCGCCGCCGGCGCTGTCGCCGCCCAGCACGATTCGTCCCGCCGGGATGCCCGAGGCGGCCAGCGCATCGAACGCCGCCCGTGCATCCTCCACCGCCGCCGGAAAAGGGTACTCCGGCGCCTTGCGATAATCGGGCAGGCAGACCGGCAGGCCGGTCAGTTGCGCCAGCCGCGCCGCCAGCGCCGCATGGGTGCGGGGGCTGCCAAAGACATAAGCACCGCCGTGGAAATACAGGATCACCGGCCCGGTGTCCGCGCCATCCCCGACCCGGAGCCCCTCCAGCCCGCGGCTGCCCGTGTCCAGCTGCACCGGCCGCTCCAACACATCCCGCGGCGGGCGGAACAACCAGCGCGCGCGGCGCTCGAAACGGGCGCGAATCACCTCCGGATCCCGCACCCGGGCGAGATGGGGTTTTTCCGTCAGCCGCAGGATCAGGTTGAGGGCGACGCGCTGCCAGCTCATCCAGCGCGCGCTTCCACCGCCTCCCAGATCTGCGCGGCCACGTTGATGCCGTCGAAACGCTCCAACTCCTGGATGCCGGTGGGCGAGGTCACGTTGATCTCGGTCAGGTAGTCGCCGATCACGTCGATCCCGACAAAAACCTGGCCCTTTTCTTTGAGCAGCGGCCCGATGGCGGCGCAGATCTCCAGGTCCCGCTCGCTCAACCCGATCTTCTCCGGCCGGCCGCCCACATGCATGTTCGAGCGCGTCTCGCCCTTGGCCGGCACCCGGTTGATGGCACCGACAGGCGCGCCGTCGACCAGGATCACCCGCTTGTCGCCGTTGCGGACATCGGGCAGGAACTTCTGCACGATCAGCGGCTCTCGGCTGAACCCGGTGAACAGCTCGTGCAGCGAACTCAGGTTGCGGTCATTGGCGTCCAGCCGGAACACCCCGGCGCCGCCATTGCCATAAAGCGGCTTCAGGATGATGTCGCCGTGCTTGTCCTTGAACTTGCGGATGGTGGCCAGATCGCGCGCGATCGTGGTCGGCGGGGTCAGGTGAGGGAAGTCCAGCACCAGCAGTTTCTCGGGGTAATTGCGCACCCAGAACGGGTCGTTCACCACCAGCGCCTTGCCCTTCAGCCGGTCCAGCAGGTGGGTCGAGGTGATGTAATGCATGTCGAACGGCGGATCCTGGCGCAGCCAGACCACGTCCCACTCGGCCAGGTCGACCTCGCGCGCCGCGCCCAGCACCGCCGGATCGCCCGGCACCCGCTGCACGGTGAAATCCTGCCCCCACGCAGTGATCCGCCCCTCCTGGTAGGCCAGTTGATCGGGCCCGTAGAAGAACAGCTCATGCCCCCGCGCCTGCGCCTCCTCGGCCAGCCGAAAGGTGCTGTCGGCATTGATGTCCACGGCCCCGATCGGGTCCATCTGAAAGGCGATCTTCATGGCGCGGTCCCCTGTGTCCGGCAGCTCGGTTCCCCGATACATGGCCCAGCCGGCCGGGGGGATCAATGGGGATCGGCGCGGATCGGGCCGGATCAGGCCCCGAAAGCGTTCTCGACGATCTGACAGGCGCCGTGCCCATCGACCAGTGCCACGTCGAACCGCGCCGGCGTCAACTGGCCCGCCGGCTCCCCTTCGAGGAATTCGCCGGCCGCCGCATACAGCCGTTGCATCTGCCGGGCGCCAAGACGCTCCGCGGCGGTGGCGAAATCCCGCGCCGATTTCACCTCGATGAAGATCACGCGGTCTTCCTTGCGCGCGATCAGGTCGATTTCCCCGCCCTTGCCGCGCCAGCGCCGCCGGGCAATCGCAAAGCCGCGCCGTTCATAGTCGCGCGCAACCCCGGCCTCGGCGGCCGCGCCGGAGCGATAGGCCCGCCTTCCCCGGTCCCGGCGGCCCGCCGCAGGTCCCGCACTGTCGAACTCCGGTCCGAAATCCAGCATCGCCGTCACCCTTTCGCCAGCTTGAGCGCAAGCTGATAGACCTCGCGCCGCTTTTGCCCGTGCATGCGCGCCACGAGATCGGCGGCATCACGCACGGACTGCGTTTCCAGTGCCGTGCGCAGGTCCGACTCTATGTCCGATGCGCTAACGTTCGGTAAATGTCCGCGATCCACCAGGATCACGATCTCGCCCCGTGGCGCGTCCTCGGCGGCGCCTTCGGCAAGGGCGGAAAGCGTGCCCCGGCGCACCTGCTCGAACTTCTTGGTCAACTCCCGGCACAGCGCCGCCGGTCGTTCGCCGCCCAGCACCTCGGCCATGTCGGCCAGGCTCGCCACCACGCGCTTGGGCGATTCGTAGAACACCAGCGTACCGGGAATCTCGCGCAGGGCCTCCAGCCGGGCCCGCCGGGCACCCTTGGCGTTGGGCAGGAAACCGTCGAAAAAGAACGCGTCGGTGGGCAGCCCGGCCAGGGTCAGCGCGGTGGTCACCGCCGAGGGGCCGGGCGCCGAGGTCACCGTGTAGCCGGCCTCGGAGGCCGCCCGGCTCAGGTCGTATCCCGGATCCGCGATCAGCGGCATCCCCGCCTCCGAGGCATAGGCGACCGAGCGCCCCTCGCCCAGCGCGGCCAGCAGTTTCGTCCGCGCCGCCGACCCGCTGTGATCGTGATAGGCCAGGATGCGCCGCCCCTCCAGCGGCACGCCGTGGATTTCCATCAGCCGGCGCAGGCTGCGGGTGTCCTCGGCGGCGATCACATCGGCCGAGGCCAGGATGTCGAGTGCCCGGAGCGTGATGTCCCGTGCCGTCCCGATCGGAGTGGCGACGAAATACAGCCCCGGCGACAGGGCGACTTTTTGGTGATTCAACGCTGGACCCGACCTTTCAGTGCTTTATGATCCGAACCGGATTGGCACGCGGCACCAGACCGCCGGATCAGGGAGTATACGTCGTCATGTTTGCCGTTTTCACCACTGCCCGCAAGGCGGCGCTGACCGTTCTCGCGCTTCTGGCCACCGTTCTTCTGTCCGCCTGCGACACCGCCATGGTCGGCGGCGGCGGGCCGACGATCAACACCTCGAAACCGGTGCCGGTGGCGCTGCTGGTGCCCCGGGGTTCAAGCCAGGGCGGTGATGCGGTCCTGGCGCAAAGCCTTGAAAACGCCGCGCGCCTCGCAATCGCGGATCTGGACAACGTGCAGATTGACCTGCGCGTCTACGACACCAGGGGCGACGCGGCCACTGCCGCCGCCGTCGCCACACAGGCGGTGAACGAGGGCGCGCGCATCCTGCTCGGCCCGGTCCATGGCGAGGCCGCCAACGCGGCGGGGCTGGCGGTTTCGGGCCGCAACATCAACGTGTTGTCCTTCTCCAACAACGCCTCCATCGCCGGCGGCAATCTCTTCGTGCTTGGCCCGACCTTCGAGACCACCGCCCGGCGGCTGGCCCGCTATGCCGCGCGCCAGGGAAAATCCAGCGCGGTGATCGTCTCCGGCTCCGACGTCTCCGGCCAGGTCGGGCGCAACGCGATTCGCACCGCCCTGGCCGAGGCCGGGCTGCGCGAGGCCGGCGCGGTGACGCATGAGCTGTCGCAGCAGGGCGTGATCAACGCGGTGCCCGCAGTGCGCGATGCGGTCCAGACCCAGGGCGCCGACGTCCTGTTCCTGACCGCCACCACCGCCGGCGCGCTGCCGCTGTTCTCGCAATTGCTGCCCGAATCCGGGGTGACACCGCAGACGACGCAGTACATCGGCCTCACCCGCTGGGACATCCCGGCACAGACACTGGCGCTCCCGGGGGTCCAGGGCGGCTGGTTCGCGATGCCCGACCCGGTCCGGTCGCAGCAGTTCCGCGACCGCTATGCCCAGACCTATGGCGGTCCGCCGCACCCGATCGGCGGGCTGGCCTATGACGGGATCGCCGCCATCGGCGCGCTGGTGGGCGCGGGCAAGTCCGACGCGCTGACCGGCGCCGCCCTGACCCAGAGCGCCGGCTTCAAGGGCGTCGGCGGCATCTTCCGCCTGCGCCCGGACGGCACCAACGACCGGGGCCTCGCGGTGGCCACGATCCAGAACAAACAGGTGGTTGTGATTGACCCTGCCCCAGCAAGTTTCTCCGGCGCCGGGTTCTGAACCCGCTGCCCCCGCGGTCCACGACCAGCCGGCTCCGCGCGGCACGCTGATCTGCGACGCCGACGCGATCTTCGATAGCGTAGCGGTTCGCGCGCAGATCGACGCGGCGGCCTCGGCCACCACCGATCCGGCAGAGATGCGGGCCGAGGCGGTGCGCCTTCTGCGCAGCGCGCAGGAGGCCGGCCGTGATGCCATCGCCCGGGCCTTCGCCGAACAGCCCTTTGCCGCGCGCCCGCTGACCCGCTCCTACACCTATCTCACCGACGGGCTGGTCACCGCCGCGCTGCACCTGGCCACCACGCACCTGCACCCCAGGCCCAACCCGACGCTGGCCGAACATATCGCGGTGATCGCGGTGGGCGGTTACGGGCGGGGCGAGATGGCCCCCTTTTCCGACGTCGACCTGCTGTTCCTGACCCCCTACAAGATCACCGCCTGGGCCGAGAGCGTGATCGAATCGATGCTCTACACGCTCTGGGACATCAAGCTGAAGGTCGGCCACGCCAGCCGCACCATCCGCGACTGTCTCCGCCTCGGGCAGGAGGATTTCACCATTCGCACCGCGATGCTCGAACATCGCTTTCTCGCCGGTCACGCCGCGCTGGCCGAGGAATTCGCCGAACGGCTGAAATCCGACCTGTTCTCGAACAGCGCCCGCGATTTCATCGAGGCCAAGCTGTCCGAGCGTGAGGCGCGCCATCGCAAGCAGGGCGAACGCTATGTGGTCGAGCCCAACGTGAAAGAGGGCAAGGGCGGGTTGCGCGACCTGCAATCGCTGTTCTGGATCGCCAAGTACATCCACGGGGTGCAGGACGCCGCCGAACTGGTGCCGCTGGGCGTGTTCCGCCCTGATGAGTTCGACCGTTTCGTCCAGGCCGAGGATTTCCTCTGGGCGGTGCGCTCGCACATGCACCTGGCCACCGGGCGGGCCACCGAACAGCTCACCTTCGACCTGCAGGTCGAAGTGGCCGAGCGGATGGGCTACCGCGACCGGGCCGGACGGCGCGGGGTGGAAATCTTCATGCAGCGCTATTTCCGCGAGGCCACGGCAGTGGGCGACCTGACGCGGATCTTCCTGACCAAGCTCGAAGCGACCCACCTCAAGAGCGAACCCCTGCTCGAACGCATCTTTCGCCGCCGGCCCCGGGTGCGCGCGGGCTACCAGGTGATCAACAACCGCCTCGCCATCGCCGACCCCAAGGCCTTCCTGGCCGACAAGGTGAACCTGCTGCGCCTGTTCGAGGAGGGGCTGCGCACCGGCATGCTGATCCACCCCGACGCGATGCGGCTGGTGACTGCCAACCTCGACCTGATCGACGACGACATGCGCGCCGACAAGGAGGCGCAGCGCATCTTCCTCGACCTGCTGCTCAAGCACGGCAACCCGGAACGGGCGTTGCGGCGGATGAACGAGCTGGGGCTGCTGGCCGCCTTCATCCCCGAGTTCGAACCGATCGTGGCGATGATGCAGTTCAACATGTACCACAGCTATACCGTGGACGAACATATCATCCAGTGCATCGCGCAGCTCGCGAAACTGGAACGCAGCGAGCTGACCGAGGCCCTGCCGGTCGCCTCGAACATCCTCGACCACGGGATCAACCGCCGGGTGATCTACGTCGCACTGATGCTGCATGACATCGCCAAGGGGCGCCCCGAGGACCATTCGATCCTGGGCGCGAAAATGGCCCGGCAGATCGCGCCGCGCCTGGGGTTGAACAAGTCCGAGACCGAAACCGTCGCCTGGCTGGTGCGCTATCATCTGCTGATGTCGGACACGGCGCAGAAACGCGACATCGCCGACCCGCGCACGGTGCGCGATTTCGCCAAGGCGGTCAAAACCGTCAAGCGGCTGGACCTGCTGACCGTGCTGACCGTCTGCGACATCCGCGGCGTCGGCCCGACCACCTGGAACAACTGGAAGGCGGCGCTGCTCCGCGCGCTCTATCGCCAGACCCGCAAGGCGCTGGAAACCGGGATGGAGGACCTCACCCGCGAGAACCGCGGCGCCGAGGCCAAGAAGGCGCTGCGCGCCGCCCTGCCCGACTGGCCCAAACAGGTGCTCAAACTCGAAACCGGCCGCCATTACCCGCCCTATTGGCAGGGGCTGCACCTGACCGCGCATGTCGATTTCGCCGAGATGCTGCGCGAGCTGGAGGAGAGGGGCGACCCGGCCGAGATCATCATCCGCCTGTACCCCGACGAGGACCGCGACGCCACTCGCGCCTGTTTCGTGATGGGCGATCATCCCGGCATCTTCGCCCGTATCGCCGGCGCGCTGGCGCTGGTCGGCGCCAATGTGGTCGATGCGCGCAGCTATACCACCAAGGACGGCTACGTCACCGACGCCTTCTGGATTCAGGACACCGACGGTCACCCCTTCGAGGCCGCCCGCCTGCCGCGCCTGAGCCAGATGATCCGCAAGACGCTCAAGGGCGAGGTGGTCACGCGCGACGCGTTGAAATCCCGCGACAAGATCCGCAAGCGGGAAAAGGCCTTCAACGTGCCGACCCACATCACCTTCGACAACGACGGCTCCGAGATCTATACCATCATCGAGGTCGACACCCGCGACCGCCCCGGCCTGCTCTACGACCTGGCCCGCGCGATGGCCTCGGCCAACGTCTATATCGCCAACGCGGTGATCGCGACCTATGGCGAACAGGTGGTCGACAGCTTCTACGTCAAGGACATGTTCGGGCTGAAATACCACTCCAAGTCCAAGCAGAAATCGCTCGAGACGAAACTGCGGCAGGCGATCGACGAAGGGGCCGAGCGCGCCGAGACCTGAGGCGCGGCGGCCCTTTTCCGCGCCGGGCAAAGCGGGTAAGCCTGCCGGGAAACAGCAAGAAAGTACGCCCAGTGCCGACCCCAGCCCGCGTGACCACAGGATGAAACCGATCCGCCTGATGTCCGGGTTCTTTACCGTCGGCGTCTGGACCCTAGCCAGCCGCGTACTGGGGTTCGTGCGCGACGCGATGATCCTCGCCCTGCTCGGCACCGGCCCGCTGTACGAGGCCTATGTGGTCGCCTTCCGGCTGCCCAACCTGTTCCGGCGCTTCTTTGCCGAAGGCGCCTTCAACATGGCCTTCGTGCCGATGTTCTCGAAGAAATTCGAAACCGGCGAGAGCCCGCAGCGCTTTGCCGAGGACTCGCTCAGCGGGCTGGCCTCGGTGCTGATCGTGCTGACGCTGATCGCGCAGGCGGCGATGCCCTGGCTGATCTTTGCCATGGCCAGCGGCTTTTCCGGGCAGGAGCAGTTCGCGCTTTCGGTGGATTTCGGGCGCATCGCCTTTCCCTATATCCTGTTCATCTCGCTGGCGGCGCTGTTCTCGGGCATCCTCAACGCCACCGGGCGGTTCGCCGCCGCCGCCGCCGCGCCGGTGCTGCTGAACGTGACCCTGGTCTCGGCGATGGCCGTCGCGCACTGGGTCGGCGCGGATGTCGCCCGGGCGCTGGTCTGGGCGATTCCGCTGGCCGGCGTGGCGCAACTGGCGCTGGTCTGGCGCGCCTCGGCACAGGCCGGGTTCCCGCTGCGCCCGCGCCGCCCGCGCTGGACGCCGGAACTGGCCCGGCTGGTGCGGGTGGCAATTCCCGCCGCGCTGGCCGGCGGCGTGGTCCAGATCAACCTGCTGGTCGGCCAGCAGGTGGCCAGCTATTTCGACCGCGCGGTGGGCTGGCTTTATGCCGCCGACCGGCTCTATCAACTGCCGCTGGGCGTGGTCGGCATCGCCATCGGCGTGGTGCTGCTGCCCGACCTCTCGCGCCGGCTGGCGGCCCGGGACGACACCGGCGGGCGCCACGCGCTGAGCCGCGCCGCCGAGGTCTCGCTGGCGCTGACCATCCCCTCCGCCGTGGCGCTGATGGTGATCCCGCTACCGCTGGTCGCGGTACTGTTCCAACGCGGCGAGACCACCGGTGCCGACAGTGCCGCCATCGCGCAGGCGGTGGCGATCTATGGTCTCGGCCTGCCCGCCTTCGTGCTGCAGAAGATCCTGCAACCGCTGTTCTTCGCGCGCGAGGATACCAGGTCGCCGTTCCGCTATGCGCTGGTGGCGATGGCGATCAATGCGGTCGCCGCGATCGGGCTGGCCCCGGTGCTGGGCTGGCTCGCCCCTGCCGTAGCCACCACGGCGGCAGGCTGGGCGATGGTGCTGCTGCTGGCGCGCGGCGGTCGGCAGTTCGGCGACGTGGCCCGGTTCGACAGCCGGTTTCACGGCCGCATCTGGCGCATCTGCCTGGCCGCCGGGATCATGGGCGCCGCGCTCTGGGCCGCCGCCAACGGGCTGACGCAGGCGCTCGAGACCGGCGGGCTGCGCTACCTGGCGCTGGCCGGGCTGGTGGGGGTCGGCATCGTGGTCTATTTCGCCACCGCCCATGTCATCGGCGCGGTGCGCCTGTCCGAGTTCCGCAGCGCCCTGCGGCGCGGCGGCTGAATCCCCCGCGACAACTTAACCAAGACCATGCCGCGCGCATTGGCGTATTATCCCCCTTCGTTAAAGTGATTCCCTGAAAGGAAAACGCCATGTTGCGTAACGAAGGCGCCCTCGACCGCATCCTCCGCATCGTCTTTGGACTCGCGCTGCTGTCGCTGATCTTCATCGGCCCCAAGACCATGTGGGGCCTGGTCGGATTGATCCCACTGCTGACCGGCCTGGCGGGATATTGCCCGCTGTACCGGTTGCTGGGCTTCAGCACCTGCCCGATGAAGAAATAACAAAACCGCGCATCATGCGCATGCGATCACGCCCGCCGGCAGATCGGCGGGCGGCCCTGCGCGCCCCTACTCGTGCCGGATCTTGCCACGCAACCGCGCCAGGCCGCCCGGCGAGACGAAGAACGACAGCGCGAAACCGGTGGCAAAGCCGCCCAGGTCGGCGACCCAGTCGGCGCTGCCACCAAAGACCAGCCCGAACACCAGTTGGATGCCCATCAGCATCGCGATCAGCGAGAACGCCCGCGACTGGTTGGCACCGACCATGCCCAGCCGCCGCCACAGGATGAAGGTGAATGCCCCGATCAGCCCGTAGACGGCGGGAAACCCGCCCACCAGCGGCATCGGATCATCCAGCAACAGCGCGTAGATCAACGCACCACCCGCCGCCGACACCAGGAAGACCGCCAGCATCGCAAGGCCGCCGAACACCTCGGCCACCATCTTGCCCATCGCCAGGACAAAGACCCCGACGAACAGCGCATGGGTGAAAGAGGTGTGCACGAAACTGTAGGAGACGAAGCGGATCAGATGCTCGACCGGCCAGACGCCGCTGTCCCGCATCCAGTCGAAGATTTCGCCCGAAAACGCATAGGACTGGATCGCCGACAGCCGCCAGCCCACCGCCGCCGGCCCGCCGACGATCCCGCGCGCGCCGAGGAAAAAGGCAATCTCGATCCCCATGATCACCAGGAACAGCGCCGCCACCACCGGCGGCAGCGGGTTGACCGCCCCGTTATGCGGCTCTTGGTCCATGCTCGGATCTCCTCATGCCTGCCTGCCGGCTGGCGCCGGTTGACGCCACCCGGTGCCATGGGTAAGCGACACGGGTCCATTTATCCAGACGGGAGTTGTCGCAAGATGACCGAGACCACGTTCACACCGCGGGTGTTTTCCGGAATCCAGCCCTCCGGCAACCTGCACCTGGGCAATTATCTCGGCGCACTCAAGCGGTTCGCTGATGCGCAGAACAACGGCATCGAGTCGATCTATTGCATGGTCGACCTGCACGCGATCACCGTCTGGCAAAACCCCGAGGATCTGCGCCGCGCCACGCGCGAGCTTTGCGCCGGCTTCATCGCCTCGGGGATCGACCCCGAGAAATCCATTCTCATCAACCAGAGCCAGGTGCCCGAACACGCCCAGCTGGCCTGGATCTTCAACTGCGTCGCGCGCATGGGCTGGATGCAGCGCATGACCCAGTGGAAGGACAAGGCCGGCAAGAACCAGCAGAACGCCTCGCTCGGGCTGCTCGCCTACCCCTCGCTGATGGCCGCCGACATCCTGATCTACCACGCCACCCATGTGCCGGTGGGCGAGGACCAGAAACAGCACATGGAACTGACCCGCGACATCGCCGCCAAGTTCAACCACGACTACGGCGTCGATTTCTTCCCGCTCACCGAACCGGTGATCGAAGGCGCCGCGACAAGGGTGATGAGCCTGCGCGACGGCTCCAAGAAGATGTCGAAATCCGATCCCTCGGATGCCAGCCGGATCAACATGACCGACGATGCGGACACCATCGCCAAGAAGATCCGCAAGGCCAAGACCGACCCCGAGCCGCTGCCGGACAACACCGACGCGCTCGAGGAACGGCCCGAGGCACGCAACCTGGTCAACATCTACGCGGCACTGGCCGATACCACGGTGGAACAGGTGATCGCCGATCACGCCGGCCAGAACTTTGCCACCTTCAAGCCCCTGCTCGCCGATCTGGCGGTGGCCAAGCTCGCCCCCATTGCCGGCGAGATGAGCCGCCTGATGGGCGAACAGGACGAGATCGACCGCATTCTTAGCCGGGGCGCCGAACGCGCCCGCGCGATCACCGCGCCGATCCTGCGCAAGACCTATGACATCGTCGGGATGGTCGGCCCGGTCGAGGGCTGACCCGGCGTTTCAGCCCGCAAAACCACGGCCCGGACGTCTTGTACGATCCGGGCCGTTTTTCGCACGATCTGTGGCGGCGGCTCAGGCGACATCCGGGCGCAGCCGCTCGGACGCGATCTCCTCGGCGACGTCATTGGGGCTCACGTCCCTTTGCCGCGCGCGGGTCAGGGTTCGGTCCATCGTCGCGTCCAGCTCCTCCAGCTTCTCCGCCACCCAGGCCGGCCGGTCCGCAATCCGCAGGATCTCGGTCGCCACATTGATGATGCCGCCGCCGTTGGCAATGAAATCCGGCGCATAGAGAATGCCGCGCGCGTGCAGCCGCGCGCCGTCCTCGGCCGTGGCTAGCTGGTTGTTGGCGCCGCCCGCCACCGCCTGAACCCGCAGATCGGGAATTGAGGCCGCGTTCAGGATCGCGCCGATGGCGCAGGGCGCGAGGATCTCGGCCTCGACCGTCAGGATCTGGTCCGGCGCCACCGCCCGCGCGCCGAACCGCGCCTGCGCCTCCTGCACCGCCGCGTCGTGGATATCCGCCACGGTCAACGCCGCCCCGGCCCCGTGCAGCAACTCGCACAGGTGCAGCCCCACATGGCCCAGCCCCTGCACCGCCACCCGCATCCCGGCAAGTTCGGGCGCGCCGAACCGGTGCCGCGCGGTGGTGCGGATCGCGTTGAAGATGCCGCGCGCGGTCACCGGCGAGGGGTCGCCGCTGGCAAAGGCGCCATCGGCCAGCCCAGCGACAAACCGTGTCTCGGTGCCGATCCGCGCCATGTCCTGCGGCGTCATCCCCATGTCCTCGGCGGTCCAGTAGCGCCCGCCCAGCGCCTCGACCGCGCGCCCAAAGACCGAGAGCAGCGCCGGCGACTTGTCGCGCGCCGGATCACCGATGATCACCGCCTTGCCGCCGCCCAGCGGCAACCCCGCCGCCGCATTCTTGAAGGTCATGCCGCGCGACAGTCGCAGCGCATCCTCCAGCGCCGCCGCCTCGTCCGGATAGGCCCGCATCCGCAGCCCGCCGGCGGCCGGGCCGAGCCGGGTCGAGTGAATGGCGATGATGCCGATCAGGCCGCTGTCGGCGTCCTGCACGCGCAAGACCTGTTCGTGTTCCCCGCTCTCGATCTGGGTGAGCTCCATCTTCATCTCTCCGTCTGCCTGGGTGTGTCTTCCTGGGTTTCCCGATGAACTCTGCCATTCCAATGGGATCGATTTTCACCAATGATGCGCGTGGAGACCTGAGATTTTGGAGGTTTCCACCACTATTGGACACCCAGTTAGGGAAAATCTGCATGGACAGGATTGATCGCAAAATCATCCACGCGTTACAGCGCGACGGGCGCATGAAGATCGCCGAGCTGGCCGAGGCCGCCGGCCTCTCTCCCACGCCCTGCGCGCGGCGGTTGGAACGGCTGCAGGCCGAGGGGGTGATCACCGGCTTCGGCGCCCGGGTCGATGCCGAGAAACTGGGGCTGCCCGTCTCGGTCTTCGTCTCGGTCGAACTCAGCCGGCAGGACCGCGCCGCGATCGACGCCTTCGAACGCGCCATCGGGGCCTGCGACGAAGTGATGGAATGCTATTTGATGACCGGGTCGCGCGACGTGTTGCTGCGGGTGGTCTGCGCCGACCTGACCGCCTTCGACGCCTTTCTCGAAAACCGCTTGATGCAGATCCCCGGAATCCGCAACCTGCGCTCGAATTTCGCGTTGCGCACCATGGTGCGGCGGTCGGCCCTACCGATGCGCGGCTGACCGGGGCCGGATCGGGACTTGGCCGGAACCAACCGGGCGCGACATCCCGGGGGCTGGACCTTGCCCCGGCTTCTTTCTAACGTCCGCCCGAAGCAAGGAGAGCATCATGGCAACCGGCACCAACATCCGCACCTATTTCAACGGCACTTGGCACGACGGCGACACCCCGATCATGCGGGCCGCCGATCACGGCGCCTGGCTGGGTTCGGGGGTGTTCGACGGCGCGCGCTTCGTCGACGGGGTGATGCCCGACCTCGACGCCCATTGCGCCCGCGTCAACCGCTCGGCCGAGGCGCTGATGCTGACCCCCACGGTCGAGACCGCGCAGATGGTCGAGATCGTCAAGGAGGGGCTCGAGGCCTATGACAAGGGCGCGGCGGTCTACATCCGGCCGATGTACTGGGGCATCGACGGCGATGCCACCGCGATCATCCCGCAAAAGGACACGACCGGCTTTGCCGTCTGCCTGGAAGAGATCCCGATGGCCCCGCCCGAGGCCTGCGTGACACTGACCCGCACCCGGTTCCGCCGCCCGGTGCTCGAGGACGCGGTGGTCAACGCCAAGGCCGGCTGTCTTTATCCCAACAACGCGCGCATGCTGGCCGAGGCCCGCGCCAAGGGCTTCAACAACGCGCTGGTCGGCGACGCCATGGGCAATGTCGCCGAAACCGCCACCGCCAACGTCTTCATGGTCAAGGATGGCGAGGTGTTCACGCCGATCGCCAACGGCACCTTCCTGGCCGGGATCACCCGCGCGCGCCACATGAAGCACATGCGCGCCGACGGCATGACGGTGCATGAAACCGTGCTGAGCTTTGCCGATTTCGAGGCCGCCGACGAGATCTTCCTGTCCGGCAACATGAGCAAGGTGACCCCGGTCAGCGCCTTCGAGGAAAACCAGTACCAGATCGGCCCGGTCACCCGCCGCGTGCGCGAGATGTACTGGGACTGGGCCATGTCGGAAAGCTGACCGCCGCGAAGCCCGCGCTTGCCTGACCCCATCGGATCGGGCATCATCCGCGCGCAAGGAGACGCCCCCGATGCGCAAGTTTCTCGTCGTGCTCGACGACAGCCGCGAATGCCTGAACGCCATGCGGTTCGCCGCCATGCGCGCCGCCCATACCGGCGGCGGCGTGGCCATCCTCTCGGTGATCCCGCCGGAAGAGTTCAACCACTGGATCGGAGTCGGCGAGGTGATGCGCGAAGAGGCCCGCGAACGGATCCACGCCCATTTCGAGGTCTTCGCCAAGTGGATGCGCGACAAGCAGGGCGTCGACCCGGAGCTGATCATCCGCGAGGGCGAGCCGGTGGATGAGATCATCGAGCAGGTCCGAGAGGACTCCGAGATCGGCATCCTGGTGCTGGGCGCCGGCACCGGGCGCAAGGGTCCGGGGCCGCTTGTCACCCAGATGACGAAAAGCTCGGGCAGCCTGCCGATCCCGATCACCATCGTTCCGGGCGACCTGAGCAAGGAAAAGCTCGAGGCGATCACCTGAGCGATCTGGCCGCGCAGGGCACAGGTTAGAACCATTCCAAACCTTGACGCCTTGCGGCCGCAATCGCATATAGGGGACAACCAGCAAAGGTGCATACCAGATGTTTATCCAGACCGAATCGACCCCGAACCCGGCAACCCTGAAGTTCCTGCCCGGCCAGACCGTTCTGGAGGCCGGCACCGCCGATTTTGCCTCGGCCGAGGCGGCGAAAACCTCACCTCTGGCCAGCCGCATCTTTGCCGTCAACGGCGTCACGGGCGTGTTCTTCGGCAATGATTTCGTCACCGTCACCAAGACCGACGATGTCGAGTGGGACCACATCAAGCCGGCGATCCTGGGCGCGGTGATGGAGCATTTCCAGTCCGGCGCCCCGGTGATGGAGGGCGCGGGCGACCCCGCCTCGGGCCATGCCGAGTTCAGCGGCGAGGATTCCGAGATCGTCGGCCAGATCAAGGAACTTCTGGACAGCCGCGTGCGCCCCGCCGTGGCCCAGGACGGCGGCGACATCACCTTTCACGGCTTTGACCGCGGCGTCGTCTACCTGCACATGCAGGGCGCCTGCGCCGGCTGCCCCTCGTCCACGCTGACCCTGAAGATGGGTATCGAGAACCTGCTGCGCCACTACATTCCCGAAGTGGTCGAAGTGCGCCCGGTCTCGGTCTGACCGGGCGACCCGGGTCCATGGCACACGCCCCCCTGATCCTGTCGTTCGACACCTCGGCCGCGCATTGCGCGGCCGCCTTGCTGTCGGGCGAACGCCTCCTTGCCACGCGCGGCGAGGAGATGGGCCGCGGCCAGGCCGAACGGCTGTTCCCGATGCTCGAGGAGCTGCTGGCCGAGGCCGGCGTGACCTGGCGCGACCTGACCGCCATCGGCGTCGGCGTCGGCCCGGGCAATTTCACCGGCATCCGCATCGCGGTCTCTGCCGCGCGCGGCCTTGCGCTGGGTCTCGGCATTCCGGCGGTTGGGATCTCCAGCTTCGACGCCCTGCGCGAGGGGGCGGTGCCCCCTGTTCTCGCCACCGTGTCGGCCCCGCGCGGGGCGGTCTATCTCGATGCGCCGGACGCTTCGCCCCTGGGGCCGGTTCTGCCTGACGCGCTGGCCTCCGAGATCGCGGAAAGCGGGCTGGACGTGGTCGGCGCCGAGGCCGACACGCTGGCGCAGCTGACCGGTGGGCGTGCCCTATCCCCCGCCTATCCGCTGGCCGAGGCCATCGCGCGGGCCGCCGCGCGTCGGGCCGGGCCGGACCTACCCCGGCCCAAGCCGCTCTATGTCCGCCCCGCCGACGCCGCCCCCTCGCGCGAGGTGCCGCCGGTGCTGTTGGACGGATGACCGCCGCCCCGACGCCCGAGGCGATGGCCGAAACCCATGCCGCCGCCTTTGCCCCGTCGCGCCCCTGGCGACGCGAGGAATTCACCGATCTGCTAGCCACGCCCGGCTGTTTCGCCGTCGGCGATGCCGCCTGTTTCGCGCTGGTCCGTGTGATCGCCGGTGAGGCCGAACTGCTCACCATCGCCACCGACCCCGCGCACCGGCGGCAGGGGCTGGCCCGCGATCGCATGGCGGCATGGATGGACGCGGCCGTGACCCGTGGCGCGACCCGCGCCTTTCTCGAGGTGGCCGCCGACAACCCCGCGGCCCGGGCGCTCTACCACGCGACGGGATTCGCCGAGACCGGCAAACGCCCCGGTTATTATTCCCGGCCGGGCCTGCCCGCTTGCGATGCAGTGGTGATGTCGCGCGACCTGCCCTGAGGTCAGGACACCGAAACTTGAACCGTCTGGTCAAAAGCGGGTTGACCGACCGCGCGCGCTGCGGCCTAAATTGACGGGTCAGAATGATCGGCGCGCATCCATGCCCCCTGGGCCTGCCGCGCTCCGCAAGCAGAAAAATCAACGGGAGTATAACGATGACCCTCATGAAATCCCTGATGGGCGCCGCCGCCGCGATCGCCCTGAGCGCCGGGGCCGCATTGGCCGAACCGGCGCTGATCTTCGACCTGGGCGGCAAGTTCGACAAGAGCTTCAACGAGGCCGCCTTCAACGGGGCACAGCGTTGGGCCGACGAGACCGGCGGCAGCTTCCGCGAGATCGAACTGCAGTCCGAAGCCCAGCGCGAACAGGCACTGCGCCGCTTCGCCGAGGCCGGCGCCAACCCGATCATCACCATGGGCTTTGCCATGGCCGACCCGCTGAGCAGCGTCGCCCCCGACTATCCCGACACCAAGTTCGTGGTCGTCGACGTGACCTGGATCGAAGGCGACAACATCCGCCAGATCGGCTTTGCCGAGCATGAGGGCTCCTACCTTGTCGGCATGCTGGCCGCGATGGCCTCCAAGTCCGGCACCGTCGGCTTTGTCGGCGGCATGGACGTGCCGCTGATCCGCCACTTCGGCTGCGGCTATGCCCAGGGCGTCAAGGCGGTCAACCCGGACGCCAAGATCATCGCCAACATGACCGGCACCACCCCCGCCGCCTGGAACGACCCGGTCAAGGGCTCGGAACTGACCAAGGCGCAGATCAGCCAGGGCGCCGACGTGGTCTATGCCGCTGCCGGCGGCACCGGCGTGGGCGTGCTGCAGACCGCCGCCGACGAGGGGATCCTGTCGATCGGCGTCGACAGCAACCAGAACCACCTGCACCCGGGCAAGGTGCTGACCTCGATGCTGAAACGCGTCGACGTCGCCGTTTATGACGCGATGAAGGCCGGTGCCGACGTGGAAACCGGCGTCTTCGTTCTGGGCCTCGCCGAGGACGGTGTCGGCTATGCGCTGGATGACAACAACGCCGCGCTGATCACCCCGGAGATGAAAGCCACCGTGGACGCGGCCCGCGAAAAGATCATCGCCGGCGATCTCAAGGTCACCAGCTACTACGAAAACGACAGCTGCCCGGTCCTGGACTACTGATCCCGACCCGGAGCATCGACAAGCGGGCCGTGCGGATCGCACTGCACGGTCCGCGTTTTCAGTTGGGGGCCCAATGACCGGCACATCACCAGCCATCGAACTGCGCGGCATCTCCAAGGCGTTCGGCCCGGTGCAGGCCAACAAGGATATCTCGATCCGGGTGATGCCGGGCACGATCCACGGTATCATCGGTGAAAACGGCGCCGGAAAATCCACGCTGATGAGCATCCTTTACGGCTTTTACAAGGCCGACGCTGGCGAGGTCTTCGTTCACGGCCAAAAGACCGAGATCCCCGACAGCCAGGCCGCCATCGCCGCCGGCATCGGCATGGTGTTCCAGCATTTCAAGCTGGTCGAGAATTTCACCGTTCTGGAAAACGTCGTGCTGGGCGCCGAACAGGGGCGGCTTCTGCGCCCCTCGCTGGCGCGCGCGCGCAAGCTGCTCTCCGACCTTGCGACCGAGTACGAACTGAACGTCGACCCCGACGCCCGCATCGACCAGATCGGCGTCGGCATGCAGCAGCGGGTCGAGATCCTCAAGGCGCTTTACCGGCAGGCCGATATCCTGATCCTCGACGAGCCCACCGGCGTGCTGACCCCGGCCGAGGCCGACCACCTGTTCCGCATCCTCGACAACCTGCGCGCCGAGGGCAAGACCATCATCCTGATCACCCACAAGCTGCGCGAGATCATGGAGATCACCGACACCGTCAGCGTGATGCGGCGCGGCGAGATGACCGCAACGGTCAAGACCGGCGACACCAGCCCCGAGCAACTGGCCGAGCTGATGGTGGGCCGCAAGGTGCTGTTGCAGGTCGAAAAAGCGCCCGCGCGGCCCGGCAAGACGGTGCTTGAAGCCAGGAACCTGCGCGTGCAGGACAACAAGGGCGTCGAACGCGTCAAGGGCATCGACCTGAGCCTGCGCGCGGGCGAGATCCTCGGCATCGCGGGGGTGGCCGGCAACGGCCAGTCGGAACTGCTCGAGGTACTGGGCGGCATGCGGCCCGGCACCGGCAGCCTCACGCTCAACGGCACGCCGCTGCCGCTGGAGGGGGGCGGGGCCGACGGCCAGTCGCGCCGCGCCGCCGGGATCGCCCATGTCCCCGAGGACCGCCAGCGCGAGGGGCTGATCATGGAGTTCCACGCCTGGGAGAACACCGCCTTCGGCTATCACCACGACCCGGCGTTTCAACGTAACGCCCTGCTGATGGACAACGCCGCCCTGCAGCGCGACACGCAGGCCAAGATGGACAAGTTCGACGTCCGTCCACCCGATCCCTGGCTGACCGCCAAGAATTTCTCGGGTGGCAACCAGCAGAAGATCGTGGTGGCCCGCGAGATCGAGCGCAACCCCGACCTTTTGCTGGTGGGCCAGCCCACCCGCGGGGTGGACATCGGCGCGATCGAGTTCATTCACCGCCAGATCGTCGCCCTGCGCGACCAGGGGGCGGCGATCCTGCTGGTCAGTGTCGAGCTGGACGAGATCCTGTCGCTCTCGGACCGGATCGCGGTGATGTTCGACGGCCAGATGATGGGCGAACGCCTGCCCGCCGAAACCGACGAGACCGAGCTGGGCCTGCTGATGGCCGGCGTCTCGGGAGAGGCGGCGTGATGCGGACCCGGTTCGGCGCCCCAATCGAAGAGGTCCGTTGATGGACAAGATGCCAAAGTGGGCCGACGTGGTCCTGATCCCGCTGATCAGCCTGATCCTTGCCGCCGGGCTCTCGGCGCTGGTCATCCTTGCCATCGGCGAGGATCCGGTCGCGGCGGTCAAGCTGATGGTCGCCGGCGCGCTCGGCTCGACCTACGGCTGGGGCTATACGCTTTATTACGCCACCAACTTCATGTTCACCGGGCTGGCGGTCGCCGTCGCCTTTCACGCCCGGATGTTCAACATCGGTGGCGAAGGGCAGGCGATGCTGGGGGGCCTCGGCGTGGCCTTGATGTGCCTTTACATCCCCTGGCCGCACTGGTCGCTGGCGCTGATCGGGGCAACCGGGCTGGCGGCGCTGTTCGGCGCGGCCTGGGCGGCGATCCCCGCCTGGCTGCAGGCCAAACGCGGCAGCCATATCGTGATCACCACGATCATGTTCAACTTCATCGCCTCGGCGGTGCTGAACTACGTGCTGGTCAACCTGATGCGGCCAAAAGGCTCGATGGACCCGGCCACCGCGCGGTTCCCCGAGGCGGTGCACCTGCCCACCCTGCATGAGCTGCTGGCGCCCATCGGCATCAGCTTTTCCAAGGCGGCACCGGCCAATGTCAGCCTGCTGGTCGCCATCGCCGCCTGCGTGCTGGTCTGGCTGCTGATCTGGCGCACCCGGCTGGGCTACGAGATCCGCGCCTATGGCCATTCCGAGACCGGCGCGCTCTATGCCGGCATCTCACCGGTGCGGATCACCATGATCGCCATGCTGATCTCGGGCGGTCTGGCAGGTATGATGGCGATCAACAACGTGATGGGCGAGGCCGAACGGCTAGTTCTGAACGCGACCGAGGGCGCGGGTTTCATCGGCATCGCGGTGGCGCTGATGGGGCGCAGCCACCCGTTCGGCGTCTTTCTCGCCGCGATCCTGTTCGGCTTTCTCTACCAGGGCGGCGCCGAACTGGCGCTCTGGACGACGATCCCGCGCGAGCTGATCGTGGTGATCCAGGCGCTGGTGATCCTGTTCACCGGGGCGCTCGACAACATGGTGCGGATGCCGCTCGAAAAACTGTTCCTCAGCCTGCGGAAGGGGCGCGCGTGATGGATTTCCTGACGCTCATCCAGGTGTTCGACAGCACCATCCGGCTGTCTACGCCGCTGCTGCTGGCCTGCCTTGCCGGCCTGTTCTCGGAACGTGCCGGGATCTTCGACATCGGGCTCGAGGGCAAGATGCTGATGGCGGCCTTCTTCTCGGCGGCGATCGCCTCGGTCACCGGCTCGGTCTGGCTGGGGCTGCTGGCGGGCATCGCCTCGTCCATGGTGCTGGCCGGGTTGCACGGGCTGGCCTCGATCACCTTTCGCGGCAACCAGCTGATTTCCGGCGTGGCGATCAATTTTCTCGCCTCGGGCATGACCGTGCTGATCGCGCAGGACTGGTTCCGCCAGGGCGGGCGCACCCCCTCGCTGTTCGGACAAGGCCGGTTTCCCGGCCTGGAGTTTCCCGGCGCCATCGGCCCGGCCGACGCCGAGACCACCGGCCGCCCGGTCTCGGACCTGATCGCCGAGGCCAGTCCCCTGCACCAGGTCTATTCCGACCTGATCTCGGGGCACTCGATCCTGGTCTATGCCGCCTTTCTGGCGGTGCCGGCGACCTGGTGGGTGCTGTTCCGCACCCGCTTCGGCCTGCGCCTGCGCGCGGTCGGCGAGAACCCGGCGGCGGTCGATACCTCCGGTGTCTCGGTGGTCGGGCTGCGCTATGCCGCGGTGGCGATCTGCGGGCTGCTCTGCGGCATCGCCGGGGCCTACCTGGCCACCGCGCTCCAGGCCGGTTTCGTCAAAGAAATGACCGCCGGGCGCGGCTTCATCGCGCTGGCCGCGCTGATCTTTGCCAAGTGGCGGCCCTGGCACGCGATGTGGGCCTGCCTGTTGTTCGGGTTCCTGCAGGCGGTGGCGCTGCGCTATCAGAACATCGACATCGGCGGTGTGGTGATCCCGGTGCAGGTGATGGACGCCCTGCCCTATATCCTCACCGTCGTCATCCTGGCGGGCTTCGTGGGCAAGGCGATTCCGCCGCGCGCCGGGGGCGAACCCTATGTGAAGGAACGCTGACCGCGGCGCATTGCGGCAGCCTGGCAGATTGACCCGGCATCTTGCAGAGGACTAACAGGGACCATGCATATCTATCTGCCAATCGCCGAAGTCTCCGTGAATGCATACGTGCTTCTGGGTCTGGGCGGGCTGATCGGGATGCTGTCGGGCATGTTCGGGGTCGGTGGCGGGTTCCTGATCACGCCGCTCCTGTTCTTCATCGGCGTGCCCCCCGCGGTGGCCGTGGCCACCGGCGCCAACCAGATCGTGGCGACCTCCTTCTCGGCGGTCCTCGCCCATTTCCGGCGCCGCACGGTCGACCTGGCCATGGGGTCGGTGCTGCTGGTCGGCGGGCTGGCCGGATCGGGGTTGGGCGTCTTCGTGTTCAACTATCTCAAGAGCCTGGGCCAGGTCGATCTGCTGGTGCAGCTGTGCTACGTGGTCTTCCTCGGCGTCGTCGGCGCGCTGATGTTCATCGAGAGCCTGAATGCCCTGCGCAAGGCGCGCAACAAGGCCCGCAATCCCGACACCGCCCCCAAGCGCAAGCGCCCCGCGCGCACCTGGGTCCATGCGCTGCCGTTCAAGGTGCGCTTTCGCACCTCGGGTCAGTACATGTCGGTGATCCCGCCGCTGCTGGTCGGGTTGGCGGTGGGGGTGTTGTCGGCGGTGATGGGGGTCGGCGGCGGCTTCATCATGGTGCCGGCGATGATCTATATCCTCGGCATGCCGACCAAGGTGGTTGTCGGCACCTCGCTGTTCCAGATCCTCTTCGTCACCGCCTTCACCACCATGCTGCATGCCACCACCAACCAGACGGTGGATACCGTCCTGGCGGTCTATCTGATCCTGGGCGGCGTGCTGGGGGCACAGATCGGGGCCCAGATCGGGCTGCGGCTCAAGGCCGAGCAGTTGCGCGTGCTGCTGGCGGGGCTGGTGCTGGCGGTTTGCGGCAAGATCGCGCTGGATCTTCTGCTCCAGCCGGCCGAGCTGTTCGCGCTGTCTGAACCCGGCCGCCATTGAGGCCCCGGCGTCACTCTGACGTTCACCTCTCCGCGTTAGCGCGGTTTTCAGCTTTGATCGGCAAGAAAACCGGGGTTAGATAGTTCCATGCAAATTTACCTGCCAATCGCCGAGACTTCGGTCAGCGCCCTTGTTCTTCTCGGGCTCGGCGGTCTGGTGGGCATACTCTCGGGCATGTTCGGGGTCGGCGGCGGGTTCCTGATGACACCGCTGTTGTTCTTTATCGGCATCCCCCCCGCCGTGGCCGTGGCGACCGAGGCCAACCAGATCGTCGCCTCCTCGTTCTCCGGCGTGCTCGCGCATTTCCGACGGCGAACCGTCGACATAAAGATGGGCCTGGTGCTGCAACTCGGCGGGCTGATCGGCGCGGCCTTCGGGGTGCTGGTGTTCAACTATCTCAAGAGCCTCGGCCAGGTCGATCTGCTGGTGCGGCTGTGCTACGTGGTATTTCTCGGCGTCGTTGGCGGGCTAATGTTCATGGAAAGCCTGCAGGCCCTGCGCAAGGCCCGCAGGGCCACGGGCGGCTCGGCGCCGAAGCGACGCCAGCGCAGCTGGGTCCACGCGCTGCCGTTCAAGATGCGGTTTCGCACCTCGGGCCTTTATATCTCGGTGATCCCGCCGATCTGCGTCGGCATCCTCGTGGGCATCCTGGCCGCGATCATGGGGGTCGGCGGCGGCTTCATCATGGTGCCGGCGATGATCTATATCCTCGGCATGCCGACCAAGGTGGTGGTCGGCACCTCGCTGTTCCAGATCATCCTGGTCACCGCCTTCACCACCATGCTGCACGCCACCACCAACTTTACCGTCGATATCGTGCTGGCGGTGCTGCTGCTGGTGGGCGGCGTCGTGGGGGCACAGATTGGCACCCAGATCGGGCTGCGCCTCAAGGCCGAGCAACTGCGCATCCTGCTGGCGCTGATGGTCCTGGTGGTCTGCGGCAAGCTGGCCGCGGATCTTCTGCTGCAACCGTCCGAGCTTTATACCCTCGGGCCGGCCGGGGGGCACTGAGCGATGCGCTTCCTTGCCCTCCTGTTCGCCCTGCTGCTGACGCCGCTTTCGGCTCTTGCCACCGGCGAAGAGGTTGTGCTCGGCCTGTCCAGCGACCGGGTCTCGATCACCACCAGCTTCGACGGCTCGGAGATCCTGATCTTCGGCGCGGTCAAGCGGGAAACCCCGATCCCCGAGGACCCGCTGGAGATCATCATCACCATCGCCGGCCCCTCGAACCCGGTGGTGGTGCGGCGCAAGGCCAACCGGTTCGGCATCTGGGTCAACGCCGAGGCGATCGAGGTCGATGCCGCCCCCTCGTTCTATGCGGTGGCCACCACCGGCGCGTGGAACGACGTCCTGTCCGACACCGAGGACCTGCGCCACAAGATCAGCATCGGCCGGGCGATCCGGTCGGTCGGTGCCCCGATGGAAATCCGCGACGCCCCCGAATTCACCGAGGCGCTGATCCGCATCCGCCGCAACGCCGACCTCTACCAGATGCTCGAGGGCAAGATCGTGCTGGACGAACAGACCCTGTTCCGCACCGCCATCAAGATGCCTGCCGACCTGATCGAGGGCGCCTATGCCACGCGGATCTTTCTCACCCGGCAAGGCGAGGTCATCAGCCAATACGAAACCACCATCGACGTGCGCAAGGTCGGGCTGGAACGCTGGCTGTTCGTGCTGTCGCGGCAGCAACCGGTGCTGTACGGGCTGATGTCACTGGCCATCGCCATCATCGCCGGCTGGGGGGCCTCGGCGGCCTTCACCGCGCTCAGGAACCGTTGATCCCGGGTCTCAGCCGCGCCCAATATAGGGCATCTTGGTCGCCATCACGGTCATGAACTGCACGTTCGCCTCCAGCGGCAGGCTGGCCATGTGCAGCACCGATTTTGCCGCGTCCTCAACCGCCATCGTATCCATTGGCGGCGCGTCCGGGGCCTCGGCCTGCTGGCGCTCGGCCAGCTCGGCCACCATCGGCGTGCGTGCGTTGCCGATGTCGATCTGCCCGCAGGCGATGTCAAAGGGCCGCCCGTCCAGCGACAGGCTGCGGGTCAGCCCGGTGATCGCGTGCTTGGTCGCTGCGTAGGGCACCGAATGCGGCCGCGGCACATGGGCGGCGATCGAGCCGTTGTTGATGATGCGCCCGCCCTGCGGGTCTTGCGACCGCATCGCCGCGAAAGCCGACCGCGCGGACAGGAACATGCCGTTGAGGTTCACGTTGACCGCGCGGAACCAGTCGTCCAGTGCGATCTCGTCGATGGTTCCGGCGGGCGTGAAGATACCGGCGTTGTTGAACAGCACATCAAGCCGCCCGGCGGTTGCGATAAAGCTGTCAAAGGCCGCCTCGACCTCCGCCGGGTCGGTGACATCGGCCGGCAGCACCACCGCGCCCGCCTGCCCCGCCGCGACCTGTTCCAACGCCTCGGCGCGGCGTGCCAGCAGGCCCACCCGCCAGCCCTCGCGCAGGAACAATTCGGCGGTGGCGCGACCGATGCCGGAACTGGCGCCGGTGATCAGGATGCTCTTCATGTCTCCTCCACCTGCAATTCGAGCGGCGCCGGGGCGGCCGCGCGCAAATCGTCCACCCGCAGCGGATAGGTCGGTTTCGACAGCCGGTTGCGCACCACCCAGATCAGCCGCTCCTGCGCCCGGGTGATCGCCACATAGGCCAGCCGTTTCCATAGCGGCTGGCCCGCCTCGACCCGGCCCATGCGCGCGGCGGCATAGAGATCAGGGGCAAATACCTGCACCGTGTCCCACTGGCTGCCCTGCGCCTTGTGGATGGTAACCGCCGCCCCGTGCAGAAAGGTCGCCCCCATCCGCGCCGCGAAGGGAATGAACGGCTCTTCCTCATCCGGCTTCTCGATCTTGATGATCGAGGCGGCGCTGACCTGCGGGTCCTCGGCCCCGATCACGTGCAGGCGCGAAAACCCCGGTTTGCGCCCGGCGCCAAGATAGATCACCTGCGCGCCCTTGATCAGGCCGCGCGCCTCGAGATCCAGCCGTTTCTTGCGGTGTTTCAGCGGCAGTTCGATCCCGTCGCAGATCAGCGGCTCGCCCGCCAGAAGGTCATCCTCCGGCGCGCCATGTACCGACCGAAAGGCGGTGATCAGCCGGATGCGGGTGGCGTTGCGCCAGACCAGTACCGGGCTGCGCGCCATCAGGTCGACCTCGACCCGTTGGCCCCAGACCACCCGGTCGTCCTGCCGGGCCTTGTCCTCGACCATGCGCTCGAAATCCTCGAACCCCAGCTGCGGGTCGGCCAGTGCGTGCGCCAGGTCGAGGATCGGGTTGTCCGCCTCTTGCCGGTGAATGCGGTGCAACTCCAGCTTGCGGCCCTCGGGCATCGTGTCAAAGACCATGGCGCCCGATTGGTTCACCGGCGCCAGCTGCGCCGGGTCTCCGAACAGCAGCAGGTTGGGAAAGATCTCCTTCAGGTCATTGAACTGGCGATCGTCCAGCATCGAGGCCTCGTCGACGAACCCGATGTCCAGCGGATCCTCGCGCCGTTTCCAGCCGGTGATGAAATCCGATCCGCGCAATCCGGCAGCGGCCAGCGCGCCCGGGATCGACTTGTTGTTCTGGTAGAACGCATGCGCCCGGTCCAGCGCCGCGTCGCTCAGCCCCTCGATCTCGGGCCGTTCGCCGTTCCCGGCCAGCCATTCGGCGATGCGCTCGTACTCCGGGTCATAGACCGGGGTATAGAGAATGCGGTGAATGGTGGTTGCCGGAACACCGCGAAACCGCAGGACGCTGGCCGCCTTGTTGGTCGGCGCCAGGATCGCCAGCGTGCGCCGGTCGCGCCGCTTGCGCCCCTCGTAATCGCCTGAAACCACATCGACGCCGGCCTCTTCCAGCGCCTTGTAAAGTTCGGCCAGGAGCAATGTCTTGCCCGAGCCCGCCTTGCCGATCAACGCCATCACCCCGGCGCCCTTGTCCGTCGGCGGAGCCAGCGTGCCGTCGTCGAGATCGACCCCGGCCCCGCGCAGCATCTCGGCCACGCTGTCATAGGCGGTGGCCTGGTCGTCGGAAAAGGTGATGGTCATCTCGGTCATGGCGCGACCCTATCGCGCCACCCCCGCCTGCGCCAGACAGAAGCCGCCGCGCTGCGCCGCCTAATCCGCACCGGCGTCGCTTTGCTCAACCTTCTCGTCACATGTGTCACCGTCGTTCTCGGCCAGTTCGCTGCAGGCGATTTCGAAGGCCTGCCCCAGGTGCTGCTCCAGTCGGCGCAGGTCGTTGTCGGATGCATAGGCTCGCAAATCCTGCAAAACAGCCAGAATCCAATGCATTCGGGTCATAATGATACTCGTTAGAGGATTTTATCGGCCAGATCATAACAACCTGAAGCGTAATTTTTAAAGCCCCATCTTGACAAAACGGCATAAGAAAGGCCCCGCGATGCGTTAACGCCGCGGGGCCCAATTGTTTCAAAATGAAATTACTTCTGGCCGGCTTCGAGCACCTCTTCAAAAGTGCGCAACCCGGTCTGCGGCGATTGCACCAGCACCGACATGTTGCCCGGCTTGTGCTCGTTGCGCAGCATCTTCATGTGTGCCAGGGGCAGGTCGTCCCAGGTGAACACCTCGGACATGCAGGGATCAATCCGCCGCTCCAGCATCAGCCGGTTGGCCGAGGCCGCCTGCTTGAGATGCGCGAAATGCGACCCCTGCAGGCGCTTCTGGTGCATCCACATGTAGCGAACGTCAAAAGTACAGTTGAACCCCGAGGTGCCGGCGCAGATCACAACCATGCCGCCCTTCTTGCAGACCAGCGACGACACCGGGAAGGTCGCCTCTCCGGGATGCTCGAACACCATGTCGACGCTCACGCCCTTGCCGGTGATCTCCCAGATCGCCTTGCCGAACTTGCGCGCCTCTTTCAGCCAGGTGTTGTATTCCGGCGTATTGACCGTGGGCAGCCGCCCCCAGCAATTGAAATCCTTGCGGTTGATCACCCCCTTGGCACCAAGGTCGAGGACGAACTGGCGCTTGTCCTCGTCGCTGATCACGCCGATCGCGTTGGCGCCGGCGGTATTGATCAACTGGATCGCAAAGGAGCCCAGCCCGCCCGAAGCGCCCCAGACCAGAACGTTCTGGCCCGGCTTCAGATCATGCGGGTGATGGCCGAACAGCATCCGGTACGCGGTGGCCAGCGTCAGCGTGTAACAGGCGCTTTCCTCCCAGGTCAGGTGCTTGGGACGCGGCATCAACTGCTGCGACTGCACCCGGGTGAACTGCCCGAACGAGCCATCCGGGGTCTCATAGCCCCAGATCCGCTGGCTGGACGAGAACATCGGGTCGCCGCCGTTGCATTCCTCGTCGTCGCCGTCATCCTGGTTGCAGTGGACCACCACCTCGTCGCCGACCTTCCAGCGTTTGACCTTGTCACCAACCGCCCAGACGATACCGGCGGCGTCAGAGCCGGCGATATGATAGGGCTGCTTGTGGCCGTCGAACGGGCTGACCGGCTGGCCCAGCGCGGCCCAGACACCATTATAGTTGACGCCCGCCGCCATCACCATGACCAGCACCTCGTTGCTGTCCAGCGTCGGGGTGTCCACGACTTCAAGCTGCATCGCGCTGTCAGGATCGCCATGGCGTTCCTTGCGGATGGCCCAAGCATACATCTGCTTGGGCACATGCCCCAGGGGAGGCATTTCCCCCATCTCGTAGAGATCTTTTTCAGGCGCCTCGTACGGCGCGATACCGCCGTTGGTGTCCAAAGCCATGATGGCCTCCTTCTACATCCCTTGTGCCGCGATGCAGAATCGCGGCTCTCTGGATGGGATATGAATAGCCGCGCAACAATGCAATAGTGTTTTGTCCGATTTTGTAATTTTATGACCCTGCGAACGCAGAAACCTCTTCGCACTCGCAGAATGCCCTAACCTTCGGCCGGCATCAGATGGCGGATCGAGTTGGCGTAGAATTGCAACAGGTCGCCCCCCTGCGGATCGGGGGCATAGCGCCCCTGCTCCGATCGGATGGCGCCCTGTTCGCAAAGCGCGCGCAACCCGGCCTCGGTCGCGGCATGCGGGTCGGCCGCGAACCGGCCCACGGTCGAGGCCGGCAGCGTCGACAAGGCGGCGCGGGCCCGGGCATCGACTTCGGCCCGGGTCATGGTCCCGTAGGTAAGCATCAACCAGGCCACCAGCGGCACCGGCAGCACCGGAACCCCGTCGGCGATCCGCCGCATCAGCGTTTCGGCCAACCGGTCGGTCACATCGCCCTCGCCCTTGGCCTGCAACGCGGCCAGCGACAGCGGCGCGCCAAAGGTGACCACCGCCTCGCCAAAGCGACGGTACCGCCCGGTGGCCCACAACCCGAGCTGTCGCAACACATGGCGCGCGATCACCCCGATCCGGGCATTGAACCGCCGCCCGGTCCCCTTGTCCGCCGAGATCAGGATGCGATCCTCCAACACCCGGTCGTAGTTCAGCGCCACCGGCACGAACACCACGTCGCGCCCGTCGGGATCGAACCCGGCGGCGATGTATTTCAACAGCCCCAGTTTCGGCGGCATCAGCGCCCCGGTCAGGCTCAGCCCGCCCTCGGGGAACATCGCCTGGGTCACCCCGGCATCGGTGGCCAGTCGCACGTAACAGGCCAGCACCGCGCGATAGAGGTCGTTGCGCGACCGGCGCCGGATGAAATATGCCCCCATCGCCCGGATCAACCGGCTCAACGGCCAAACCTGCGCCCATTCCCCCACCGCGTAAGACAGCGCCGAGCGCTCCGCCGCCAGATAGGTGACCAGCACGTAATCCATGTTGCTGCGGTGGTTCATCACGAACACCACCGTCGCCTCCCGGTCGATGGCACGCAGCGCCGGTTCGTCCAGCTGCCGCAGCCGCACGTGATACAACGCATTGCTCAGGAACCGCGCTGCCCGGATCGCGACCCCGAAATAAAGCGAGGCGGAGAACGACGGCACGATCTCGCGCGCATAGCGGCGGGCCTGCTGGAACGCCACGTTCTCGGGGATACCCTCGGCCCGGGCATGATCGGCGATCGCCTGGCTGACCTGCGGGTTGTAGATGATCCGCTGGATCATGTCGTACCGGCGGGTCAGCTTGAACGGCTGGATCGGCTGATCCAACCGCTCGTTCAGCCGCGCCACCGCCCGCTCCAGCCGCCGCCGAAAGAACCAGCGCACCGAGGGAAACAGGAAATGCGAGGCGAAGGTCACCGCCGCGAACAGCAGGATCAGCGCAAACAGCCACAACGGAAGTTCGACGGTCTTGGTCATGTGCAAGCCTTGCCGCAACCCGGCCCGGCGGGAAAGAGGCCCCGTGCACAACACGCCGGCACATGCGCCCCCGCCGCAACGCAGGACCAGCCGTAAACTCGATGCCGCGACGCAGCGAATTGACATGCGTCGATAATTGCGATTTAGAACGGAAAAGCGAAATATTCTTGCGGCCCCGACCAAAGAGGTTCCCGATGACCCAGACCCAGAAAGACCGCCCCTGGCTGATCCGCACCTATGCCGGCCATTCCACCGCCCAGGCCTCCAACGCGCTGTATCGCGGCAACTTGGCCAAGGGTCAGACCGGGCTCTCGGTGGCCTTCGATCTGCCGACCCAGACCGGCTATGACAGCGACCACACCCTGGCGCGCGGCGAAGTCGGCAAGGTCGGCGTGCCGGTCTGCCATCTTGGCGACATGCGGATGCTGTTCGACCAGATCCCGCTGGAACAGATGAACACCTCGATGACGATCAACGCCACCGCACCGTGGTTGCTGGCGCTCTATATCGCGGTGGCCGAGGAACAGGGCGCGGATGTCGCCAAGCTGCAAGGCACGGTGCAAAACGACCTGATCAAGGAATACCTGTCGCGCGGCACCTATGTCTGCCCGCCGAAACCGTCGCTGAAAATGATCGCCGACGTGGCCGAATACTGCTACTCTAACGTGCCCAAATGGAACCCGATGAACGTGTGTTCCTATCACCTGCAAGAGGCCGGGGCCACGCCCGAGCAGGAATTGGCCTTTGCGCTGGCCACCGCCATTGCCGTTCTGGACGAGTTGCGCCCGCGCGTACCCGAGGGTGATTTCCCGGCCCTGGTCGGACGCATTTCCTTTTTCGTGAACGCGGGCATCCGATTCGTCACCGAAATGTGCAAGATGCGCGCCTTCGTCGATCTCTGGGACGAGATCTGCGAAACCCGCTACGGTGTGAGCGATCCGAAATTCCGCCGCTTTCGCTATGGGGTTCAAGTCAACTCGCTGGGGCTGACTGAACAGCAGCCCGAAAACAACGTCTATCGCATTCTCATCGAAATGTTGGCGGTCACCCTTTCGAAAAAGGCACGCGCGCGGGCCGTGCAGCTCCCCGCCTGGAACGAGGCGCTGGGCCTGCCTCGCCCCTGGGACCAGCAATGGTCGATGCGCATGCAGCAGATCCTCGCCTTTGAAACCGATCTTCTGGAATATGACGACCTGTTCGACAACAATCCGGCCGTGGATGCCAAGGTCGAGGAATTGAAACAGGGCGCACGCGCGGAATTGGCCAATCTCGACAGCATGGGCGGCGCGATCCAGGCGATCGACTACATGAAATCGCGTCTGGTGGATTCAAATGCCGAACGGCTGAACCGGATCGAGGCCGGCGAAACCGTGGTCGTCGGTGTCAACAAGTTTACCACCACCGAACCCTCGCCCCTGATGAGCGCCGACGGCGGCATCATGACCGTCGATCCCGCCGTCGAGCAGGAACAGATCGACCGCCTGAACGCCTGGCGCGCCGAGCGCGACGAACCCGCCGTGCAGGCCGCGCTCACCGCCCTGCGTCAGGCCGCGCGCGAGGGACGCAACATCATGGAACCCTCGATCGCGGCCGCCCGGGCCGGTGCCACCACCGGCGAATGGGCCGAACAGATGCGCGCCGTGCACGGAACCTATCGCGGACCCACCGGGGTCTCCGGTTCAGTCTCGAACAAGACCGAGGGGCTCGACGAGTTGCGCGCCGCCGTCGACGCGGTCAGCGATCGCCTGGGCCGCCGGTTGAAATTCCTGGTCGGAAAGCCCGGGCTCGACGGCCATTCCAATGGCGCCGAACAGATCGCCTTCCGCGCCCGAGATTGCGGAATGGACATCTCTTACGAGGGGATTCGCCTGACACCCCAGGAAATCGTCGATAAGGCGATCGAGGAAAACGCCCATGTCGTCGGCCTTTCCATCCTCTCCGGCAGCCACATTCCCCTTGTCGAAGACGTGATGATTCGCATGAAAGACGCCGGATTGACCCATATCCCGGTGATCGTCGGCGGCATCATTCCCGAGGATGACGCCGAAAAATTGCGCGAAATGGGCGTGGCAAAAATCTATACGCCAAAGGATTTCGAGCTGAATACGATAATGGGGGATATCGTATTGCTGGTCGATCCGGAAAAAATCGCGGCAGAATAGAAACTCCACCTTGATTTGACGCTGATCCGCATCAGGTTTATCGCTATTGTCGAAAGAATGCGCCGACCCTATATGTCGGCGCATCTGATCATATTTGGAGAAAACAATGGCAATAGACCTTTCCGCCCTGTCGCGCACCGAATTGCTCGACCTCAAGAAAAACCTCGACAAGGCCATCAAGAACGCCGAACAGCGCGAACGGCGCGAGGCCCTGATCGCCGCGGAAAAGGCCGCCGCGGAATTCGGGTTTTCCCTGTCGGAACTGTCCGCCGATGCCAAGTCCCGCACGGCGGGAAAGCAGACCAAGACCGCACCGAAATACCGCAACCCGGACAACCACGATCAGACCTGGTCCGGCCGCGGACGCAAACCGCAATGGGTGCATGACGCGCTGAGCCGCGGCGTCGATATCACCGAAATGGAAATCTGACGAAACAACGGTCTTGCAATGACAATTCATATTGGCGCTGCGCCCGGTGACATTGCCGAAACGGTTCTGTTGCCGGGAGACCCGTTTCGCGCGAAATGGGCGGCGGAAACTTTCCTTTCAGATGTGCGAAACGTGAATTCCACCCGCGGCATGTTGGGATTTACCGGCACCTGGAATGGAAACCTGGTAACCATCCAGGGCAGCGGCATGGGAATGCCGTCATTGTCGATTTACGCCAATGAATTGATTCGCGATTTCGGCGCGCAAACCCTGATCCGCATCGGCTCCTGCGGTGGAATGCAAGATCATGTCGGGCTGCGCGACGTGATCCTGGCCATGACCGCGACGACCATCACCTCCCCCTCCTCCACCATCTTCCGCGAGGTGAACTTCGCCCCCTGCGCCGACTGGACCCTGTTGCGTGCCGCCGCAGCGGCTGCCGAGGCCCAGGGCACCCGGACCCACATCGGCGGGATCTATTCCTCCGACACCTTCTACGACGAACGCCCCGACCTGAACGAACAGATGGTGCGCCACGGCATCCTCGGGGTCGAAATGGAGGCCGCCGAACTCTATACGCTTGCCGCCCGCCACAACCGCCGGGCACTGGCGGTGCTGACCGTCTCCGATCACCTGCTGACCGGCGAGGCGCTGCCCTCCGAGGATCGCGAGCGCAGCTTTGGCGCCATGGTCGAGATTGCCCTCAACGCGGCCTTCCCCGACGCGCAGTGACCCCAAGGTCACGCCTGGGCTCAACGCCCGTGACTGCGGTCATACCCGTTCACCGGCGGCGGCGCCCATCCCTCGAGGGCGCCCGCCTCGGGGGCGAACACCTCGATCCGCAGCGGGTGACAGGCCGCCGCATCGCTGGAATGCTCTGCCGAACAATCGCCGCCGGGACAGGCGCTGAGCGCGCCCAGCAGGTCGATCTCGGCGAAGAATTCCAGGTGATCTCCGGGCCGCACCGGGCTCGCCTTCATGAAATACTGCCCGGTCTCGCGGGTGAACCCGGTACACATGAAGACATTCAGCACGTCATGCACGTGCTGCTCCGCCTCGGTCAGCGACAGCCCCACGTGATCCGCCAGCGCCCGTGTCAGGTTCGAGTGGCAGCAATGGTGATACTGCCCCCCCGCCAAAAGGTTGTGCGTATAGGGGTCGCAGCGCGTGCCGATCACGTCATGGACCGAGCCGCCGAATGAATCGATCCCGTACCAGGACAGCGTGTCTTCGGTAATCGTCGCAATTGGCCGCATCGCGGGAAAACTGCTCCACAGCCGCTCTCCCGTCGTCACATGGGTGCCATGCAACGCCCGCGTCTTGCCGGAATAGAACCGCTCGCCAAGGTCCTGCGCGTTCCACAGGTTCAAATCCCCCACCTGCGGCCCCTCGATGCAGGAGATGCGGAAAAACTGCCCCGCCGCGACCTCGAAACAGGCCGCCTCGCGCGGTGGCGCGATCACCTCGCCCACCTTCACCGCCCCGGCCCGCGCCCGGGCATACAGCGCCAGATCGGGCCGCGGCAGCGCGTCGTTGGGATAACAGATCACCGGTTCGACGGCGCGGCGCGCCTCGGCATCCTCGGGGGCCTGGGTCATGGCAATGCTCTCGGTCGTTTCGCCCCACAAAACCGCGCGCGCGGTAAAAGCGCAAGGGCAGAGCCGAATTCCCCCACCCCCGTCCTTCTTCTCTGCAAAAATACTCCGGGGGAGGCGCCGCAGGCGACGGGGGCAGCGCCCACTGCCCGGCCGAAACGCCGGGCCGCCCCGTCGATGATCGCCCCGCTCAGATCACCACGACATCCAGCGGCGGAAACCCGTTGAAGCCGACCGAGGCATAGGTCGAGGTATAGGCGCCGCAGTTGCGGATCAGGATGCGATCGCCTGCCTTCAGCCCCAGCGGCAATTCCACGGGGCGCTTTTCATAAAGCACATCGGCACTGTCACAGGACGGCCCGGCCAGGATACAGGCGCCCATCGGCTCGTGATCGCGCTCGGTCACGAACTGATAGCGGATCGCCTCGTCCATGGTCTCGGCCAGCCCCGAGAACTTGCCGATATCGAGGTAAACCCAGCGATGCAGGTCGCTGTCGGACTTTCGGCTGACCAGCAGCACCTCGGCGGCGATCATGCCGGCCTCGGCCACCAGCCCGCGCCCCGGCTCGGCCATGATCTCTGCCTCCTCCCCGAACCGCTCGGTCACCAGTTCCATCACCCGCGCGGCATAGGCGGTCGGCCCCTCGATCTCTTCGCCGTAATAGGCCGGGAACCCGCCGCCGATGTTCAGCAACTCCAGCTCATGCCCGGCCGCGCGCGCGGCGCGCCAGACGGCGGCCACCTGGTCCAGCGTCGCGGTCCACATAGCCGCCCGCTTGGTCTGGCTTCCTACGTGGAACGACAGGCCGACCGGCGCCAGCCCCAGCGCGACCGCCTGGTCCATCAGCGAAGTCGCCTTGTCGCGGGCGCAGCCGAACTTGCGCGACAGCGGCCAATCGGCCTCGGAGGCATCGACGATCAGGCGGATATAGACGCGCGACCCGGGCGCGTGCACAGCGATCTTTTCCAGCTCTTCCTCGGCATCGGCGGCGAACAGGGTGACACCGGCGTGAAAGGCGAACTCGATATCGCGCGGCTTTTTCACCGTGTTGCCGAACGAGATATGCTCCGGATGCGCGCCCAGCGACAGGCACAACTCGATCTCGGCGCGCGACGCGGCGTCAAAGCCCGAGCCGAGGTTGACCAGCCGCTCGACGATCTCTCGCGCCGGGTTGGCCTTGACGGCATAGTGGATGCGCGCGCGGCCCAGCCCGGCCTTCAGCGCGTGGAACTGATCGGCGACGCGATCCACGTCCAGCACCAGCGTCGGGTGATCGAACCGGGTCGAGCGGATGAAGTTTTCGATGCGGTCGTGCGGGCGCACGTCTTTTGCCACCGAAAACTCGGTTACGTATGCGTTCATGGTCATCTCCATAAGACCCGGCCATTCCGGTTTCCCGGCGCAGACCGCTCACTTCAAAAGGAGACGTTACCGTCGCTACGTAACCATAGGGGACTTTGGAACCCCTTTCGCCAGAGGCGCGTGCGTTGGCGTCTTGACCGCGCATATCGGGCCAAAGCCCGAGTCGATCAAGAGGAAATATCGCGCGCGCGATGTTTTTCTGCGCGCGCCGTCAATCGTTGTTTTTCAGGCATATCCGCGGGGCGCCCTTTGCCCCGTCCGGCAGTTCGCCGCCACAGGCGGCACAGCGCCAGACACCGCCCGCCCGGTCCAGCCGCCAGCGGCAGTCACGGCTGAGCGAGCTGAAGTGGTGGCGCCAGACGAAATACCCGGCGACACCCACGAACAGGACCAGATACAACACGGGCAAGCCCCCCTCCCATACGGTGCGGGCCTTGCCTAACGCATTGTTCGCGGCACGGCCAGAAGGCCGTCAGGCGGCGGCGTGATACTGGAAAAGCTCGCTCACCGCATCGGACTCCGCATGGGCCGGAAGCGGCTCCGGGGTGTAATAAGCCCAAGCCTCTTCCAGCACCTGCAGGGCGGCGCGGGCTTTGTCTTCGGCGGTGTATTCCGATTGTTCAACGGTATTGCTCATGGGTCGCTCCGGCGTTTTCAGAGGCCCTCCCTGAGGCGTAACCTAGGGCCGATGCTGCACTGCCGCATCGGACAATAACGCAATCTTGCCATGCGCTTTTTGCATCACCCGATCATCAACGCACCCGCCAGCCCCAGCCCGAACCCCAGCACCGCGCCGAGCGCCGGCGCACTGCTGTCGCGGGTGCGCACGGCGGGGGCCACGTCCTGGAACACCAGGTACAGGATCCCCCCGGCGGCGAAAATCATGATGCCGCCCAGTATGGCAGGCTGCCCGGCCAGGACACTCATGCCAAGCACCGCACAGAGCGGCCCGAGTCCGGCCAAAGCGACAAAGATCGCCATCAGCGGCCCCGCCGCCACCCCGTTGCGCCAGATCTCGCCAAAGGCGGAAAACCCTTCGGGCACGTTCTGCAGAAAGATCATCAGCGCCAGCAGCTTGGCGGTGGCCGCCTCGGTCACCAGTATCGCGCCCAGCGCCAGCGCCTCGGGCAGGAAATCCAGCAACATCGCCACCAACAGCGCGCCGCCGCTGCCGCCGCTGCGCTCCAGCCGGCGGTCGACCAGGTAAAAGGTGACACCGCCCAGGAACAGCAGCCCCAGCGCCAACCAGGGCGGCAGCATCTCCGCGCCTTCCGGCACCAGCACCAGCGCCACCGCAGACAAAAGCGCGCCGCCGCCAAAGGCGATCAGCGCGTGCATCACCGGTTCGGTGAACTCTTTTTCGTGACTGTAGGCGATCCGCGCCAGCACCCCGCCGAGCGGCAGGGAAATCCCCGCCGCCCCGGCCAGCAGGATCACGCCGGTCAGAGGGTCCATGACCCCGATCTCAGACCGCGCGTTTCACCATCAGGTTCTTGATCTCGGCGATGGCCTTCGCCGGGTTCAGCCCCTTGGGGCAGGTCTTGGTGCAGTTCATGATCGTGTGGCAGCGATACAGCTTGAACGGATCCTCAAGCTGATCCAGACGCTCGCCGGTGGCCTCGTCGCGGCTGTCGATGATCCAGCGATAGGCATGCAGCAGCGCGGCCGGTCCCAGGTACCGATCGCCGTTCCACCAGTAGCTCGGGCAGGAGGTCGAGCAGGAGGCACACATCACGCATTCATACAGCCCGTCGAGTTTCTTGCGGTCCTCGATCGACTGCTTCCACTCTTTCGCCGGGCGGTTGGTCTTGGTCTCCAGCCAGGGCATGATGCTGGCGTGCTGGGCATAGAAATGCGTCAGGTCGGGGATCAGGTCCTTGACCACCGGCATGTGCGGCAGCGGATAGATCTTCACGTCACCCTTGATCTCGTCGAGACCATAGATGCAGGCCAGCGTGTTGATCCCGTCGATGTTCATCGCGCAAGAGCCACAGATCCCCTCGCGGCAGGACCGGCGAAAGGTCAGGGTCGGGTCGATCTCGTTCTTGATCTTGATCAGCGCGTCCAGAACCATCGGCCCGCATTTGTCCATGTCGACGAAATAGGTGTCGACACGCGGGTTCTGCCCGTCGTCCGGGTTCCAGCGATAGATCTTGAACGTCCGCAGGTTGGTCGCGCCCTCGGGCTTCGGCCAGGTCTTGCCGGTGGTGATCCGGGAATTCTTCGGGAGTGCAAGTTGAACCATGGGTCTGTCTCTCCTCAGAAGGTCCGCGCCTTGGGCGCGATTTTCTTGAGCTCGATGCCGCCTTCCGCCTCGGTGGTCAGCGGGTCGAGGATCACCGGGCGATAGCTCAGATCAACCTGGTTGCCCTCGACGCGGCTGATCGTGTGCACGCGCCAGTTCTCGTCGTCGCGCGCGGGGTGATCCTCCGAGGCATGGGCGCCGCGGCTTTCCTTGCGGGCCTCGGCGCCGTGGATGGTGGCCAGCGCGTTGGGCATCAGGTTGGTCAGTTCCAGCGTTTCCATCAGGTCGCTGTTCCACACCAGGCTGCGGTCGGTGACGGACAGGTCGCCCATCTTGGCGGCGATCGCGGTCATCTTCTCGACGCCTTCCTTCAGCGTCTTGTCGGTGCGGAACACCGCCGCGTCCGCCTGCATGGTGCGCTGCATCTCCAGCCGCAACTCGGCGGTGGGCAGGCCGCCCTTGGCGTGGCGCAGCCCGTCGAACCGGTCAAACGCCTTGTCGACCGAGGCGGTGTTCAGCTCGGGGTTCGGCGCCTCGGGGTCGACCACCTTGCCGGCGCGGATCGCGGCTGCGCGACCAAAGACCACCAGGTCGATCAGCGAGTTGGAGCCAAGCCGGTTGGCGCCGTGCACGCTGGCACAGCCCGCCTCGCCCACGGCCATCAGGCCGGGCACGACCGCGTTGGGATCCTCGGCGGTGGGGTTCAGAACCTCGCCCCAGTAGTTGGTCGGAATGCCGCCCATGTTGTAGTGCACCGTGGGCAGAACCGGGATCGGCTCCTTGGTCACGTCGACGCCGGCGAAAATCTTGGCGCTTTCCGAGATCCCCGGCAGCCGTTCCGCCAGCGCCTCGGGCGGCAGGTGGCTCAGGTTCAGGTGGATGTGATCGCCCAGCTCGCCGACCCCGCGACCCTCGCGGATCTCCATGGTCATCGAGCGGCTGACATAGTCGCGCGGCGCCAGGTCCTTGTACTGGGGCGCATAGCGCTCCATGAACCGTTCGCCCTCGGAGTTGGTCAGATAGCCGCCTTCGCCGCGGGCGCCCTCGGTGATCAGGCAGCCGGCGCCATAGATGCCGGTCGGGTGGAACTGCACGAACTCCATGTCCTGCATCGGCAGGCCCGCGCGTGTCACCATGCCGCCACCGTCGCCGGTGCAGGTATGCGCCGAGGTGCAGGAGAAGAAGGCGCGTCCGTAACCGCCGGTGGCCAGCACCACGGTCTTGGCGTTGAACACGTGCATGGTACCGTCATCCAGCTTCCAGCACACGACACCCTGGCAGACGCCGTCGTCCGACATGATCAGGTCGATGGCGAAATACTCGATGTAGAATTCCGCGTTGTTCTTGAGGCTCTGACCATACAGCGTGTGCAGGATCGCGTGGCCGGTGCGGTCGGCGGCGGCGCAGGTGCGCTGCACCGGCGGACCATCGCCGAACTCGGTGGTGTGGCCGCCGAACGGGCGCTGATAGATCTTGCCCTCTTCGGTCCGGCTGAACGGCACGCCGTAGTGCTCCAGCTCGTACACCGCCTTGGGGGCGGACCGCGTCAGGTATTCCATCGCGTCGGTATCGCCCAGCCAGTCCGACCCCTTGACGGTGTCGTACATGTGCCACTGCCAGTTGTCCGGCCCCATGTTGGACAGCGAGGCGGCGATGCCCCCCTGTGCCGCCACCGTGTGCGACCGGGTCGGGAACACCTTGGTCACGCAGGCGGTGCGCAGCCCCTGCTCGGCCATGCCCAGCGTCGCGCGCAGACCGGCGCCACCGGCACCGACAACCACCACGTCGTATTCGTGGGTTTCAAATTCGTAAGCAGCCATTCTTCTTGTCTCCCGTTCGGAGTTAGAGCGCGATGCGGGCGATGGCGAACAGGCCGACAGCCGCCGCCGAGTAGCTCAGCAGGATCATCGCGATGATCAATGCCCGTTGCGCCCAGCCGTGGACATAGTCCTCGATCAGCACCTGCACACCGTCCTTGAAGTGACGGAAGCTGACCAGGATGGTCAGCGCCGCGACGATCGCCGGGAACGGCCGCGAGAAATACTCGAGCACCACGTCATGCGGCTGGCCCAGCATCGGGCCAAAGGTAAAGACGAACAGCGGGATCAGCCCCAGCAGGGCGACGGAGCTGACCTTCATCACCCAGAAATGATGTACGCCGGACTTGGCGGCGCCCAGGCCGTCGACGCGCTTGCGGTCGGTAATGTAACGCATGGGAACCTCCTTCAGATCACGACGACGGTGAACAGGGTCAGCAGGACAGAGCCCGCGATGATGGCCCAGCCCAGCTTGGTCGCGGCGTCAAGTTCCAGCATCTTGGCATTGTCCCAGATCAGGTGCCGGATCCCGGCCAGCGTGTGATACCACAACGCCCAGAGCGACAGGAACATCACCAGATCTCCGAACCAGCTCGTGATCACCGCGTCGGCCAGGGCGAAATACTCTGGCGAGGTTGCTGCGGCGAGAAACCACCAGACGATCAGAACCGCCGCCACCAGCAACGCGTTGCCGGTGATCCGGGTCAGGATCGAGGTGATTGAGGTAAGCTGAGGGCGATAGATCGAGAGGTGCGGCGAAAGCGGGCGTTCGCCCCGATTGACATCGGCCATGTTGGCTCCTTTCCGGTTGGCTGCGTTTTACTACGCCTTTTCTTGTGCCAGTGTCACGTGCGCGGCGTATCAAATTCCATGGTTTTTTGATGCGGCAGTGCAGAATTTCTTAAATGTGATCACATGAAACCGGCGCGTGATCACGAAAATCGGGGTTTCACGCCGCCACCTCGCACCGGAACATGTGCGGCGTCGCCTTGAGTCTGGCTCTCCTGCGCACCCACCCACCCTGCGGCTGTTTCCTGCGCGTCCTCGGCGTCCGCCCTTGCATCCGCCCCGCCACGCGCCGAAATATCAAGGGCAGGGGAGGAGATCCGCGGATCAAAAGGAACGTCGCGATGACTCAGCCTGAAAGCAAGACACCGATCCATGAAAGCAGCGTCCCGTTCTTCTGGCCCCTGGCGGCCGGGGTCGAAATGGGCGAACTGGGGCTGGACCTGTTCCAGCGCAACATGAAATTCGTCGATCTCGCCGGAAAAGTCGCGCACCCGCCCGACCCGAAATGGGCAACCCCCAACACCATTCGCCTGGATCTGGACACCATGCGGCTGCGGGATTTCTCGGCGGACGACGCCAAGGGCATCCCGGTCCTGATCGACGCCCCCTTCGCGGGCCACAGCTCGACCATCGCGGACTTCTCCGAGGGGCAGAGCCTGGCCAGAACCCTGCTGGACAACGGGATCGGTCGGTTGCTGGTGACCGACTGGAAATCCGCCACCCCCGAGATGCGCAATTTCGACATCGACAAGTACCTGGCCGAGATCAACGTCGTGGTCGACGATCTGGGCGGGCGGGTCAATCTGGTCGGCCTGTGTCAGGGCGGTTGGATGTCGGCGATGTATGCCTGCCGGTTTCCCGACAAGGTGGAAAGCCTGGTGCTCGCCGGATCGCCGATCGACACCGATGCCGGGGACGGACCAATCCGCGACATGGCGCACCACCTTCCGCTCAGCTTTTACAAGACGCTGATCAAACGGGGTCACGGACGGATGCCGGGCCGCTACATGCTGGCGGGCTGGAAGAACATGCACCCCGACAAGCACTACCTGGGGAAATACCTCGACCTCTACGCCCAGATGGACGACCTCGATTACATCAAGCGGACCAAGACCTTTGAAAGCTGGTACGAAAACCCGCTCGATCTGCCCGGGGTCTATTACATCCAGGCGATCGACCTGCTGTTCAAACAGAACCTGTTCGCCAAGGGCGAGTTCATCGCGCTGGGGCAGAAACTGTCGCTGAAACAGATCACCTGCCCGACCTACCTGCTGGCGGGCGAGAATGACGACATCACCACCCGGGAACAGGTGTTTGCCGCCCGCGACCTGATCGGCACCCCGGAAGAGAAGATCACCGAGAAACTTGTCCCCGGCGGCCATATCGGTCTGTTCATGGGATCCCACACGCTGGCCGAGGAATGGCCGGTGATTGCCAACTGGCTCAAGGAAAACGGCGGGGCCTGACCCCGCCGCACATCCTTACATCGGCATCAACGCCCAGTAGTCGAGATCGAGCAGCACATCGGGCAGGTACTTGCCATCGGCGCCGCGCAACTCGAACGGCGCGCCGCCCTTGGTCGCCACCAGCCGCAGCCGCACCGCGCCGACACCCGGCGCACTGGTCTCGGCCTTGTCCAGCACCTCGGACCACGCCTTGACCGTGTCGCCGGCGAAACAGGGGTTGGCATGCGCCCCGCCGTTCAGCCCGACGATCATCTGCGCATTGGCCAGCCCGTTGAACGACAGCGCCCGCGCCATGCTGATCACGTGCCCGCCGTAGATCAGCCGCCCGTCAGGGCGAAAGGTCAGGTCGAAATGCACCTTGGCGGTGTTCTGCCAAAGGCGCGTGGCCATCATGTGCTCCGCCTCTTCGATGGTGACACCGTCGACGTGGTCGATCTGTTCGCCGATCTCGTAATCGCCCCAGCGATGCGGCTCGCCCGCCAGATCGAAATCGTAATCGCTGAAATCCAGCCCTTCGGGGATCACCAGATCCGCAGCGGCCAGCCCCTTTTTCAGCTCGGGCACCACCGCCTCGGGCGCCGGCGCGTCAAGATCGGATTTGCGCACCATCACCCAGCGCACGTATTCCATCACCACCTCGTCGCGCTGGTTCAGGCCACGGGTACGCACATAGACCACGCCGGTCTTGCCGCTGGAGTTCTGCTTGACCCCGATCACCTCGGACTCCGAGCGTAGGGTATCGCCCGCAAAGACCGGCTTCAGCCACCGCCCCTCGGCATAGCCAAGGTTCGCCACCGCGTTCAGCGAAACATCCGGCACCGTCTTGCCGAACACCACGTGAAAGGCGGCCAGATCGTCGATCGGAGAGGACGCCAGCCCGCAGGCCTGCGCGAATGTGTCCGAGGAATAAAGCGCGTGCCGCGCCGGGTAGAGCGCATGGTACAGCGCCCGCTCGCCCCCCGAGACGGTGCGCGGAACCGCGTGCTTCAACACGTCCCCGACCGCGTAATCCTCGAAAAACCGGCCCGGGTTGGTTTTTTGCTGGCTCTGGGCCATTCACTGTTCTCCTAGTTTCATGTCGGGGGAATAGGCGGCCTCCACCTGTTTGGTGACCGCCTGGCCACAGCGCATCACACCGCGCGCCGCGTCAAAGGCATAGGTGGGCGGCCCCTGCAGCACCCACCCCTTGGCCAGCGCCGCGCTGACCTTGTGGCAAAACGCCGAGGTGTCGTCCTCGGTCAGGAAACGGTAAATCGTGCTCATCTTCGTCCTCACCCAAATGCCGGATAGCCAAGCCACAGGTGGATGTAGCCGATCACCACCAACAGCACCGCGCTGATCGCCAGGAACATCGCGTCCTTGCCCAGGCTGCCCTTCGCCGGCGGGGTCCAGTCCGGCTCGGCCCGGTTGATCACGCCCATCTCGACGATGGTCCAGATTCCCAGACCGCCGAACAGGATGAACGAGGGCACATCGCCGTTCACCAGGAGATGCGCCACCGACCACAAAAGGACCCCGGTCAGCATCGGATGCCGCATCCGGTAGAGCAGCGCCCCCTTCGACGGCCCCGGAGAGGTCAGGTAAAGCGCCACCAACATCAGCAGGTTGTTGATCCCCACCGTGGCCGGGTGACGCCCCCAGAAGAACGCGCCGTCGGCCATCCGATAGCCAAGGATCATCAGGATCACGGCCCCCAGGATCACCAGCGCCACCGCGCCCTTGCCCTTGTCGCCCATCGCGGCGCGGCGCGCCGGCGCCACCCGCTTGAACAGATGCGCCGCCCACCACAGCGCCACGCCCAGAATCAGAAGAACAAAACCCATCGCTGGCTACCCCGCTTGCAGCGCTTCAATTGCCTCGGCTTTTGCCAGAATTTCCCGCGCGGTGACAACATGAAGGTTCTCGACGATCTTGCCGTCGACCACCGCCACCCCCTGCCCCGAGGCTTCGACCTCTTCAAAGGCGGCGATCTGGCGCCGGGCCAGGTCGATTTCTTCGTCCGAGGGGGCAAAGGCGGCGTTGGTCACCTCGACCTGCGCCGGGTGGATCAGGGTCTTGCCGTCGAACCCCATGTCGCGGCCCTGAGCGCATTCAGCGGCCAGCCCCTCGTCATCCTTGAAGGCGTTGTAGACGCCGTCGACGATCACCAATCCCTCGGCCTTGGCCGCCAACACGCACAGGCCAAGCCCGGTCATCAGCGGCAGCCGGTCGGGCCGGAACCGCGTCTGCAACTCCTTTGCCAGGTCGTTGGTGCCCATCACCATGCCCGCCAGCCGCGGATGCGCCGCGATCGAGGCGGCGTTCAACATGCCCTTGGGCGTCTCCATCATCGCCCAGATCGGCAGGTCGCCGGTAATCTCGGCCAGCGCGTCGAGGTCAGCCGCGCTGCCCACCTTGGGCAGCAGGACCGCGTCCACATCCATGTCACGGACCGCGCGGGCGTCGTCGGCGCCCCAGTCGGTGTCCAGCCCGTTGATCCGCACGATCTTGACCCGCGCGCCATAGCCACCCTCGGCCAGCGCCGCCTTCAGCGTGTCGCGCGCGTTTTCCTTTTCATCCGCCGAAACCGCGTCCTCGAGATCGAAGATGATCGCATCCACGGGCAGGCTGCGGGCCTTGTCCAGCGCGCGCGGCTTGGAGCCGGGGATATAAAGGACGGAACGATAGGGGCGCGAACGGGGATCCATGAAACTCTCCTCGGGTCATAATGTTGCGCCGGAAAGGGGCATTCTTTTCCGGAAAATTCAAGGGGAAATCGCCGCGCCGCAGCGAAACTCATCTGTTATGCCCGCGAAAAATGTCATCCCCGCGCAGGCGGGGATCCCGACTCCTGGACGGTTGCGCCGCGAGGTCCCCGCTTTCGCGGGGATGCCAGGGCGCGCGGGCCGGGCAACGCGTCAAAGACGCCCCCTCACCCCAACCCGTCCCAGATCAGCTTGCCCCCCGTCACCAGCAGCAACACATAGGTCAGCCCGAAGAACAGCCGTTCGGGCACCAGATCATGCGCCCGCACCCCCAGCCAGGTGCCCAGCAATGCGAACGGCGCCAGCGCCAGGTTTGCCACCGCCGTCTGCCAGGTGAACATGCCCAGGAATGCATAGGGCACGAACTTCACGCAGTTGAGCACCCCGAAGATCAGCACCGTGCTGGCCTGGTAGCGCGTCTTGTCCAGCCGCTGCGACAACAGATAGACCGCCGCCGCCGGGCCTCCGGCGTGGCTGACGAAACTGGTGAACCCGGTCACCACCCCCGCCAGCAGCCCGGCCCAGCCCGGCAGTCTTTCGCGCGATGCGCGTATCCAGCCGCGCCCTCGCGCAAACTGCCAGCCGACGAAGGCGATCGAGATTCCGCCGATCAACAGCCGCATCAGATCCGCGTCCGCCACCCGGTACAGCGCAACGCCCAGCACAACGCCCGGCACCCCGCCCAGGATCAACAGCCGCGCATCGGGCCAGTGCCAGCGCCGCCAGTAGGGTTTCAGCGAGGCCGCGTCGATCAGCATCAACAGCGGCAGCATCACCCCAAGCGCCTGCCCCGGCTCGAGGAACAGCGCCAGAATCGTGGAGGCGGCAAAGGCCGCACCCGAGCCGAAGCCGCCCTTGGACACCCCCGCAAAGACCACCGCAGGCGCCGCCACGGCGAAAAAGCCGGCGTTCAACTCCAACATCGCAAATTCTCCTAACGCGCCGTGTTTTCGACGTTTTTCCGGTCCTGCCCCGGTCGACCCACTTGCCGCACTGCGGCATCGCCCCGTGCGTAAGCCTTGCGCGCGCATCCGTAAAGCACTAGGCAACCGCCAATTCCAACCGGATCGGAGACTATTTCCATGGCCAGACCCAAGATTGCCCTGATCGGCGCAGGTCAGATCGGCGGCACGCTCGCCCACCTCGCCGCGCTGAAAGAGCTTGGCGACGTCGTGCTGTTCGACATCGCCGAAGGCACCCCCGAAGGCAAGGCGCTCGACATTGCCGAGTCCGGCCCCTCCGAGGGCTTTGACGCCGCGCTGCGCGGCACCCAGTCCTATGCGGACATCGCCGGCGCCGACGTCTGCATCGTGACCGCCGGTGTCCCGCGCAAGCCGGGGATGAGCCGCGACGACCTGCTGGGCATCAACCTCAAGGTGATGAAATCGGTCGGCGAAGGCATCCGCGACCACGCCCCCGACGCCTTCGTGATCTGCATCACCAACCCGCTCGATGCGATGGTCTGGGCACTGCGCGAATTCTCGGGCCTGCCGCATGAAAAGGTCTGCGGCATGGCCGGCGTGCTCGACTCGGCCCGCTTCCGCCACTTCCTCAGCCTGGAATTCGGCGTCTCGATGAAGGACGTCACCGCCTTCGTTCTGGGCGGCCACGGCGACACCATGGTGCCGCTGGCGCGCTACTCCACCGTCGCCGGCATCCCGCTGCCCGACCTGGTCGAGATGGGCTGGACCACGCAGGACAAGCTCGACAGCATCATCCAGCGCACCCGTGACGGCGGCGCCGAGATCGTCGGCCTGCTGAAAACCGGCTCGGCCTTCTACGCCCCGGCCACCAGCGCCATCGAGATGGCCGAAGCCTATCTCAAGGACCAGAAGCGCGTGCTGCCCTGCGCCGCCTACGTCGACGGTGCCCTTGGCCTCAAGGACATGTACGTGGGTGTGCCCACCGTGATCGGCGCCGGCGGCATCGAGCGCGTGATCGACATCAAGATGACCAAGGACGAACAGGCGATGTTCGACAACTCGGTCAAGGCCGTGAAGGGCCTGGTCGAGGCCTGCAAGGGCATCGACAGCTCGCTGGCCTGAGCCGGCCCGCAAACCGCACGACAGACAGGGGCGCCGCTCAGCGGCGCCCCTTTTCCATCCGCCCTCGCGGACCGCGATACACCGGCGCGTTGCCGCGATGCGCCGCCCCGGTTGACTCCCCTTGATTCTATTCCCGCCGCATCGTGACACGGCCCTGACACGGACTTTGTGATCACGGATTTTTTGCGTGTGATCACATAATGCGCTATTTTCCGCGAAAACCTTTCCCCGGGCCGAAAACACCCTTAACTGCGACGTGCAGACATGCCTATACAGGCGTAAATCGCAGCCAGACGGGACAGTTTATCCATGAACATCCACGAATACCAAGCCAAGGCGCTTCTGCGCAGCTATGGCGCGCCGGTGTCCGACGGCCGCCCGGTGCTGAAGGCCGACGAAGCCAAGACCGCAGCCGGCGAACTCGACGGCCCGCTCTGGGTCGTCAAGGCCCAGATCCACGCCGGCGGCCGCGGCAAGGGTAAATTCAAGGAACCCGAAGCCGGCGAAAAGGGCGGCGTCCGCCTTGCCAAGTCGGTCGAAGAGGCCGCCGAAATGGCCAAGCAGATGCTGGGCAAGACCCTGGTCACCCACCAGACTGGCCCGGCCGGCAAGCAGGTCAACCGCATCTACATCGAGGACGGCTCGGACATCACCTCCGAGCTTTACCTCGCGCTGCTGGTCGACCGCGTGACCTCGCGCATCTCCTTCGTCTGCTCGACCGAGGGCGGCATGGACATCGAAGAGGTCGCCGCCTCCACCCCGGAAAAGATCCTGTCCTTCTCCGTCGATCCGGCCACCGGCTACCAGCCGTTCCACGGCCGTCGCATCGCCTTTGCCCTCGGCCTCGAAGGGGCACAGGTCAAGCAATGCGTCGCGCTGATGGGCAACCTCTACCGTGCCTTCGTCGAGAAGGACATGGAGATGCTCGAGATCAACCCGCTGATCGTCATGACCGACGGCAACCTCAAGGTGCTCGACGCCAAGCTGGGCTTTGACGGCAACGCGATCTATCGCCACCCCGACATCGCCGAGCTGCGCGACACCACCGAGGAAGACCCCAAGGAACTGGAAGCCTCCAAGTACGACCTGAACTACATCGCGCTGGACGGCGAGATCGGCTGCATGGTCAACGGGGCGGGCCTCGCGATGGCCACCATGGACATCATCAAGCTCTACGGTGCCGAACCGGCCAACTTCCTCGACGTCGGCGGCGGCGCCACCAAGGAAAAGGTGACCGAGGCGTTCAAGATCATCACCTCCGATCCCAACGTCAAAGGCATCCTCGTCAACATCTTCGGCGGCATCATGCGCTGCGACGTGATCGCCGAGGGCGTGATCGCCGCGGTGAAAGAGGTCGGCCTGCAGGTTCCGCTGGTGGTCCGCCTCGAGGGCACCAACGTCGAGAAGGGCAAGGAGATCATCGCCAGCTCCGGTCTGAACGTGATCGCCGCCGACAACCTCAGCGATGGCGCCGAGAAGATCGTCAAGGCAGTCAAAGGGTAAGCCTCGGGTGGGCCATCAGCCCACCGATGCAGCCCGCGGCGGGCAGACCTTGCCCGCCCTACGTAGGATTTCAAAGGAGTAGCCAACAATGGCAGTCCTCGTCGACGAAAACACCAAAGTCATCTGTCAGGGCCTGACCGGCTCGCAGGGCACCTTCCACACAGAACAGGCCATCGCCTATGGCACCAAGATGGTCGGCGGCGTCACCCCCGGCAAAGGGGGCCAGACCCACCTCGACCTGCCGGTCTTCAACTCGGTGCACGAGGCCAAGGCCGTGACCGAGGCCAACGCCTCCGTCATTTACGTGCCGCCCCCCTTCGCCGCCGACTCGATCCTCGAGGCGATCGACGCCGAGATGGAACTGATCGTCTGCATCACCGAGGGCATCCCGGTGCTCGACATGATGAAGGTCAAGCGCGCGCTGATGGACAGCGACTCGACCCTGATCGGGCCGAACTGCCCCGGCGTCATCACCCCCGGCGCCTGCAAGATCGGCATCATGCCCGGCCACATCCACAAGCGTGGCTCGGTCGGCGTGGTCTCGCGCTCCGGCACCCTGACCTACGAGGCGGTCAAGCAGACTTCCGACATCGGCCTGGGCCAGTCCTCGGCCGTCGGCATCGGCGGCGACCCGATCAAGGGCACCGAGCATATCGACGTGCTCGACATGTTCCTCGACGATGACGAGACCCAGTCGATCATCATGATCGGCGAAATCGGTGGCTCCGCCGAAGAAGAAGCGGCCGAGTTCCTCAAGGAACAGAAGAAAAAGGGCCGCTGGAAACCGACCGCAGGCTTCATCGCCGGTCGCACTGCTCCTCCGGGCCGCCGCATGGGCCACGCCGGAGCCATCGTCGCCGGTGGCAAGGGCGGCGCCGAGGACAAGATCGAAGCGATGAAATCCGCCGGGATCGTGGTGGCCGACAGCCCCGCGGGCCTTGGCGAAGCCGTGCTGAAGGCGATCGGGTAACAAAAGAAAATGGCCGGGCCCGCCGACTCCTACGCCCTTGATGGCGAGTCAGGCAACGTCTCTCCGCTGATGACGTTGCCCGGCGACTGGCGGCGCCCGTCCGACCGATCAACCTATACCATCTACTGGCGCGCGGAAGACGGCTATGGCCAGATCCTGCCGCGCCCGGAGGCCGCCGACATCCCCGCCTTCTACGATGTCGACGGTTATTACACCCACGACGCCGACGCGGACGAGGCCGACCCGGCCCCCGCGCCGGGGTTTGGCCGCAGGCTCCTGCACCACCTGGCCTGGCGGCTCGATCGCGGGACCGAGGCCACCGATCCTTGGTGGCGGGCGGTTCTCGGCCCGGCCCCGAAATCCGTGCTCGAGATCGGCTGCGGCTCCGGCAACACGCTGGCCCGGCTCAAGGCATCGGGCTACCGGGTCCGGGGCGTCGAACCCGACCCCGAGGCGATCAGGGCCGCGACCGCCAAGGGGGTCAAGGTCTTTGCCGGCACCGCCGAGGATATCCCCGACGACGTCTCCGGCACCCGCTATGATGCGGTCCTGATGATGCACGTGCTCGAACATTGCCTCGACCCAGTGCGCGCGGTCCGCAACGCCCTTGCACAGGTCAAGGCCGGCGGCACCCTCACCGTCGAGGTGCCCAACAACGGCTGTATGGGCCTGCGCGCCTTTGGCCGCAGCTGGCTCTGGCTCGACGTGCCGCGCCACCTCAACTTCTTCACCCGCCAAAGCCTCGAGGGCCTGCTGACCTCCTGCGGCAGCCGGCTTCGAACCACCGAGTTCTGGGGATTCAGCCGCCAGTTTTCATCTGGCTGGCTCGCCACGCAGGACCGGATCGCCGGGGCCTTCTCCCAGCCTCCGCGCAACAGCCTGCCATTTCTGGCCGGTCTGCTGTCGAGGATGGCAATCGCGCCGGCACACCTTAAGTACGACTCGGTCCGCTGCATCGTCGGGAAACCGGCGCAAACGACCGACACCGCCCCCTCAACGCCTCAACATGACACCACACCGGAAAGTAGGCAGAGATGACCGAACACTCCCCCAACGACCAGTTCCACGCCTCATCCTTCATGCAGGGGGCGAACGCGGAATACCTCGAACAGATGTACGCCCGCTACGCCAACGACCCCGCCGCCGTTGATGCCGCCTGGGCCGATTTCTTCGGCCAGCTCGGTGACGCCGAGCTCGACGTCAAGGCCGAGGCAAGCGGCCCCTCCTGGGCGCGTGCCGACTGGCCGCCGATGCCCAATGACGACATCACCGGCGCGCTGACCGGCGAATGGCCCGAGGCCGAGGCCAAGGCCGCCGGCGCGAAGATCGCCAAGAAGGCGCAGGAAAAGGGCATCGAGGTCAGCGACGAGACCGTCAAGCGCGCCGTGCTCGATTCGATCCGGGCGCTGATGCTGATCCGCGCCTATCGCATCCGGGGTCACCTGGTCGCCGATCTCGACCCGCTGGGCATGCGCGATGCCACCCCCCACCCCGAGCTTGCCCCCAAGACCTACGGCTTCTCCGATGCCGACATGGACCGGCCGATCTTTCTCGACAACGTGCTGGGGCTCCAGTTCGCCTCGATGCGCGAGATCACCGACATCGTCAAGCGCACCTATTGCGGCACCTTCGCGCTGCAATACATGCACATCTCGAACCCCGAAGAGGCCGGCTGGCTCAAGGAGCGGATCGAGGGCTTCGGCAAGGAGGTGAAATTCACCCGCGAGGGGCGCAAGGCGATCCTCAACAAGATGGTCGAGGCCGAGGGCTTCGAGAAGTTCCTGCACGTCAAGTACATGGGCACCAAGCGCTTTGGCCTTGATGGCGGCGAGGCGCTGATCCCCGCGATGGAACAGATCATCAAGCGCGGCGGCGCGCTGGGCCTCAGAGAGGTCGTGATCGGCATGCCGCACCGGGGCCGGCTCAACGTGCTCGCCAACGTGATGGCCAAACCCTACCGCGCCATCTTCAACGAGTTCCAGGGCGGCAGCTTCAAGCCTGAGGACGTGGACGGATCGGGCGACGTGAAATACCACCTCGGCGCCTCCTCCGACCGCGAGTTCGACGGCAACACCGTGCACCTTTCGCTCACCGCCAACCCCTCGCACCTCGAGGCGGTCAACCCGGTGGTCCTGGGCAAGGCTCGCGCCAAGCAGGACCAGCTGAACGATCCCGACCGCACCCAGGTTCTGCCGGTGCTGCTGCACGGCGATGCCGCCTTTGCCGGACAGGGCGTCGTGGCCGAGGGCTTCGGCCTCTCCGGCCTGCGCGGGCACAAGACCGGCGGCACCATGCACATCGTGGTGAACAACCAGATCGGCTTCACCACTGCGCCGCATTTCTCGCGCTCCTCGCCTTATCCGACCGACATCGCCCTGATGGTCGAGGCACCGATCTTCCACGTCAACGGCGACGACCCCGAGGCCGTGGTCCACGCCGCCAAGGTGGCGACCGAGTTCCGCCAGAAGTTCCACAAGGACGTGGTCATCGACATGTTCTGCTATCGCCGCTTCGGTCACAACGAGGGCGACGAACCGATGTTCACCAACCCGGTGATGTACAAGCGGATCAAGACCCACAAGACCACGCTCAGCCTCTATACCGAGCGGCTGGTCAAGGACGGGCTGATCCCCGAGGGCGAGATCGAGGACATGAAGGCCGCCTTCCAGGCCCACCTGAACGAAGAGTTCGAGGCCGGCAAGGACTACAAGCCCAACAAGGCCGACTGGCTCGACGGGCGCTGGTCGCACCTCAACCGCGAGGGCGAGGAATACGTGCGCGGCGAAACCGCCATCGCGCCCGAAACCCTTGCCGAGGTCGGCCGCGCGCTGACCACCGTGCCCGAGGGCTTTGCCACCCACCGCACCGTCACCCGGCTGCTCGACGCCAAGAAGGAAATGTTCGAAAAGGGCGAGGGCTTCGACTGGGCCACGGGCGAGGCGCTGGCCTTCGGCTCGCTGCTGACGGAAGGGTATCCGGTTCGCCTCGCCGGCCAGGACAGCACCCGCGGCACCTTCTCGCAGCGCCACTCCGCGCTGGTCAGCCAGGACACCGAGGAACGCTACTACCCGCTCAACAACATCCGCGCGGGCCAGGCCCAGTATGACGTGATCGACTCGATGCTGTCGGAATACGCGGTGCTCGGCTTCGAATACGGCTACTCGCTGGCCGAACCCAACGCGCTGACCCTGTGGGAGGCCCAGTTCGGCGATTTCGCCAACGGCGCCCAGATCATGTTCGACCAGTTCATCTCCTCGGGCGAAAGCAAGTGGCTGCGCATGTCGGGCCTGGTCTGCCTGCTGCCGCACGGCTTCGAGGGACAAGGCCCCGAACACAGCTCGGCACGGCTCGAACGCTTCCTGCAGATGTGCGGCCAGGACAACTGGATCGTCGCCAACTGCACCACCCCGGCCAACTACTTCCACATCCTGCGCCGGCAGCTGCACCGCTCGTTCCGCAAGCCGCTGATCCTGATGACGCCGAAATCGCTGCTGCGCCACAAGCTGGCGGTCAGCCGCACCGAGGATTTCACCACCGGCTCCTCCTTCCACCGCGTCCTGTGGGACGATGCGGAACGCGGCAACTCGGACACCAAGCTGGCGGCCGACGACAAGATCCGTCGCGTGGTGATGTGCTCGGGCAAGGTCTATTACGACCTGCTCGAGGAACGCGACGCCCGCGGCATCGACGATGTCTACCTGCTGCGGATCGAACAGTTCTACCCGTTCCCGGCCCATGCGCTGATCAAGGAACTGGAACGCTTCAAGGGCGCCGAGATGGTCTGGTGCCAGGAAGAGCCCAAGAACCAGGGCGCCTGGCATTTCATCGAGCCCAACATCGAATGGGCGCTGACCCGCATCGGCGCCGCAAATCAACGGCCGCGCTATGTCGGCCGCGCCACCTCTGCCTCGCCCGCCACGGGCCTGGCCAGCCAACACAAAGCCCAGCAACAGGCGCTCGTGAACGACGCGCTGACGATCGAAGGATAACCCAACATGACAACCGAAGTGCGAGTCCCCACGCTAGGCGAATCCGTCACCGAGGCTACGGTCGCCACCTGGTTCAAGAAGCCGGGCGATGCCGTCGCCGTGGACGAGATGCTGTGCGAGCTTGAGACCGACAAGGTCACCGTCGAGGTGCCCAGCCCCGCCGCCGGCACCCTGGGCGAGGTCGTCGCCGCCGAGGGCGAAACCGTCGGCGTCAACGCGCTGCTGGCCACCATCGCCGAGGCCGGCGCAGCCGCCGCCGCCCAGCCCGCTGCCAAGGCAGAGGCGGCCCCCGCCGCCGAACCGGCGCAATCGGGCGGCGACAGCGTCGACGTCATGGTCCCCACCCTGGGCGAAAGCGTGACCGAGGCCACCGTCTCGACCTGGTTCAAGAAGGTCGGCGACAGCGTCGCCCAGGACGAGATGCTCTGTGAACTCGAGACCGACAAGGTCTCGGTCGAGGTGCCCGCCCCCGCCGCCGGCGTGCTCGCCGAGATCCTCGCCCCCGAGGGCGCCACGGTCGAGGCCAGCGCCAAGCTCGGCGTGATCTCCGGCTCCGCCGCCGGTGTCGCCGCGGCCCCCGCTGCCGCCCCGGCCGCCGCCGCTGCTCCGGCCGCGACCACCGGCAAGGACGTCGCCAACGCCCCCTCCGCCGAAAAGGCGATGGCCGAGGCCGGGCTCAGCGCCGACCAGGTCACCGGCACCGGCCGCGACGGCCGCATCATGAAGGACGACGTGCAAAAGGCGCTGGCCGCCGGCGCCGCCAAACCGGCCCCTGCCCCGGCGGCGGCCCCGGCACAGGCGCCCCGCGCCGCCAGCCCGGCCGAGGATGCCGTGCGCGAGGAACGGGTCAAGATGACCCGCCTGCGCCAGACCATCGCCCGCCGCCTCAAGGACGCCCAGAACGCCGCCGCGATCCTGACCACCTACAACGAGGTGGACATGACCGAGGTGATGGCGCTGCGGAACCAGTACAAGGAACAGTTCGAGAAGAAGCACGGCGTGCGCCTCGGCTTCATGTCCTTCTTCACCAAGGCCTGCTGCCACGCGCTGAAAGAGGTGCCCGAGGTCAACGCCGAGATCGACGGCACCGACATCGTCTACAAGAACTTCGTCCACATGGGCGTCGCCGCCGGCACGCCGCAGGGTCTGGTTGTCCCGGTGATCCGCGACGCCGATGCGATGTCCTTTGCCGAAATCGAAAAGGCGATCGCCGAAAAGGGCAAGCGCGCCCGTGACGGCAAGCTGTCGATGGCGGAAATGCAGGGCGGCACCTTCACCATCTCCAACGGTGGTGTCTACGGCTCGCTGATGTCCTCGCCGATCCTCAACCCGCCGCAGTCGGGCATCCTCGGAATGCACAAGATCCAGGACCGCCCGATGGTCATCAACGGCGAGATCAAGATCCGCCCGATGATGTACCTGGCGCTGTCCTACGATCACCGCATCGTCGACGGCAAGGGCGCCGTGACCTTCCTCGTGCGGGTCAAGGAAGCGCTGGAAGACCCGCGCCGGTTGCTGATGGATCTTTGATACCCGGGCCGGGCTGAAGCCCGGCCTACAACTGTCCCGTAAGCCGGGCGTTGGGCGGGCTTCAGCCCGCCACCTCGGAAAAAGAGAAAACGAGGTAACCGAATGGACTTGATGACCGGATTGACTGCCGCAAACCAAGCATTGGGCCTCGTAAAACAACTCCGCGACCTTGATCGCGCCACGAATGAAGGCGAGTTCAAACTAAAGATCGCTGAATTAACGGAAGCTCTGGCAGACGCCAAACTGGCTCTTACGGAAGCGAAACTCACGCTCGCCGAGAAAGACGAAAAAATTAGAAGGCTTGAAGACAAACTTTTGGAAGCGACGACAGGTGATCGTTGTCCGGTTTGTCGCAAAGGCAAAATGCAGTTGATCAAGAAATCCGCCCCCAGAAGCCGCCTTTTAGCGACCAAAGGAGTCCAAGAGTGGTTGATGGCTTGTGATAACCCTGAGTGCGGTCACAACGAAAAACGCTTTCATGACCCAAACGGCATTCTCAACAAATGACCCCCGAACTCACCGCCCTCACCCTCGCCGCCCTGCTCCAGGTGGTCCAGTTCCTCCTCTACTCGGTGGCGGCACAGAGGCAGGTGGGCAGCGGATACGCCCTCTCCCCCCGCGACGCGCCACGGCAACTCACCGGCACGGCGGGGCGGTTGCAACGGGCGCTCAGCAACCATTTCGAGGGGCTGATCCTGTTCTCCATCGCAGTCGGCGTCACCACCCTCTCGAACCAGTCCACCCCGTTCACCGCCGCCTGCGGCTGGACCTATCTCGCCGCCCGCATCCTCTACGTCCCGGCCTATGCCTTCGGCTGGTCCCCCGGCCGATCGTTGATCTGGTCGGTCGGATTCCTGGCCACCGGCTTGATGCTTCTGGCGGCGATGGTATGAGCGGGAACACGATTTGTACAAAACCGGGCGAAAACTCCCCAAACCGGCCGAAGTGCCGCTGGAACGCCCCCCTGAAAACGTACGGAACGCGCCCAATTCCGTACAAAACGGAACAGGAGACCAAAGATGGCAAATTATGACGTGATCATCATCGGCGGCGGCCCCGGCGGCTATGTCTGCGCGATCCGCTGCGCCCAGCTCGGCCTGAAGACCGCCTGCGTCGAAGGGCGCGGCGCGCTCGGCGGCACCTGCCTGAACGTCGGCTGCATGCCCTCCAAGGCGCTGCTGCACGCCTCGCATCAACTGCACGAGGCCGAGACCAACTTTGCCAAGATGGGACTCAAGGGGAAATCGCCCTCGGTCGACTGGAAACAGATGCTCGCCTACAAGGACGAGGTCGTCGAGACCAATACCAAGGGCGTCGAATTCCTGTTCAAAAAGAACAAGGTAGACTGGATTCAGGGCTGGGGCACCATCCCCGAGGCCGGCAAGGTCAAGGTCGGGGACGAGGTCCACGAGGCCAAGAACATCATCGTCGCCACCGGGTCGGAATCCGCCTCTCTGCCCGGCGTCGAGGTCGATGAAAAGGTCGTCGTCACCTCCACCGGCGCGCTGACCCTGAACAAGGTGCCGAAGAAACTGGTGGTGATCGGCGCCGGCGTCATCGGGCTGGAACTCGGCAGCGTCTATTCCCGCCTCGGGTCCGAGGTGACGGTGATCGAATTCCTCGATGTCGTCACCCCCGGCATGGATGGCGAGGTTCAGAAAACCTTCCAGAGAACCCTGAAAAAACAGGGACTTAAATTCATCATGGGCGCCGCCGTGCAAAAGACCGAGGCAACCAAGACCAAGGCGAAAGTCACCTACAAGCTGCGCAAGGATGACAGCGAACACGTGATCGACGCCGACGCCGTTCTGGTCGCCACCGGCCGCAAACCCTATACCGACGGGCTCGGCCTCGACGCGCTCGGCGTCGAGATGTCACCGCGCGGACAGGTCAAAGTCGGCAAGGACTGGCAGACCAACGTCAAGGGCATCTACGCCATCGGCGACGTGATCGACGGCCCGATGCTGGCGCACAAGGCCGAGGACGAGGGCATGGCCGTGGCCGAGCAGGTCGCGGGCCGGCACGGGCATGTGAACTATGGCGTGATCCCCGGCGTGATCTACACCGCCCCCGAGGTCGCCAACGTGGGCGAGACCGAAGAAAGCCTGAAAGATCAGGGACGTAACTACAAGGTCGGCAAGTTCAGCTTCATGGGCAACGGCCGCGCCAAGGCCAATTTCGCTGCCGATGGTTTCGTCAAGATCCTCGCCGACAAGGACACCGACCGCATCCTCGGCGCCCATATCATCGGCCCGTCGGCGGGCGACCTGATCCACGAGATCTGCGTCGCGATGGAATTCGGCGCCTCGGCCGAGGACCTCGCCCTGACCTGCCACGCGCACCCGACCTATTCCGAGGCCGTGCGCGAAGCGGCGCTCGCCTGTGGCGACGGCGCGATCCACAGCTGACCCCTCGCCGGGCGGCGCCCCCGCGCCGCCCGCTTGACCGGCTCCGCGCACTGGCGCACCACCGGCGCGGAGGGACCGCCATGACCGGATTCGACCTGACCGCCTATCTCGACCGTCTCGGGCTGGACCCGGTGCCGGTCACCGCGCAGGGGCTGCGCGATCTGCAGAGGGCGCAGTTGCGCGCGCTCCCCTTCGAGGCCATCGACCCCTATCTCGGCCGCCTGCCCGATCTCGACATGGCGGCGATCCGCGACAAGGTCCTGCACCGGGGCCGCGGCGGTTATTGTTTTGAACTCAATGCCTTGCTTCATGCCGCACTGATTGCGCTGGGATTCGACAGCCGCCGGCGCCTTGCCCGTGTGCGCAAGGGCGCACCCGAAGGCGGGCCACGCAGCCACCTGATGATGGAGGTCACGTTGCCCGAGGGGGTTTTCCTGGTCGATGCCGGTTACGGTGGGCCGGGGGCGCTGACCCCGCTGCGCCTCGACACCGGGGCCGAGCAGCCGGCCCCGAACGGCACCTACCGGCTCTGGCACGACGACAAGACCGGCGAGCGCGTGCTCGACAAGCAGACCGAGGCGGAATGGTTTCCGCTTTACGGGTTCGACGACGCCCATGTGGGCAAGGCGGATATCGAGGCGGCCAATTTCATCTGTGCCCATTGGGAGGCGATGCCATTCCCAAACCACCTGATGCTGGCCGGTTTCGACGGCGAGACCCGGATCGGCGTCTTTGACCGCGCCGTGACCCGCGAAGACGCAAACGGGATCGAGAAAACCACCCTAGACGACCCGGAGGCCCTGTCACGGCTGACGCATGAGCTGGGCCTGCGGTTGGACACCCCCACCCTGCACCGGATCTGGTCACGGCTGACGCGAGAGGGGCCTAGCGACAAGGACCGGTCGCCCCCCGGTTAAGCCCTTACCACGTTGAGCCCTTACCACAGGGTCTTGGCCGCCCGCGCGCCCCATGCCGCGTCATAGGGGGCGCCGCCCTCGGCCCCTTCGGTCATCTCGGCCAAGATCTGTCCCATGGTGGGAAGGTCCGCGCTCTCGTCGCCGCTGGCCCATGTCCCGGCCCGCATCAGCGCCCGCGCGCATTGGGCATAGACCTCGTCAATGGCGATCACGATCACCGTGGCGGGCTGGCGCCCCCATTTCTCGAACCGGGCGCGCAGATCGGCATCGGTGGTGATCCGCGCGGTGCCGTTGACCCGCACCACGTTATTGGACCCCGGCACGAGGAACATCAGCGAGACCCGGTCATCGCGCAGGATATTGCGAAGGCTGTCGAGCCGGTTGTTGCCGCGCCAGTCCGGCAGCGCCAGCGTGCCGGGGTCCAGTACCTGCACCACTGGGCCGTCGTCGCCACGCGGGCTGGCATCGGTGCCCTCCGGGCCGACGGTGGAAAGAATGCAGAGCTTCGAGGACATGATCCAGCGCCGGTACAGCAGCGTGAGCCGCCGCGCCACCTTGCTCAAGGCCGCCGGGGACGGTGCGCCGTAAAGCGCCTCCAGTGCCTCGATGCTGTCGACATAGTCCACCGCGTCAGCCCCCCTGCGCCTCGCGCATCAGCGCGTCGGAGCGGCCTTCGATTTCGCTTTCCAGCCGCGCCATGAACGCCTTGCGCTCCTCGCCTGGCGGGATCGGATCGAGGAATTCGACCACGGCGGTGCCCGGTTTGCGCAGGATGCCGGTGCGCGGCCAGAACAGCCCGGCGTTGGTGGCCACCGGAACACAGGGATAGCCGGTGCCCTCGTAAAGCACGGCCGAGCCCACCTTGTAGGGGGTCTGCGCCCCCGGCGCGACACGGGTGCCCTGCGGATAGATGACCAGTTGCCCTGGCTCGTCGAACTCTTTCGCCACGTCCTTGACCATCTTGGCGATGGCACCGCCGCGCTTGCCGCGATCAACCGGGATACAGCCCAACCGCTTGGCATAGAGGCCGATGAAAGGGGTCCAGAGCAGTTCCTTTTTCATGATGAACTTCGGGTGCGGCAAGGCTTCGAAGATGATCAGGATGTCAAAGAACGACTGGTGCTTGGCCGCGACCATCACCTCGCCCCGCGGCACCGGGCCGCGCACCTCGGTCTTCAACCCGACCATCCAGCGCGCCGACCACATGGCATAGCGAGCGTAAAGCTTGCAGGCCACCAAGGCGCCGCGCTTGGACAGGATCGCCCAGGGGGTAAAGGACAGGCCCAGCACCGCCATGGCGATATAGACCTGGATCACGTAGATCAGCGACCGCAGATATTGCATCAACTCAACTCCGACAGACGGCTGCGGGCGGCGGACCAGGTGGCCGCAAAGGCCACCGCGGCGCCCAGGACCGGGATCAGCAGCGGCAAGAGCCAGCCAAGCCCGCGAAAGCCCAGCCCGGTGAGAAAGCCGCCCTCGTCCGAGGCCGCCGGCAGCAGCAGCACGCCGCCCAGCCCCAGCGCCACGCCGACGCTGGCGCCGATCAGCGCGCGCAGGGTGAACCGGCGCACGAAGGCCCCGGCGATGTAGCTGTCGCGCGCTCCGACCAGCCGCAGGACCTCGATCACCTGGGCGTTTGCGGCCAGCGCCGCGTTGGCGGCCAGCGAGATCATCGCCGCCATCGCGCCGCCGATCAGCAGGATCGAGATCCAGCCAAGGCGCCGCAGGCTGTTGGCGGCCTCGACCAGCGGCTTGCGCCAGCGGGTGTGATCGTCGAGCACCGCCCCCGGCACCTCGGCCGCAAGCCGCAGCCGCAGCCCGGCGGCATCATAGCCCTGTTCATCCTCCATCACCTCGATCAGTTGCGGCACCGGCAGGGCGGCAAGGTCGAGGCCGGGGCCGAACCACGGTGCAAGCAGCGCCGCCTGTTCCTCGGCGCTCAGCGCGCGGGCGCGGGCCACGCCCGGGGTCTGGCGCAGGATCGTCAGCGCCACCGAGGTCTGGGCCGAGACCTGGTCCTCGGGCGCGGTGATGCGCAGCGTGGCGCTGCGGGCCAGTTCGCTCGCCCAGCGGTCGGCCAGCCGCCCCGAGGCCAGCGACAGCGCCAGCGCGAACACGGCGAGAAAGGCCATCGCCCCCGAGGCGAAAAGGGTCAGCCGCGCGGTGAACCCGCTGGGCGGCACTACCCGGTCGGCCTGGGCATCGCCGAGCATCACGCTGCGCAGGGTTCCACCGCTCACAGGTCCGCCCCCGCCAGTTGCAAACGCCGGTTTGCGATCCGCAGCACGCGGGCCTGCACCTGGCTTTTCGCGGCCCGGATCAACCCGAGGTCATGGCTGGCGATCAGCACGGTCTTGCCCATCTTGTTCAACTCCACCAGCAGGGTCAGCAGGCGCATCGACATTTCCCAGTCCACGTTGCCGGTCGGTTCGTCGGCCAGAACCACGTCGGGCGACAGGATCACCGCGCGGGCCAGCGCGGCGCGCTGACGCTCGCCCCCCGAGAGTTGCGGCGGGCGCGCATCGGCACGCTCGGTCAGCCCGACCCAGGACATCAACTCCCTGAGGTTGGCCGATTCCTGCGCCATGTCGCGCCCCGAGACGATCAGCGGCAGCGCGATGTTGTCGGCCAGCGGCAGGTGATCGAGAAAGCGGCAATCCTGGTGCACCACGCCGATCCGGCGGCGCAGCATCGCCATCTGGTCCCGGTCGCGGCCGCGCATGTCGCCTTCAAAGGCACGCACCACGCCCGAGGTCGGGGTCAGCGCGCCATAGCACAGCTTGAGCAGCGTGGTCTTGCCCGCCCCCGAGGGGCCGGTGAGGAAATGGAACGACCCCGGCGCGAGTTTGACGGAGACGTTGCTCAGCAATTCGCCGCCGCCATAGCTATAGCCGACATCGTCCAGCTCGATCACGCCCTGCCCCCTGCGGTAGTGTCATGAACTTGTGCCCCAGCGCGAGGCCAGTTTCAATGGGGTCGGGCCTGCGGTCGGCATGTCGTCGCGCTTTGATGGGGTTTCAACCCTTTCCCAGATCGAAACTGCGCCCTATGATTGAAAAAAACCAATGGGTTCGTTGGTCCAGGAGGGACACCATGCGGCTGACATGTCCGAATTGCGGAGCGCAGTATCAGGTTCCGGACGACGTGATCCCGCCCGAGGGTCGCGACGTGCAATGCTCGAACTGCGGGAACACCTGGTTCCAGGCGTCCCCGGACGCCCCCGACATTCTGCCGGAGACCGAGGACGCGTTGGCGCGCGATCCAGCCGATACCGATTTCGCACCGCCCCCCGAGCCAGAACCCGAAGCTGAGCCTGAACCGGAGCCAGAGACGGCCCCGACCGAGGATGACGAGGCGGCCGCCACAGAGCCGGACACCCCGGCCCCGGAGGAACCGGCCGAGACACCGCCAGAGCCCGTTCGGCAGGAGTTGGACAGCGCGATATCGGAGATCCTGCGCCAGGAGGCCGAGCGCGAGGCAGAGCTGCGTGCGGCCGAGTCCACCGGGCTGGAAAGCCAGCCGGAGCTTGGCCTCGACGAGAGCCAGCCGGACGAGAGCGCCGAGCGCGCGCGTCAGGCGCGCGACCGCGTGACGCGTATCCGCGGCGAAGAGCCCGAGGCAGAGGCACAAGAAACCAAGACCGCGATGCGCCGCGAACTGCTGCCTGATATCGAAGAGATCAACTCGACCCTGCGCGCATCCGACATGCCGGCAGCGGCCGAAGTGGGTGACCTTCCCATCGGCCCGGCGGCGCCCGTCCGTCGCGGCGGATTTCTGCGCGGGTTCTCGGTCGCCCTGCTGATCGGCGCCTTCCTCGTGCTGTGCTATGCGAACGCGCCGCGCATTGCCCGGAGCCTGCCGCAGACCGACCCGGCGCTGAGCGCCTATGTGGCGACGGTCGATCAGGCGCGTTACTGGCTGGACGCCCGGCTTGGCGATTTCGTGACGCGGGTCTTTCCCGAGTAGCAGAGACCACCGCCGGCGCGGGGATCAGAACCGATCCAGCAGCCGGCGGAGATACTCCAACTCGATCTCGGGGCGCTCGCCCTCGCCCGAGCGGCGGCGGATCTCGTCCAGAAGTTCGCGGGCACGGCGATAGACATCCTCGCCCTGCAACATCCCCTCGTCGGTGCCGAAGGCGCCATTCGATCCCGCCTGCCGGCCCAGCGGGTCGAGGTTGTTGGCACGCATGTCGCCCTCGGCCATGCCTTGGCCCTGCTGCTGACCGCCCTGCTGTTGCTGGGCCATCGCCTCGCCCAGCGACCGCATCCCCTCGCGCAGCGCCTCGATCGCCTCGGCCTGCCGGTCGATGGCTTCGGCCAGATCGTCGCCGCGCAGCGCCTGTTCGGCCCCCTCCATGGCGCGCCCGGCGCGGTCCAGCGAGTCGCGGGCCGCGTCCCCCTCGGGGGTGCCGGCGCCGGGCAACGAACCTTGCTGGCGGCGCAATTCCTCGCGCAGGGCCTGCTGACGATCGGCCAGCGCCCCCTCGCCGCTGCCGCCGGGTTGCTGGCCGGGTTCACCCGGCTGCGACCCCTCGCCTTGGCCCTGGGCCTGTCCCTGGCCCGCGCCCTGCCCCTCGTGGCTTTCGCCGCGGCCCATGCCGCCGTTGCGCCCCTCGTTCTGCTGGCTCTGGCCCGCGTTCGCGCCGGGATTGAACTGTTCCTGCAGGTCGCGGAACGCCTGATCACTCAACCCCTGCTGGCCGCGCAGCGTGTCGGCCAAGCCCTCCATCGCGCGCTGCCCCTCGGACTGGCCGCCCTGGCCCTGCTGGCCCTGGGTCACGCGCATGTTTTCCATCAGTTGCTGCAGTTCCTGCAACGCCTGCTGCGCCTCGGCCATGCGGCCCTGTTCCATCAACTCCTGGATCCGGTCCATCATGCGTTGCAGATCGTTCTGCGTCATCTGCATGCTGTCGCCGTTCTGCTGCTGGCCGTCCTCGCCCTGTTGCCCCTCCTGCTGGGCCTGGCGCGACAACTGGCGCAGGTAATCGTCGGTGGCCTCGCGCAATTCCTGCATCAACTCGGCGATCTCCTGGTCCGAGGCGCCATTCTTCATCGCCTCGGACAGCCGTTCCTGCGCGCGGCGCAGGCGTTCCAGTGCATCGCCAAGGTCGCCCTCTTCCAGCAGGATCGCCAGATCCCACAGCGCCTCGGCGATCTCGTCGCGCTGCACCCCGGTCAGGCCGTGGGCGGTAAAGTTCTCGAGCCGTCGCAGGATCACCCGCAGGCGCAGATAGGCGGTCTCGGAGCGGAATACCTTATCCGGCCGGTACGAGACCGCACGCAACACCTGCGCCACCCTTGGTGCGTTCTGCCGCGTCCACAGCAGGTCGCGCCGCTGCTCCGCGATAGCGGCCGCCAACGGGTCGAAGAAATGCCGCGCCGGTAACAGGGTGGCCAACGGCGTGGCCTGCCCCACCTGCCCGGCGGCATCCTCGGCGCTCAGCGTGATCGTCACCGGCAGGTTGGCCCAGGGGTGCTTGGAGAAATCCTCGATCAACTTTTCGGTGAACGCGGCCCGGTCGCCCGAGATCGGCAGCGGCAAGGGCACGGTGATCGTCGCTCGCGGCTCGGGCTCCGCGGCCAGTCCGTAACGACGGTCCAGCGTGGAAAGGTCCAGCGCGATCACCGCCTCGCCGCCCGTGATGCCGTAATCGTCGCGCGCCTCGAACGGCAGAGTCATCTCGCCCGCCGCGCCGGTGTCCGGCTCGCCCGCGACGCGCACCTCGGGGGGGGCATCGGCGATCACCGTTACATCCCAGGCATGTCCACCGGGGCCATCGATTCGCAACTCGCCGTCGCGAGCGACGGTGAACTCCTGCTGCGGGTCGGCCGCCGAGGGCAGTTCGCCGATCCGGCCCGACACGGTTTCGGCCAGCGTCAGCGCGCCGACCTCTCCGTAGAACCGCAGGGTGATGCGGCTGCCCTCGGGCACGCGCATCTGATCCCCGGTGATATCCGCGAGATAGAGCGTCGGCAGCCCGGTATAGCGCGGCGGCTCGACCCAGCCCTCCCAGGTCGGGCCACCGGCGAGGGCGGCACCGCCCGGGGTCAGTTCGCTCACCGTGCCGACCCGCCAGACCGAGCCGAAGATCAGACCGACCGCCAGCGCCAGAACCGCGACATAGCGCAGCGCATAGGGGTCGCGGGCCGCCAGTCGCAGATCGGGTCGCACCGGCCGCGCCCCGGCCGCGCGGGCCGCCATGCGCGCCTGGTGCGCGCGCCACACAGCCGCAGAGGCGGCATCGCTTGCACCAATTGCCTGGTCATCCAGCAAGGCCCGGATCGGCCGGCCCGGCAGAGTCTCGTCAAGACGCGCCAGCGCCTCCGCGCGGCTGGGCCAATGCAGCCGCATCGCGCCGCGCAGCCCAAGGCCCAACACGGCCAGCAAGGCGATCACGCCGAGACCCCAGACCACCTCAATCGGGGCCAGGTCCTGCAGCCCCAGCATCAGCACCGCCAGAACCGACATGACGATGGACAGCACCGGCCAGAAGGCCCGCAGCAGCCGCTCGGCCAGCATCCCGGACCGTGTCAGAAACAGCGGCAGGCGCAGGCTGGTCAACATCGGATCGCGCTCAGGCGCAGGAGCCATAGAGGGGTCCCTCCTTCCGGCCCGCGCGGGATCGCGTCAGAGCCATTCGGGGATGGTATCGCGATTTATGATCTCGTCAAAGGTCGGGCGTCGGCGGATAACCGCGAATTGATCCCCGTGCACCATCACCTCGGGGATCAGCGGGCGGGTATTGTATTCGCTGGACATCACCGCGCCGTAAGCCCCGGCACCGCGAAAGGCGACCAGATCGCCGGCGGCCAGCGGCGCCAGCGGGCGCTGGCGGGCAAAGGTGTCGCCGGTCTCGCAGACCGGGCCGACGATGTCATAGGGGTGCTCCTCGATGCCCGGCGCCGGCTCGATCACCGGGTCGATATCGTGGTGCGCCTCGTACATCGCGGGGCGGATCAGGTCGTTCATCGCCGCGTCGACGATCAGAAAATCACGGCCTTCGCCCTCTTTCACGTAGATCACCTTCGACACCAGCAGACCGGCGTTGCCGGCGATCAGGCGGCCCGGCTCGATCTCGATCTCGCAGCCGAGGTGGCCCAGCGTGCGCTTGATCAGCGCGCCGTAATCGGTCGGCAGCGGCGGCGCCGCGTTGGAGCGGGTATAGGGGATGCCCAAGCCCCCACCGAGGTCGAGGCGGCGGATGTCATGGCCGTCCGCGCGCAACGTTTCGGTGAGTTCGGCGACCTTTTTATACGCCAGTTCGAACGGCTCCAGCTCGGTCAGCTGGCTGCCGATGTGCACGTCGATGCCGATCACCTCGAGCCCCGGCAGGGCGGCGGCGCGGGCATAGACATCGCGGGCACGGGAAATCGGGATGCCGAACTTGTTCTCGGATTTGCCGGTGGCGATCTTGGCATGGGTGCGCGCGTCCACGTCCGGGTTCACCCGGATGGTGATCGGCGCGATCGTGCCCAATTCCCGGGCAACCGCGCTGATCGCCTCCATCTCGGGTTCGGATTCGACGTTGAACTGGCGAATCCCGCCCTGCAGAACGGCGCGAATCTCTTCCTCGGTCTTGCCGACACCGGAGAACACGATTTTCTCGCCGGGCACGCCCGCCGCCTTGGCGCGCAGGTACTCGCCGATGGAGACCACGTCCATCCCCGCCCCCGCCTGGGCCAGCGTTTTCAGGATCGCCTGGTTCGAGGCGGCCTTCATCGCGTAGCAGACCAGATGCTCGGTGCCCTCCAGCGCCTCGTCGAACAGGCGATAGTGACGCAGCAGCGTGGCGGTGGAATAGACGTAGAACGGCGTCCCGACGGCGGCCGCGATCTCGGCCACCGGGACATCCTCGGCGTGCAGGGCGCCGTCCCTGTAGAGAAAATGATCCATGCCGCGCGCTTACGGAAAACCGCGCCGCAGATCAATTGCAATCACGCCCAGCGTCGGCCTAGCGCTCACCCTTCCGATTCATGGCCTTCTCACGGGCCCGGCCAGCTGCCTTCTTTTCGTCCAGCATCCTCTCCGAGAAGGCGGCAACGCGATCGAACACCGGCTCGAACTCGGGATTCCGAATCCCCCGACCATTCGCATTTTGATAAAGAGTGTGGAACGGGTTCGCGTTGCATTCGATCAGTGCCGGGCCTTCCGGCGTGATCGCCACATCCCAGCCGATGACCCCGAACTCCAGAAAGAGCGCGTGGGCCTCGCAGGTCACACGGCAAATTTCGTCCCAGAACGGAATCTGTGTTCCCTTGAAGGGAAGACCGGAAACCGGGTGCCTCTCGATATCCTGCGCCTCAAGTCCGGCGCCGATGCGGCAGGTGCCGACAACGCCTTTATCGACCGAAACCGGGGCAATCATGCTTCCCGATTGCCAGAAATTATCCGACATCGCCTCGGGCGACGGTACTTTCCACAGAGCATAAAGTTGTTCGGGCACGTTGTCCTGGCGTACGGTGACGACGCGGATGGTGCCGATGGAAATCCCTGCAATCTCCGACAACATCTGGTGCTGTTCCAGCGCCGACTGCAGCAAGTAGCCTTCGCCATACCCGGCCAGGATTTCATTGCAAAACGCGTCCAGCGCGATTCGGCGACCGTCGCCCAGGACCACATCCTGCCCCTCGATGCGATCCAGCCGCGCGGAGCCGTAGCTACCACTGAAGTCTTCGGGCTTGCCGAAGAGCGGAAAATCCGCCTCGTCCATGAGAAAGCGCCGCAATTCATCTTCGGAGGCCAAGGTCGGAATGTTGCCGAACCGGCGCGCGCTGGACACGATTGCCTGCGTCGTCGTGGTACGGAACCCCAGTTGCCGGATCAACGCGGTGAACATGGCCTTGTTGGCGACAAAGGGTCTCATGTCTGTCAACTGGAACGGGGACAGCCGCCGGTTCAGCTTCCAACTCGAAACTTTGCCGACGAAGGCTCTCTTTTCTTCACGACTTAGGTCTGGATTGTAGAGGCCGGAGTCATAGTATTCATGCTGATCTAACCGTCCCGGCCCGAGATTCAGTGCAATCATTTCCCTTAGCTGCCTTAGAGGGCTCACGTGATAACGCCGCGCCACCTCAACAATTTTCGATGCCGGTGCGGGTTGGGGCTTGAGCGGCGGGGCCAGAAGCGCCTGTGGTTCGATTGCGGTCATGCTCGGCTTTGCCTCCTAGTGAAACGACGTTCCGCCCCCAAGATAGAAGGGAAGATGGCAAAATTAGGGCCTTTGAGACGTCATTGTTTCCGATTCGAGGGAAAAGAGCCGCTCTCGTGCCGCGTCACACCACCGGGCGGCTGCGCAGGAACAGGTAGAGCGGCAGCCCGCAACTCAACCCGAGGCCGAAGGTCGCCGGAATCGCGACAAGCGCGATCCAGTTGCGGCGCACCGAGACCTCGGCCAGCACGAAGACGGTCAGCGCGATGGCGGATATGGTCAGATCCCAGGCCAGCCCGCTGCTGGCGGCATTCACGTTCCAGGCCGCCACCATCCCGCGCAGGTCAAACCCGTTGGCGCCGAACCAGGTGACGTAGTGGGCCATCGGGTGCACCGTGCCCCAGACCGCAAGGGCCAGATAGATCATGCGCAGCGGCGACATCGTCCCCTCCCTTTCCTGTCGAGGTCAAGGCTAGCGCGCGCAGGACCGCCCAGCCAGAGATTCGGGCCAGAGCTCAAAACCCGGCGACAGGCCCCGCATGGGCGGCACGGCTGGGCGGGATCGGTTCACCATCGACGCCACAGGCGGACAACAGGGTCAGCGCGGCCAGGGCAAGGGCGGCGATCCGGATCACGCCAGAGCCTCCTGCCAGCGCGCGATCTGCTCGCGCACCCGTTTCGGCGCGGTGCCACCGTAGGACAGCCGCGAATTGACCGAGTTGTCGACACCCAGCACGGTGAACACGTCCACGGTGATGCCGGAATGGACCGATTGCATGTCGGCAAGGCTGAGGTCCGGCAGGTCGCAGCCACGCCCCTCGGCCATGGCCACCAGCGTGCCGGTCACGTGGTGCGCGTCACGGAACGGCAGGTTCAGCACCCGCACCAGCCAGTCGGCCAGATCGGTGGCGGTGGAGAATCCGGATCCTGCGGCGGCGGCCAGGCTTTCGCGGTTGGCGGTCATGTCCCGGACCATGCCCTCCATCGCCGCCAGCGCCAGCATCCAGTTGTCGGCGGCGTCGAACACCTGTTCCTTGTCTTCCTGCATGTCCTTGGAATAGGCCAGCGGCAGCCCCTTCATCACCATCATCAGCGCCGTGTTGGCGCCATAGATGCGGCCCACCTTGGCGCGGATCAGCTCGGCGGCGTCCGGGTTCTTTTTCTGCGGCATGATCGAAGAGCCGGTGGAAAAGCGGTCCGACAGGGTGACGAATCGGAACTGGGCCGAGGACCAGATCACCAGTTCCTCGGCAAAGCGGGACAGGTGCACCGCGCAGATCGAGGCGGTGGAGAGGAACTCCAGCGCGAAATCACGATCCGACACCGCGTCGAGGCTGTTGGCCGAGGGCCGGTCAAAGCCCAGCGCCTGCGCCGTCATCTCGCGGTCGATTGGAAAGGAGGTGCCGGCCAGCGCGGCGGCGCCCAGCGGGCATTCGTTCATCCGTTTGCGGGCGTCGCGCACGCGGGACAGGTCGCGGCCGAACATCTCGACATAGGCCATCATGTGATGGCCCCAAGTCACCGGCTGCGCGGTTTGCAGGTGGGTAAAGCCCGGCATCACCCAATCCGCCCCCGCCTCGGCCTGCGACAGAAGCGCACGGATCAGGGCCAGCAGCCCGGTTTCGGCGGCGTCGAACTGATCGCGCACCCAGAGTTTGAAATCGGTCGCCACCTGGTCGTTGCGGCTGCGGCCGGTGTGCAGGCGGCCCGCCGGCTCACCGATCAGGTCTTTCAGCCGCGCCTCGACATTCATGTGGATGTCTTCCAGCGCGGTAGAGAACGCGAATGTTCCGGCCTCGATCTCTGACAAGACCGTGAGCAGCCCTTCCCGAATGGCCTTTGCATCGTTATCGGTGATCACGCCCGTGGCGGCCAGCATCGCCGCATGGGCCCTGGATCCGGCGATGTCCTGTGCCGCCATCCGCTTGTCGAACCCGATCGAGGCGTTGATCGCCTCCATGATCGCGTCCGGTCCGGCGGCAAAGCGGCCGCCCCACATCTGGTTCGAGGTTTGATCTGCCATGTTCTGCACCCGTGGAGGTAAAATGCGCCTGTTCCGTTCCCTGACCCTTTATATGGCCCTGCTGTTGGGTGCAAACGCCGCCCTTGCCGCCGACACCGCCGCGCTGGCAGAGATGCGGACCGGCGACATGAAGCGGCTGGTCGTCCATTCCGAGCCCAAGCCGCTGCCCGAGACCCCGTTCACCCTGGCCGATGGTGCCGGGACCGCGACGCTGGCGGATTATCGCGGCAAATACGTGCTGCTGAACTTCTGGGCCACCTGGTGTGCGCCCTGCCGCAAGGAGATGCCGATGCTCTCGGAGCTGCAGGCGGAATTCGGCGGCGAGGATTTCGAGGTGCTGACGCTGGCCACCGGGCGCAACTCGCCCACCCGCATCAAGGCGTTCTTTGACGAGATCGGGGTGACCAACCTGCCCCGCCACCAGGACCCGCGCCAGGCGGTCGCCCGCGAGGTCGGGGTGCTGGCCCTGCCGATCACCGTGTTGATCGACCCAGAGGGGCGCGAGATCGCCCGACTGCTGGGCGATGCGGCCTGGAATTCCGACGACGCCAAGGCGATCATCCGGGCACTGACCGCCGAAGCCGGCTGAGTCACACCTGCGGGCGCCGCTGCCCGGATCGGATCGCGGCGCCTGCCCCTTGACCCTACGTTCCCTTTTGACAGCTCGCCCCGCCGCGCGGTTTAATCCGCGAAGGGGGAGGAAGGGCATGCCGCTTTCGGTGCTTGTCTCACTGGTCGTTGTCGGCATCGCGGGGATCGCGCTGCTGCTGCATCTGGCCGGTCGCTCGAAGCGCTGCGTGCTGACGCGAGAGGATGCCGAAGCCGCCTGGCAGCGGCATTTTCCCGGCGACATCGTCGAACAGGTCACGGTTGCCCGCGATGGCCACGCGGCGCTGGTGCTGACCCATCTTGGCCCCGGGCTGGTCTGGGCGTTCGGCGCCGACACGGTGGCGCGTCGGCTCGAGGATTTCGACCTGATCGACACCGGCGACGGGCTGCGCGTGGAGTTCCACGATTTCACCGCCTCCTCCGTCTCCCTGGTGCTGGACGATTTCGAGCGGCCGCACTGGCGCAACCTGATGCGGGCCCCATGACGGATATGCTGACATACCCCGACGTGGTGCAACTGGCGGTCCCCGGTTTCGTCGCGCTGATCCTGGCCGAGTTCCTGTGGATCGCCTGGAGCGGACGCGGCGGGCGTTACGAGACACGCGACGCGGTCACCTCGCTGCTGATGGGGGCGGGCAACGTCGCCGCCGGCATCGCGCTGGGCTTTGTCGCCTGGGGCTTTTTCATGCTGTTGTGGCGGCTGACCCCGCTAAACCTGGGTCCTGCATGGTGGGTGGTCGTGCTGTGCTTTGTCCTCGACGACCTGCGGTATTACTGGGTGCACCGGTTCGGCCACCGCATCCGCTGGGTCTGGGCCAGCCACGTCAATCACCACTCCAGCCAGCATTACAACCTGACCACCGCCCTGCGGCAGACCTGGACCGGCACCTTCACCCTCATGATGGTCGTGCGCGCGCCGCTGATCCTGCTGGGGTTTCACCCGGCGATGGTGCTGTTCTGCGGCGGGCTGAACCTGATCTACCAGTTCTGGATCCATACCGAGGCGATCGGCAAACTGCCGCGCTGGATCGAGGCGGTGATGAACACCCCCAGCCACCACCGGGCGCATCACGGCCGCAATCCGCCCTATCTCGATTGCAATTTTTCCGGGGTCTTCATCGTCTGGGACCGGATGTTCGGCACCTTCGTGCCCGAGCTGGACAAGGATCGCGTCGATTACGGGCTGGTGCACAACCTGGCCACCTTCAACCCGCTGCGGGTGGCGTTCCACGAATGGGTCGGCCTGTTCCGCGACATCGCGCGCCCCGGTCTGACCCTGCGCCAGCGGCTCGGCTATGCCCTTGGCCCGCCGGGCTATTCCCACGACGGCAGCCGCGACACCTCGGCCCGGATCAAGGCACAGCACCTGGCACGCCACCCCGAGGACGCTGGCACGCCGGGGTTCGAGGGCGTGCGTCCGCCGGCCGAGTAACCCTTGCCACGCGCAGCTTTCGCGACCGGGCCTTCGGGACCGAATGCCCGCGCTATTCCGGCGAGGGGAACTGGCCAGCCTCGCCGATCGCCCGCACCGGCGCGTGACGCGGACAGGTCACCGGGTGGTCGTTCACCATCCCCACCGCCTGCATGAAGGCATAGACGATGGTCGGCCCGCAGAACTTGAACCCGCGTTTCTTCAGGTCCTTCGACAGGGCCTGCGACAACGGGGTGAAGGTCGGCACCTGATCGAAGCTTTGCCACGCATTCTGGATCGGGCTGCCTCCGACGAATCCCCAGAGGTAGCGATCAAAGCCCTGCTCGGCCTCGATCCGCTCCCACGCGCGGGCATTGGCGATGGTCGCCTCGATCTTGCCGCGATGGCGGATGATGCCGGGGTCGGCCAGCAGGCGGGTGACCTCGGCCTCGCCCCAGGTGGCGATCTGCCTCGGGTCGAACCCGGCAAAGGCGGCGCGAAAATTCTCACGCTTTTTCAGGATGGTGATCCAGCTCAGCCCGGCCTGGAACCCGTCGAGAATCAGTTTCTCCCACAGCGCCCGGCTGTCCCACTCGGGCACGCCCCATTCGCTGTCGTGATAATCGATATAGATCTGCTCGGGCCCCGCCCAGCCGCATCGTTCCATTGTCCCACCCCGTGCCTGATCGCCGCGACCGCGTTAATCGCCGCGAAAGGAATTTCCCGGACCCTAGACACAAAGTGCAATGGGAATCAAAACCGACATGACCGGACCGAATATCCCCGAGCGGCCCTGGGCCGACATCCCCGAGGGCGGCGACAGCCCGCTCCGGTCCGCGGTGCACGACCGTGACGCCGCAACTCTGGACATGGTGCGCGCCGCTGTTCAGCACCGCCAATGCCTGCTCGCCTTTCAACCGGTGGTGCAGGCCACTGGATCGCGAAAGCCCGCGTTCCACGAGGGGCTGATCCGCATCCTCGACGACACCGGCCGCGTGATCCCGGCGCGGGAGTTCATGCCGGCGGTCGAGGCCAACGAGCTCGGCCGCCAGATCGACTGTGTCGCTCTCGACATGGGGCTGCAAATGCTGTCACGGGTCCGGACGCTGCGGCTGTCGATCAACATGTCCGCCCGGTCGATCGGCTTTGGTCAGTGGATGCGCACGCTGGAGCGCGCGCTGCGCCGCGATACCCGCCTGGGCGAACGGCTGGTGCTGGAAATCAGCGAACACTCGGCCATGACCGTGCCGGAACTGGTGACCGACTTCATGGATCGCCTGCAGGGCTACGGGATCGCCTTTGCCCTCGATGATTTCGGCTCCGGCGCCATCGATATCCGGCATTTTCGCGATTTCTTCTTTGACGCGGTCAAGATCGACGGACAGTTCGTTCGCAGCGTGGACCGCGACCCCGAAGCCCAGGCCACCGTCCGGGCCCTGATTGCAATGGCACGCGAGTTCGAGATGCTGACCATCGCCGAAGCCGTGGAAACCCGCGACGAGGCCGAAACCCTGGTCAAACTGGGGATCGACTGCATGCAGGGCTACTTCTTCGGGGCACCCACCGTGAACCCCGACTGGGCAGAAAAAACCGACGTGCGCGCCGTCGGCTGATCCCGCCACATCCCCCCGGCCTGTCCCCCTGCCCCGCCCCTTTGACAGGGCGGGATCTCAATTCGATGTGCAAAGCCTCAGCCATCTGTTGCTGCAGGTGCAGCAATCCGGTATCACCGGGGGCATCGGGGCGGCGGCCCCCGGGGTGGCAGAGACGGGCCTGCCCGCATGGCCGTTCGGAGGAGGCCGCCCGTTTGATGGCAGAGGACCGGAACACATGACAAATGTAGTAATTGCATCGGCGGCGCGGACCGGCGTCGGGAGCTTTGGCGGATCGTTCGCGAACACCCCGGCGCACGTGCTGGGCGCGGCCGTTCTGGAGGCGATCGTCGAGCGCGCCGGAATCGCCAAGGAGGAGGTATCGGAAACCATCCTCGGCCAGGTGCTGACCGCGGCTCAGGGCCAGAACCCGGCCCGCCAGGCGCATATCAACGCCGGCCTGCCGATCGAAAGCGCCGCCTGGGGCCTCAACCAGGTCTGCGGCTCCGGCCTGCGGGCGGTTGCGCTGGGCGCACAGCACATCCAGCTTGGCGATGCGGCGATCATCGCCGCCGGTGGCCAGGAAAACATGACCCTCGCGCCCCACGCCGCCGCGCTTCGCGCCGGCCACAAGATGGGCGACATGACCTATATCGACACCATGATCCGCGACGGTCTGTGGGATGCCTTCAACGGCTATCACATGGGCCAGACCGCCGAGAACGTGGCCGAGAAGTTCCAGATTTCCCGCGAGATGCAGGACGAATTCGCAGTCGCCAGCCAGAACAAGGCCGAGGCGGCGCAACTGGCCGGCAAGTTTGCCGACGAGATCGTTCCCTTTGTCATCAAGACCCGCAAGGGCGAGATCGTGATGGACAAGGACGAATATGTCCGCCACGGCGCCACCATCGCCGCCATGGCCAAGCTGCGCCCGGCCTTTACCAAGGACGGGTCGGTCACCGCCGGCAACGCCTCGGGCCTCAACGACGGCGCTGCCGCCGTGCTGCTGATGACCGCCGATGAGGCCGAGAAGCGCGGCATCGAACCGCTGGCGCGCATCGCCTCTTATGCCACCGCCGGCGTCGACCCCTCGATCATGGGCACCGGCCCGATCCCGGCCTCGCGCAAGGCGCTGGAAAAGGCTGGCTGGACACCCGCCGACCTCGACCTGGTCGAGGCGAACGAAGCCTTTGCCGCGCAGGCCTGCGCGGTGAACAAGGACATGGGCTGGGACCCGGAGATCGTGAACGTGAACGGCGGCGCCATCGCCATCGGCCACCCGATCGGCGCCTCGGGCTGCCGCATCCTGAACACCCTGCTGTTCGAGATGAAGCGGCGCGACGCCAAGAAGGGCCTCGCGACGCTCTGCATCGGCGGCGGCATGGGCGTGGCCATGTGCCTCGAGCGCCCATAACCTGCGCGACCGCGCGATATTCGGGGGCGCCTTCGGGCGCCCCCTTTTTTTTTCACTGCGGCAAAGCGCCCTTTGGCAAACAACGAAAAATACCGTTACTCCATTTTCTCCGCGACACTTTATTGCGGGCTTGTTACATTATTAGTAACAGAGTTACCGGACCACTTTTCAACTGAAGGAGCCACCCATGGCACGAACAGCACTCGTCACCGGCGGAACTCGCGGCATCGGCGCGGCCACGTCCAAGGCCCTGAAAGCGGCCGGCTACACCGTCGCCGCCACCTATGCCGGCAATGATGAGGCCGCCGCCAAGTTCACCGAGGAAACCGGCATCAAGACCTACAAGTGGAATGTCGGCGACTACGAGGAGAGCAAGGCAGGGATCGCCAAGGTCGAGCAAGATCTGGGTCCGATCGACGTTGTCGTCGCCAATGCCGGCATCACCCGCGACGCACCGTTCCACCGGATGACCCCGGAACAGTGGCAGCAGGTGATCGACACCAACCTCAGCGGCGTGTTCAACACCGTGCACCCGGTCTGGCCGGGCATGCGTGAACGTGGATTTGGCCGGGTGATCGTGATCAGCTCGATCAACGGGCAAAAGGGCCAGTTCGGCCAGGTCAACTATGCCGCCACCAAGGCCGGCGATCTGGGCATCATCAAGTCACTGGCCCAGGAGGGCGCGGCCAAGGGCATCACCGCCAACGCAGTCTGTCCCGGCTACACCGCCACTGACATGGTGATGGCGGTCCCGGAAAAGGTGCGCGAATCGATCATCGCGCAGATCCCCGTCGGCCGGTTGGGCGAGCCCGAGGAAATCGCCCGCTGCGTGGTGTTCCTGGCCGCCGATGACGCCGGCTTCGTCAACGGCTCCACCATTACCGCGAACGGCGGCCAGTTCTTCGTCTAGGTCTGGCCTTTACCTCGGAAACGTCAGGGCCGGCCCCACGCGGGGCCGGCCCTTTTTGAATCCCGGGTGCGATAACCCGAACACAGATCCCCAGAAATTACAGCCGCGCGAGCAAAGGAACTGAAACGACCGAAGCTGTCCCGGACACGATCACGGTCCCGACGGCCGCGGTCATTCCGTCGCCGGCGCTGTTTGCCTAGCTCGACAAACGTTCGATCTGCTCTTTCAGCTTGAGCTTGCGCTTCTTCAGGGACGCCACATGAAGTGCGTCCACACCGGGCGAGCGCTGGGCCTGGTCGACCTCAGTACTCAGGAGTTCGTGCTTCCGCTTAAGTTCCATCAGGTGCGAACTCACGGTCATGGCAATCCTCCTCTGAACAGTTTGCCCGACGAGTTGAGCATATCACGGAGCGTCTGTCACGCTGCGGACGCAGTGATTTTGTCACAAAAGCGACTTCTTGCCGGATTCATGTGCCGCCGTCACCCCGGCCAAGGCAGGGCCGCAGCCGCACGCAAAACCTGCGCAATTTCCGTTTGATAGCTATCCGCGTCCCGAACGTGACGCGCGCCCTCGTGCAGAATCACCGGCGCATGCAGGCGAAAGGCACCCCGCCCGCCCTTGCGCGCGCGCAAGATCACCAGCTCCGGCGCCCGCCCCGCCCGTGCCGCCAATGGCAGCACCTCGAGCGATCCCAGGCGCCCGGCACAGCCCGCCAGAAGGTCCGGCAGCCGCTCGCTGCGCTGGATCAAATGCAGGTACCCGCGTGGTGCCAACCGCCGCGCCGCCACCGCCTGCCAATCCTCCAGCGGCGTCCGCTCTCCCAGCGCCAGGCGCCGCCCGGGATCCTCGGCCGAGACATGGGTCCCGGCGCGGAAATAGGGCGGATTGGCGATGACATGGTCGAATTGCCTTTGGCGCAGAGCGGCGGGCAGATCGACCAGATCGGCGCAGACCACCTCCATCTCCAGCGCGTTCGCCGCGGCATTGCGACGCGCCAGATCGGCATAACCCGGCTGCACCTCGACCCCGGTCAGCCGCAGGCCCGGCACCCGCGCCCCCAGCGACAGGATCGCCGCCCCCACGCCACAGCCCAGTTCCAGCACCGATTGACCCGCGCGGGCCGGCACCGACGCGGCCAAAAGCACCGGGTCGACCCCCGCGCGGTAGCCCCGGCGCGGCTGGTACAGGAACAGCCGTCCGCCAAGAAAGGCATCCCGGCTCAGATCGTCTTCGGGGAATCCGCTCACCGGCCCAGCGGTACGTCGTTGTCCCGCATCACCCGCAGCGCGGCGTCAAGGTCGTCGTCGCGAACCATCATCCGGCGTGGGAAAATCCCGATTCCGCCCTCGAGCACGCTCATGTTTACGTCCATTTGAAAGCAGTCTATATCCTCGCCCTCAAGAAGGGCAGAGGCAAAGGCCATGACGGTCGGGTCGGTGCTGCGCAGAAGTTCCTTCATGACACCGGATGTAAGGGCAAGCCGCAGGGGATGTCGAGCCTTTGGAAACACGCACGATGAACAAACCCATGGCAACCAAACCGCATGACCGGCTCTCCGCCACGCTGTCCGAGGAAATGGCCGGGGTCGACAGGCTGATTCGCAGCCGCATGCACTCGGAAAACGCCCCGCGCATCCCCGAGGTCACCGCCCACCTGGTCGAGGCCGGCGGCAAGCGGCTGCGCCCGATGCTGACGCTGGCGGCGGCGCGGCTCTGCGGATACCAAGGGGATCATCATCTCCGGCTGGCCGCGACGGTGGAGTTCATCCACACCGCCACACTGCTGCACGACGACGTGGTCGATGAAAGCGCAAAGCGCCGCGGGCGGCCCACCGCCAACCTGCTGTGGGACAACAAGTCCAGCGTGCTGGTGGGGGATTACTTGTTCTCGCGCAGCTTCCAACTGATGGTCGAAACCGGCAGCCTGCGGGTGCTCGACATCCTCGCCAACGCCTCGGCCACCATCGCCGAGGGCGAGGTGCTGCAGATGACCGCCGCCACCGACCTGAAGACCGACGAAGAGGTCTATCTCAAGGTGGTGCGCGGCAAGACCGCGGCGCTGTTCTCGGCCGCGACCGAGGTCGGCGGCGTGATCGCCGAGGCCCCCGAAAACCTGGTAAAGGCGCTGTTCGACTATGGCGACGCGCTCGGCATCGCCTTCCAGATCGCCGACGACCTGCTCGATTACCAGGGAGACAGCGGCACCACCGGCAAGAACGTCGGCGACGATTTCCGCGAACGCAAGCTGACCTTGCCCGTAATCAAGGCAGTGGCCCAGGCAACACCCGAGGAACAGGCCTTCTGGCAGCGCACCATCGAGAAGGGCCGCCAGGACGAGGGCGACCTGGAACAGGCGCTGGCATTGATGGCGAAATACGACACGCTCACCGCCACCCGCGCCGATGCCGAATCCTGGGCCGCCAAGGCGCAGGCCGCGCTTGCCCCCCTGCCCGAGTCCGAGATTCGCGACATGCTGCACGATCTGGCCGGTTACGTGGTGTCCCGCCTGTCGTGACCTCCGCGCCCCGACGGGGCACCCGGATCACACGCCACGATCAGGCGGCTGCGCTGCCGATGCTGCGGGTCGCCTGGACCCACCAGCCGGGATGCGCCGCAGCGATCCGCGCGGCGGCCTCTCGCGCCGCCGTGTCGTTGTCGTAGATCCCGAAACAGGTGGCGCCAGATCCCGACATCCGGGCAAGGCGGCAGTCTGCCGTTCCGCAAAGCGCCTGCAACGCATCGCGGATGTCCGGCGCGGTCGCGATGGCCGGCGCCTCAAGATCGTTGCGCTGCGCGCCCAGCCAGGACAGGAAGGCGGCCCGTGACCGCTCTTGTGGCAGCGCGCCCATCGCCGCGTTGTCTTTTCGCGTCAACGCCCGAAAGACCTCTGGCGTCGGCACATGGACCCCCGGGTTGACCAGCACCAGCGGCAGCGCGGGCACGTCGGGAACCTGGATCAACGCGTCACCGATCCCACGCATCTGCTGCGGCGCGTCGGACAGGCAGACCGGAACGTCGGCCCCCAGCTCGACCGCGCGCCCCTCGCCACCGAAGACCCGCAGCACCGCCGCCGCATCCGATGATCCGCCGCCGATCCCCGCCCCGTGCGGCAACTCCTTGTCCAGTCCAATGCGCAGACGGACCCCGGCCAGTTCCGCCGCGCGCCAGACCAGGTTGCGCGCGTCCTCGGGCACGCCCTTGGCAAAGCGCCCGGTCACCCGCAGCGACATCCGGTCGGCACGGTCAAGCCGCAGCCGGTCGCCCAACTCGGCAAAGACCACCAGCGAATCAAGCAGGTGATAGCCATCGGCGCGCTGGCCGGTGACATGCAAGGTCAGGTTGATCTTGGCTGGTGCGACGACCTCAGTCGCCATTGGCCACCTTGAGCGGATCGGCCCCCTCTTCGGCCAGGACCACGTCCAGCCCCACCTCGAGCTTGCGCCGGATGCGATCCGGGTCGGCCTCGCCGTCGGTGTCCTCGGGGTCGATGAAGGACAGCGCCCGCCTCCACTGGAACTCCGCCTCGCGGTGGCGGCCCACGGCCCAGTAGACATCGCCCAGGTGATCGGTCACCACCGGGTCCACCGGCATCAGCTCGACCGCGGTCTCCATGTGGGCCACGGCCTCGTCATAGCGCCCCATGCGGAACAGCACCCAGCCCAGCGAATCGACGATGAAGCCGCTGTTGGGCTGTGCCGCGACCGCGCGCTCGATCATGCCCAGCGCCTCGTCCAGTTTTTCCTGCTTTTCGACCAGCGAATAGCCAAGGTAGTTCAGCACCTGCGGCTGGTCCGGGTTCAGCTCCAGCGCATGGCGAAAATCGGCCTCGGCCTCGGGCCAGCGTTTCAACCGCTCAAGGCTGATGCCCCGGGCATAGAGCAGGAACCACTGGGTCGGCGCCCCCTCCTCGGTGAATTCCAGCGCCTTGTCATAGGCCTTGACCGCCCCGGCGTAGTCCTCCTGCTGGCGCAGCAAGTCGCCCAGCGCGTTGTGCACCACCGGCAGGGTCGGGTAGCTGCGCGCGAGTTGTTCCAGCACTTCGATCGCGGCGTCCGGCTTGTCGGCCCGGCGCAGCGCTTCGGCGCGGCCCAGTTCGGCGGCGTGGTGGTCGGGGCTGTCGGCGGGAACCTGTTTGTACGTTTCGACCGCCAGTTCGTACTGCTCCAGCCCGTCCAGGAGATCGGCGCTGAGCAACAGCGCGTCGATGTGATCGGGGCGCAGGTAATTGGCGATGCGCACGTAGATCAGGGCGTAGTCATCCGCCGCCTCGCCTTTCAGCGCGGCGCCGATGGTAAAGAACACCTCGGCCATGCCATCGCGGACGCTGCCGATCAGGTCGAACGGCAGTTGTTCGCCCGCCGCCAGCCGGTCGGCCACCGCCGTCAGGCCGGGATCGAAGCTGGCGCCAAAGGCATCGGCCATCATTTCCAGCGCATCGGCGTTCCGGCCCAGTTGCGACAGGATTTGCGCCCGCGCGATCACCGCGCGCCGCGACAGCCCGCTCAGGCCCGACTGCCGGTCGGCATAGATCGCCTCGGCGCCCTCGAAATCGCCCACCGTCGCCAGCGCCAGCGCCTTGTGATAGAGCGCGAAGCTGCGCAGCCCGTTCTCTTCGGCGACGCGGTCGAACTGCGCCAGCGCCTCGGAGACCGAGCCGACGCCCATATGCGCCCAGGCCGCCAGCAGCCCGTCAACCAACGGGCCGATGCCACCGGCATCCGCGTCGGCCTCGATCAGCGGCGCGAACTCGCCCCGCGCGATCCGGTCGGCGGCGATCACCATGTGCGCGGCCTGGTTCTTCAGCCCGGCGGCGCTCATCTTCTGGGCCACCGGCAACGCGCGTTCGATCCGGCCAAGCGCCAGTTGCGAGATGATCACGTTCTCCATCAGCCCGGGATTGTCGGCATCGGCACTGAGCGCGCGCGAGAAATAGCTGGCGGCCTGCGCGAAATCGCTCTCGAACAAGGCATGACGCCCGGCCAGGTACGACCCGGCGCCCGATTGCGCCAAAACCGGCGCGGGAAAGGCAATGGATGCGGCCAATACGGCGGCGGCCGCGCGACGAACTAGGGATTTCACAAAAACCTGCCTCTTCTGCTGGAGCGCCTTCAAGCTAGGCCCTCCCGCAGGCAAGGGCAATGGCGCGACCGGTCGCGACCGCGCCATTGCACCATTTCGTTACATGTTCGGGTAATTCGGCCCGTCACCGCCCTGCGGCGTCGTCCAGTTGATGTTCTGGCTGGGGTCCTTGATGTCGCAGGTCTTGCAGTGCACGCAGTTCTGGAAGTTGATGACGAACCGCGGATCCTTGCCCTCTTCCTCGACCACCTCGTAAACCCCTGCCGGGCAGTAGCGCTGCGCCGGCTCGGCGTATTTCGGCAGGTTCACGCCGATCGGCACGCTGGCGTCCTTCAGTTGCAGATGACAGGGCTGCTCTTCCTCGTGGTTGGTAAAGGAGAAGCTGACGTTGGTCAGCCGGTCAAAGCTGATCTTGCCATCCGGCTTGGGATAGTCGATCGGCTTGAACTTCGCCGCCTCGCCGGTGGCCGCGGCATCGGACTTGCCGTGGCGCAGGGTGCCGAACAGCGAAAAGCCCAGCGTGTTGGTCCACATGTCCAGACCGCCCAGCGCCAGCGAGGGCATCAGGCCCCATTTCGACCACATCGGCTTGACGTTGCGGACCTTTTTCAGGTCCTGGCCGATGGCGCCCTGGCGCACTTCGGTCTCGTATTCGGCAAGTTCGTCACCCGAGCGGTCGGCCTTGATCGCCGCATGCGCCGCCTCGGCCGCCGCCTTGCCCGAGAGCATGGCGTTGTGGTTGCCCTTGATGCGCGGCACGTTGACCATGCCCACCGAGCAGCCCAGCAAGGCAACGCCCGGCGCCACCATTTTCGGCATCGACTGCCAGCCTCCCTCGGAGATCGCGCGGGCGCCATAAGCCACCCGTTTGCCTCCCTCGAGCAGGTCGGCGACGATCGGGTGATGCTTGAAGCGCTGGAACTCCATATAGGGGAAGAGATAGGGGTTCTCGTAGTTCAGGTGGACCACGAATCCCACGTAAACCTGATTGTTTTCAAGGTGATAAATGAAAGACCCGCCACCGGCGTTGCTGCCCAGAGGCCAGCCCATCGTGTGGGTGACGGTACCCTCGCGGTGCTTGGCCGGGTCGATCTCCCAGATCTCCTTCATGCCCAACCCGAATTTCTGCGGGCAGTGGCCCTTGGACAGGTCGTACTTGGCGATCACCTCCTTGGAGAGCGATCCGCGCACCCCCTCGGAGAGGAAGACATACTTGCCGTGCAATTCCATCCCCGGCTCGTACGAGGGGCCGGGGGTGCCATCGGGGTTCTTGCCGAACTCGCCCGCGACCACGCCCTTGACCTCGCCCCCGTCACCATAGACCAGCTCGGAGCAGGCCATGCCGGGGAAGATTTCCACGCCCATCTCCTCGGCCTGTTCGGCCATCCAGCGGCAGACATTGCCCATCGAGACGATGTAATTTCCGTGGTTGTTCATCAGCGGCGGCATCGGCCAGTTGGGCACGCGGATCTTGCCCGCCTCGCCCAGCATGTAGAAGTTGTCTTCCTTGACCGGGACGTTCAGCGGCGCGCCCTTTTCCTTCCAGTCGGGGATCAGCGCATCCAGCCCGCAGGGGTCCAGCACCGCGCCCGACAGGATATGTGCGCCCACCTCCGAGCCCTTTTCCAGCACGACCACGTTCAGGTCGGCGTCAAGCTGCTTCAGACGGATCGCTGCCGACAGGCCCGCGGGGCCGGCCCCAACGATCACCACGTCGTATTCCATCGCTTCGCGTTCTATCTCGGCCATCAGGGGCTCCCTGGCTAAATCTGTCTGTCAACCCGAGCTCGGGGGCAATTTTCTTTCGCGGCTGAATACCCTTTGTCACCGGGCGAGGTCAATCGAAACACCGCGTAAATCCGCTGCGGCGCAGAAAAGGCGCATGGGTCAGATTTCCGGTTTGTCCCCCATGAGATAGCGTGGCCCGCTGCCCTTTTGGCCGGCCCGGTCGCCGGGATTGTAGAGCGCGCATTTGGGCAGCGACAGGCAGCCGCAGCCGATACAGCCGTCCAGGTTGTCCCGCAGTTTCTGCAGGGTTTCGATTCGCTGGTCCAGCCGGGCGCGGAACCGTTCGGCGATCCGCGACCAATCCTGCGGCGTGGGCGCCCGCCCGCCGGGCAGTTCGCCCAGCAGGGCGCGGATTTCCGGCAGGGTAAAGCCGAACTGCTGAGCGATCCGGACAAAACTCAGACGGCGAATGTCGGCCCGGGCGAACCGCCGTTGGCCACCGGCATTGCGCCAGGGCGTGAGCAGCCCTTGCTCCTCGTAGTAGCGGATCGCCGAGACCGCGAGCCCGGTACGTCGCGCCAACGCCCCGATCGGCAAACCGGCAGGTGGTTTCATGTCATCCTCCGAAATAGCTTGACCTAAAGTTAGGTTGAGAAATTACACAAGGTCGGGTCAAGGACAAAAATCGAAAGGACGACCCGATGACCGCAACCCTGGAACACACGAATTTCACCGTCGTCGATCCCGACACCACCGCCGCCTGGATGGGCGACATCTTCGGCTGGAGCGTTCGATGGTCGGGGCCGGCGCTGAACGGCGGCTATACCGTGCATGTGGGCGGCAAAGAGGATTACCTCGCGCTCTACCGTCCCAAGACCCCGCCGGAGGCGGGCCGGAGGCGGGCCGGACCAGCTATGGCGTGATCGGCGGGCTGAACCATGTCGGCGTCGTGGTGGAGGATCTCGACGCGACCGAGGCGCGGGTCAAGGCCGCCGGGTTCGTGCCGCACAACTACGGCGACTACGAACCGGGCCGCCGGTTCTACTTTCGCGATTCGGACGGGATCGAGTTCGAGGTGGTGCATTACGATGATTGATCTGTTGTGGCTTGCCGGCGGCGGGATCTCGCCGCGCCGTTCTCCTGCGGTCATCACCTGGCCGGACGGGCGAATCCGCCACCCAAGGTGACCGTGCGGGACGCGGGCGCCTGCCGGTCACTCTCGCCCCGGCCGCCGGATTTCATGGCGGAATCCGGCCACATGCGGGAAATGCCTGTGGACAGATGACCTGTCCCCCCTTGAAATCGGCGCCGGGATTGAGTCAGGTATTCGCCAGCCCAATCGCTCGCCCCGCTGCATCGTGCGGCGGGGCGAATAACTTTTGCGTGGATGGACAAGATGGAAAAAATCCCGATGACGCCGGCGGGCCACGCTGCGCTCGAGGCGGAACTGAAGAACCTGAAGTCGGTCGAGCGCCCCGCGATCATCAAGGCGATCGCCGAGGCGCGCGAGCATGGCGACCTGTCGGAGAACGCCGAGTATCACTCGGCGCGCGAGAAACAGTCCTTCATCGAGGGGCGCATCAAGGAGATCGAGGGGCTGCTGTCGCTGGCCGAGGTGATCGACCCGGCCAAGCTGTCGGGTCCGATCAAGTTCGGCGCCACCGTGACCCTGGTCGACGAGGACACCGACGCCGAGAAGACCTGGAAGATCGTGGGTGAGCAGGAAGCCGACATCGAGAACGGCCTGCTGAACATCAAGTCGCCCATCGCACGGGCGCTGATCGGCAAGGAAGAAGGCGACAGTGTCGAGGTGCGCACGCCGGGCGGCGAGCGGTCCTACGAGATCCTCAAGATCATCTACGCCTGACGGAGCGCGCAATATGGCCGCCGGCCCCTCCCCCGACCCGGACAAGGCGCTGAACACGCCGCTGGGCATGTACGACCGGCCCAGCCGGCCGCAGGTCACCGGCATCGAGCTGACCGCCCTTGCGCTCAGCGTGCTATGGCTATTGGGCGCGGTGGCGTTCCTGTTCGCGGCGCCCGCGGGGGGCGGGATCGACGGGCTGCGCTTCATCATCACGCTGCTCGCGGTGTTCCTGCCGGTGGCGATGATCTGGGTCGCTGCTACCGCTGCCCGCGCCAGCCGGGTGATGCGCGAGGAAAGCCGCAGGCTGCAAACCGCCATCGACGCGATCCGCCAGGCGCAGATCGCGCAGCAGCAGCGCGGGGCGACGCAGCAGGATGCTTCGGTGAAAAAGAAGCTGGAGGAGATCGCGGAGACGGCGCGCAAGACCGAGGCGGCGCTGGCGGTGTTCCATTCCAGCCGGGCGGCCGAGGCGACGCGGCAGGTGGTGCAGGCCGCCGCCGCTGCCGCGCCGGAGGGCGAGGACCAGGGCGCGCTGGAACTGGGCACCCCGGCCGAGGCGCTGAGCCCGCCGCTGCCGCACGCGGATTTCATCCGCGCCCTGCATTTCCCCGAAACCGCCGAGGACGAGGACGGATTTGCCGCGCTGCGCCGCGCGCTGAAGGATCGCAAGGCGGCCCAACTGATCCAGGCGGCACAAGATGTGCTGACCCTGCTCAGCCAGGACGGCATATATATGGATGACCTGTCGCCCGACCGGGCGCGGCCCGAGGTCTGGCGCCAGTTCGCCCAGGGCGCGCGCGGCCGCGCGGTGGCGGCGCTGGGAGGTGTGCGGGACCGCTCTTCGCTGGCGCTGAGCGCGGCGCGGATGAAGCAGGACCCGATCTTTCGCGATGCGGCGCATCACTTCCTGCGGCGGTTCGACCAGTCGTTCGCGGAGTTCGCCGAACAGGCCAGCGACGAGGAGATCACCGCGCTGGCCGAGACGCGGACGGCGCGCGCCTTCATGCTGCTGGGCCGGGTGGCGGGCACCTTCGACTGATCGCGCATCGGGGGATTTACCCCCCGTTTCGTACAAATCAGACACCCGGAAAAACCATCCGATCCGCCTCTTTGGGGGATTTGCGGGCCGTTTTGTACAAGCTTCCTTGCCAGCCGGTGAACACCGCCCCCAGCGCGCGCCGCCTTAGCCGCCGGTTAACCCGATGCCACCAGCCTGCGCCTGTCCGATTCCGCGCCGCGAGACGCATTCACCCGGGGAGGCCGCCGATGATCCATCTTTGCCCGATCAGCCAGTTGCGCGACAGGCTGGGCGGTTACGTGCAGGCGGTGGCCCGCGATGGCGACCGGGTGGTGATCACCCGCAGCGGTCGCGAGGTCGCCGGGCTGGTGCCGATGGCGGAACTGACCCTGCTGGACACCGCCAGCACCCGCAGCATGGAGTACAAGGCCTGGCAGGTGGCGCAGGAGCTGATGCGCTGGCGGATCGTGAAGGAAGGGTTGGCGGCGTTGGAGCGGGAGCGCGACTGAAAGCCGGCTCAGCGCGCCGATCCGAAACGGGCCAGCGTGGCGCGCAGGAAGGCGAGGAAGGTCACCGTCCAAACCACGATCGCGGCGTAGGAAAACAGCCGCGCCAGCGGATCGAGGAACCCGAAGCCGAGCGCGGCGCTCATCGCGTTGGTGGCGACGGCGTACATGCCGATGGGAAAGACCGCGCCCCAGTAGAGCGGGTCATAGCGGAACGGGAACCTTTTGTAGACATGCCGCCAGATCCCGAGGATCAGCAGCATCGGAATCCACCATGTTCCCGTCGCCCAGTAGAAGATGGTGAAGCCCTTGAGAAACGGCGCGATGGAATTCAGGAACCAGGCGTCGGCGGTATTGCGGATCAGCAGCGACCCCGCCAGCGTCGAGATCGCCATCGCCCCCATGTTGATCCAGTAGGGCGGCGAGAGGTCGCCGGGCGAGAACCGGAAGAAGGTGTAGCGGTAGAAGATCAGCGACATCATCCAGATGTAAAGCATCCCGCCCCAGAGCCACATGGACAGGGCGAGGAAATTGAGGTCGAGGCGCAGCGGCTGTTCCACATGCGCCGCCAACAGGGCGGACAGCACGGCAATCGACTGGGTCGAGACCACCGCGAGCAGCCATGCGCCGGAAATCCCGGTTTCGAGTGAGGGTTTTTCCTCTTTCACCGTCAGGGCGGTGAAGATCGTGTAGGTGAGCAGAAGCCACAGGCCGACGGCAAGGAACCACAGGGCAAAGGCGGGGGTCCGGGCCTGAAACAGCAACAAAGCCTCGCTGCCGAGGATGCCGGTGGCTGCGACCTTGGTGAAAAACCCCGGGCCGCGCAGATGGTCGATCACGTCGAGGAACACCGCGCGGGGATGGTAGATGAGCCGGAACGCCGTGAGGGTCCAGAGGATCGCGTAGGACAGGCAGGCGATGGCGAAAAGCCCCAAGGCAAGCGGGCGCAGCCCGATCTGGCTGGAGGCGAGCGAGACGATGCCGGTCGCCATGACCATGCCGAAACTGGCCGGCAACAGGGTACGCACCTGCGCCGCCAGCAAATCCCTGAGCGGGGCGCGGGCGTCTTGTCTTGCGGGCTGGGTCCCCATCGGCCCCCTCCTCCCTCGTGAGCCTCCGATTATCCTGTCGGGGGTAGCGTAGCGGCAGGAATGGGTACCGTCTTTACCTATTTGCACCCGGCGCTGCCGCCTTTCGCCGCAGAGGGGGCGTGTGGTGGGGGTCAGGCCCGCATACGGTCGAACCCCGGATCGTAGGGCGAGGCGGGGATGACGCGGGCGGGGACGGGTTCACCGAGGATATCGACGGTCATCTCGGTCCCCTCCTGAGCGACCTCCGGCGCGACAAAGGCATAGGCCAGGTTGAGGCCGGTGCGATGGCCCCAATCGCCCGAGGTGACGGTGCCGACGATTTTGCCATCCGCGACCAGCGAGGCGCCACCGTGGGCGGGGGCCTCCGAGGTTTCGACCGCAAGCGTCACCAGTTTGCGGCGCGGGCCGTTTTCCACCCGTTCGAGCAGGGCCGGCTTGCCGATGAAGTCCCCCTTGTCGAGCTTGACGAAGCGGTCAAGCCCGGTCTCGAAGGGGTCGAACTCGGTCAGGAGGTCGGCCTTCCAATGCAGGAAGCCTTTTTCGAGCCGCATCGAATCCACCGCCCGCGCGCCGAAGAGGCGCAGCCCGTGCGCCTCGCCCGCCTTGCGCAAGGCAAGATAGGCGGCGTGCAGGCTCTCGTTCGGGACGTGGATCTCATAGGCCAGTTCGCCCGAGAAGCTGACGCCGAGCACGGTGGCGGGGGCGATGCCGATATGGGCCTCGCGCAGCGAGAGCCAGGGGAAAGCCTCGCGCGACCAGTCGCCGCGCGCCGCCGCCGAGAGCACGTCGCGCGCCCTGGGGCCGGCCAGCACGAGGATGGTCTGGGCGTTGGTCAGCGAGCGGATGGTGACATCCTCGGCCGGGCGCAGATGCGCGGTGAGCCAGTCCATGTCGTGGTATTCCGAGGCCGCGGCAGAGCCGTACCAGACCCGGTCAGGCCCGCGATCCGAGGCAGGGATATTGGCGATGGTCGCCTCGGTCTTGAGCATGCCGTGATGGTTCAGCAGGTAACCCAGCCCGACGCGGCCCGGCTTTTTCGTCACCCGGCCACAGAGCATCCGGTCGAGGAAGCCGTGGACGTCCTTGCCGGTCAGCTCGAAGCGGTTGAAGCCGGAGACCTCGGTCAGGCCGACGGACGTGGCGACGGCGGCGACCTCCTGTGCGACCAGGTCGTGCACCTCGTTGAAGCGAAATCCGAGGGTTTCGGAGAAATCGGGCGTGGGCTTGATGTAATCCACCCGCTCCCACCCGTTGACGGTGCCGAACTCGGCCCCCTCGGCGGCCAGCAGCGGGGTCAGCGGCGTGGTCTTCATCGGGCGGCCGGCGGGGCGGTGTTCGTGCGGGAAGTGAAAGCGGAATTCGTTCTGGTAATCCTCGATCGCCTTGAGCGCAGTGAGTTCCACCGTGGCGTGGCCGGTGAAGCGGCGCGGGTCGATGACCCAGGTGTCATACTGTGCCTCGCCGTGCACGATCTGCTGGGCCAGCAGCCAGCCGTGGCCGCCGCCCTCGCCCAGCCCGGCACGCAACCCGATGATGCAGAAGGCATTGCGCTTGCCCGGGATCGGGCCGACCAGCGGCGCGCCGTCGATGGTATAGGTGATCGGGCCGTTGACGATGGAGCGGATGCCGGTCTCCATCAGCGCGGGCATCCGGGCAAAGGCCCCCTCGAGCACGTCGGTCACCCGGTCGAGGTCGTCGGGGCAGAGATCGTTGGTGAATTTCGGGTCAATCCCGTCCATGCCCCAGGTGCGGCAGCCCTGTTCGTAGAAGCCCAGCAGCAGCCCGCCCTTTTCCTGCCGGCAGTAGTAATCGCTGATCGGGCAGCGCAGCAGCGGCATCCGGTGGCCGGCCTCGGCGATGGCGGGGATGTCCTCGGTCAGGAAATACTGGTGCTCCATCGAGGCGACCGGGTGGCTGACCCCCATCATCGCGCCGATCTCGTTGCAGCGGTAGCCGCCGGCGTTGACGACGATCTCGGCCCTCACGTCGCCCTTTTCGGTGTGCACGGTCCATGTGCTGTCGGGGTGCTGGGTCAGCCCGGTCACCGGGGTGTGGCGGTTGACCTCGGCCCCGGCAAGGCGGGCGCGGCGGGCCAGCGCCTGGCACAGTTGCGCCGGGTCGATATGGCCGTCGGTGGGATCCCAGAGCCCACCCAGCAGGTTGTCGGTGGAGATCAGCGGGTGGCGGCGGGCGCATTCGGCCGCGTCGATCACCTCGAACTCCACGCCCATGCCGCGGGCCATCGAGGCAAAGTGGCGATAGCCGTCCATCTGCGCCTCGGTATTGGCGAGGCGGATGCCGCCGTCACCGTGGTTGTAGCCGACCGGGTACTCGGGATCGTCGCGCAACTCCTTGTAAAGGGCGATCGAATGGCTTTTCAGGCCGACCATGGTCTGGGTCATGCCGAAATTGGTCACCTGCGCGGCAGAGTGCCATGTGGTGCCGGAGGTGAGCTCGTCCCGCTCGATCAGCATGACGTCGGTCCAGCCCTCTTGCGTCAGGTGATAGAGCGCCGAACATCCCGCGATCCCGCCGCCGATCACCACTACCCTTGCCTGGTCCCGCATCGCTGTCTCCTTCGTCGCTTGCCCGCTGCTGTCCCGCCCATCAGAGCGGCGGCACGGCAAAGGTCAAAGGAAATGCAGGAGTTCCGGGATTCCCGGATCTGTTGTTCGGAAAATCGCGGAGTTTGGGTCGCCCGCCACCACTCAGCCCCCCGGCTCCAGCACGGTGAACCCCTCGGCCAGCCAGGGATGGCTGCGGGTGATCGGGTCGATCGCCAGCCGGCGGACGCTGTCGCGGATCAGCCCGGCGATGGCGCCGGCGGTGGGTTGGTCGAAATCGCGCCGCGACAGCAGCGAGATGTGGCGCGCAAAGGTGCTCATCGGCAGCGGCTGCAGCCGGACCTGCGGCGCGTATCTCTGGGCGCGCAGGAAGCCCAGCGGGGTGAGGATCGCCCAGCCGTCGCCATTGGCGATCACCGCCATGATCGACTGCACGCTGTCAAAGGTGAAGCGGTCGGGCAGCGCAATGCGATTGCGGGACAGATGCGCATCGACCTGCCGGCCGATCAGGTGGGCGGTATTGAAGCGCAGGAACGGCAGGTCGGCCCGACCATGCAACAGGTCCGCCGCGTCGGCCTCGATCCCGCGCGGCATGGCGACCAGGAAGGGATCGCGCAGGATCGGGTCTGCCAGGATGTCGCCGGGCAGATCCCCGGTCTCGGCGGCGACGGCGACCTCGAGCTTGCCGCCGCGCAGGCGCTCGGGGGCCTCGTGGCTGAGCACGGTGCTGATCGCCAGTCGCGCGCGCGGCATCCGCCCGGCGAGGGCGACGGCCAGTTCCGGCGCCACGTTGCTTTCGAAATCCTCGACGATGCCGATCCGCAGCGACCGGGCGCCCAGCAGCCCGCCGACGGCGGTCTCGCTGGTGGCGCGGCGCAGATGTTGCAGCCCGGCGGAGAGGTGATGCAGCGCCTCCCGACCCTCACGCGTCAGCTCAAAAGGACGCGAGGACCGGTCGAGCAGGACCACGCCCAATTCCTCCTCGAGCCGGGCAACGTGATGCGAGACCGAGGAGATCGACAACCCCATCTCGCGCGCGGCCAGCTGCATCGAGCCGGTCCGCGCCACCTGCTCGAAGGCCTCGAACACCTGGAGAGAGAGCTTTGGCAACGGCATGGGAGGGCTCCGGCAGTTTCGCGATCAGGGGAACTGTCGGCGCTGGGGCGGGGGGAGTCAAATTGGAGGGGGACTGCCGTCCCAGCCCTTGGCACTTCGTGGTACTGGCGAAAGATACCGAGGCTCGGAGCGCAGTGTCCGCTCCGAGCCCAAAGTGACGGATGCTGCGAAGTTCATGAACGTCTGCTGCTACCACCAACTCCAAACTTCTAGACCGTTTTTGTCAGCCTCCTTTTGCACTTCCTGCACTGTATCCATCCAATGTTGGATCATACTTCCGATATCGTCCCAAGCGGCGTCGAAGGTCGCCAGTAGGATTGGGCTTGGTCCAAGCATGGGGTCCAAGAGTCGATATGGCTCCCATTCACCCTTTTCTCTTTGCAGTAGCACTTTGGCGAGCAGGAAAAAGTACGCTTCCGGCAGTTTTGCGTCGACGTGCTCCTCATAGTGTAAGTAACGTTCGTTACCTTGCTCGATCAGATCAGGAACGGACTCGTTTTCGTTGGCGAACACAAGGTAATGCAAGTCGGTTTCGAACGCTGTGATCCATTCACCGACTATGTTGTCGATAGCCTCATCATGACCTCTAAGTGGGATTCGCATCAAAAACTGCGCCGCTAGCGCGCAATCACCGTACTCGATTTCGGACAGCTCTCTGCCAGTTGCGCTTCTTGCGGCAGCAGCTAATGCAACGGCAACCATTTGCGCCGTGGCGTGACCATAATTGATCAAGGCGCGCTCGGCGCCGCTTTCGTACATCCCCTTCGGAAATGACTTTCTGGCAGTGTCCAAGATTGCGTCACGCTGAACGGATAGGAAGGGGGCGACCTTCTTTACTACGAAGTTCGCGTATGGCGCCAGCTCTTGTTCGACGCCTCTCTGGCGGCCCCTACCAAATAGCATCCAGTCTCCTCCGTCAAACTTGCCTTTCACGCAAACCACTTCGAAGCTAGCAGGCAAAAGCGTCGTACTCCAATCGCGAAGACCATTTGACGTGGCATGCACTGCATTTTCGACAGTGGTCTTGAAGCCGACATTGGCGCAGAAGCAGCGAACGGCGGCTAAGTCCCGCTGAGCGGACATCAAGCATGTAAGGCTCCCGAAGATTTCTGCGGGAGCCTTTGCTCAACATGCCTTCGCAACGACAAGGGATTTCGTCGAAGGCTGCACCACGAAGTGCAATGGGCTGGCTGCCGGTCGCCCCGCCCCGCTTGGGTCAGCGGGTCAGCAGATGCGCGGCAATTGTTCGCCCACCAGCATGTCGACGATGCGGGCACCGCCGAACAGGGTGCGCATGGTCACGCGGCCGGGCTGGTCGGGGGTGGCGCGGCCGATGATCGTGGCGCCGCGTCCGGCCGCGACGGTGCGCATCGCCAGCAGGGCCGCCGGGGCCTCGTCCTCGGGGACGAAGACCACCAGTGTACCCTCGTTGGCGAGGTAGAGCGGGTCGAGGCCGAGGATCTCGCACATGCCCCGGACCTCGGGGCGCAGCGGCAGGGCGGTTTCTTCGATCTCGATGCCGACGCCGGCGGCCTCGGCGATCTCGTTCAGGGCCGAGGCGAGGCCGCCGCGGGTGGCGTCCCGCGCGGCGCGGGCGCCGGGGGCGGCGGAGATGACGGCCTCTATCAGATGGCCCAGCCCCTGGCAATCCGAGGGGATCTCGGCCGAGAGCGCCATGTCGCCGCGCGCGGCGAGGATCGCGGCGCCGTGGTCGCCCAGCACGCCGTTGACGATGGCGACATCGCCCGGGCGCACCTGTGTCGCGGCCAGCTCGCGGCCCGCCGGGATCACCCCGACGCCCGAGGTGGTGACGAAGAGCTTGTCGGCCATGCCGCGCCCGACGACCTTGGTGTCGCCGGTGACGATCCGCACGCCGGCCTTGTCCGCCTCGGATTTCATCGAGGCGACGACGCGTTCCAGCAGGGCGATCTCGGTGCCCTCCTCGATGATGAAGGCCGCCGAGAGCCAGAGCGGCCGCGCGCCGCCGACGGCCAGATCGTTGACGGTGCCGCAGACCGCGATCTTGCCGATGTCGCCGCCGGGAAACTCGACCGGGTCGACCACGAAACTGTCGGTGGTGAAGGCGAGCCGCGCACCGGGTTCCTGAAGCGCGGCATCCATCAGCCGGGCCTGGTCCTCCATCGCGTCAGGCTGAAAGGTGGCGGTGAAGACCGTCTCGATCAGGTCGCGCATCGCCTTGCCGCCGCCACCGTGGGCCAGCGTCACGACACGTTGTTCGGGTCTGTTCATCGCGTTCATTCCGCCGCCTCCGGGGCACGGGCGCCGCCGTATTGGTAGTAGGCGGCACAGGCGCCCTCGGAGCTGACCATCAGCGCGCCCAGCGGCATCTCGGGGGTGCAGCCGCGTCCGAATTGCGGGCATCCCGTCGGCTTGATCCGGCCGGTCATCACCGCGCCGCATTCGCAGCCCTCGACCTCTTCGACGTGGCGGGGGCCGGCGGCGTAACCGATACCGAATTTCACCTCGGCGTCGAAGCGGGCGTAGCTGTCGCGAATGCGCAGCCCGCTGGCGTCGATCTCGCCCAGCCCGCGCCATTCGAAGCTGGGGCGCGGGGTGTAGACATCCTCGATCGCCGCGAGCGAGGCCGGGTTGCCATGTTCGGGCACCACGCGGGCGTACTGGTTCTGCACCTCGGCGCGGCCCTCGCGGATCTGTTGCAGCACCATCAGCACCGATTGCAGCAGGTCCAGCGGTTCGAACCCGGCAACGACGATGGGCTTGCCATAGTCGCGCGCGATGAAGTCATAGGGGTGGATGCCGATCACCATCGAGACATGCCCCGGCCCGACAAAACCGTCGAGCACCATGTGCGGATCGTCGAGCAGCGCCTTGATCGGCGGCGGCACGGTGATGTGGTTGCAGAACACGCTGAAGTTCTCCAGCCCCTCGGCAGCGGCCTGCTGGATCGAGAAGGCGGTCGAGGGGGTCGTCGTCTCGAACCCGAGGCCGAAGAAGATCACCTCTCTGTCGGGGTTGCGCCGAGCCAGTTCCAGCGCGTCGAGCGGGGAATAGACCATGCGGATATCGGCGCCGTCGGCCTTGGCCTGAAGCAGGCTCTTGCGGGTTCCGGGCACGCGCATGGCGTCGCCGAAGGTGGTGAAGATCACGCCGGGCTGTTCGGCCAGTTCGACGCATTCGTCGACCCGGCTCATCGGCAGGACGCAGACCGGGCAGCCGGGGCCGTGGATGAACTCGATCCCCGGCGGGGTCAGCTTGTCGAGACCATAGCGGAAGATGGCGTGGGTGTGACCGCCGCAGATCTCCATGATGTGGATGGGCTTCTCGGCGGTGGCGCCGATCTGGTCGCTGACCCGGGCGATCTCGGCCAGCAGCGCCCTGGCCGCCACCGGGTCGCGGAATTCCTCGGCGTATTTCATGTCCGTCCCTCCAATGCGGCCTGTCCGGCGGCCATCGCCTCGAGCGTTTCCTGCGCCTCGCCCAGCCCGCGCAGGGCCTCGAGCGTTTTCTCGGCCTCGTCCTCGTCGATGACGGCCATGGCGAAACCGACGTGGATCAGCGCCCATTTGCCGACCAGCCCGTCGAGCGGGCCGTCGGCGATCGGGGCGACGTTGACCGCACGCCGCACGCCGGAGACATCGGCCACGGCCATCATCCGCGCGGCATCGGTCACTTCGGTTATCTGACCGGGAATGCCCAGGCACATGGTTCAGTCCTCCTCTGGCTGGCTGGCCTTGCCGGGTTCGGCGATGCCATAGCGTTCGATCTTGGCGCGCAGGCCGACCCGACTGAGGCCAAGCTCGGCCGCGGCGCGGCTCTTGTTCCATTTCAGCCGGGTCAGGGTCTCGCGCAGGATGCGGGTCTCGATCCATTCGACCCGGTCCTTGAGCGTGCCGGAGCCGGTAAGCACCCGGTCGGTCGAGGGATCGACGCCCTCCTCGCGCCCGGGCGCGGCCTGCAGGATGTGGCGCGAGATCAGCTCGGGGCCCAGCACGCTGTCCTGCGAGAAGATCAGCATGCGCATCACCTCGTTCTCCAACTCGCGCAGGTTACCGGGCCAGTCGTGGTTCTCGAGGAACTGCACCGCGTCCTCGGACAGCCCGTGCACCGGCTTGCCATGGGCCGAGGCGGCATCGAACAGCAGGCTTTGCGCCAGGATGGCGATGTCGCTGCGCCGTTCGCTGAGCGGCGGCACCACCAGGGTCGCCCGCGCCAGTGCATAGTAGAGATCGGAGCGATAGCGGTTGGCGGCCACCTCGGCGCGCAGGTCGCGGCTGCTGCCGGTGAGCAGGCGCACGTCGGTTCGAAACTCTTCATGGCTGCCCAGCGGGCGGAACCGCCCCTCGGTCGCCACCCGCAATAGCGCCAGTTGCATACGCGGGGAGAGTTCGGCGATGCCGTTGATGAACAGCGTGCCGCGATCGGCCTTTTGCAGCAATCCCGGTTTATGGCCCTGCTGGCCGTGCAGCGCACCGCGACGGGCGCCGAACAGTTCGATCTCGAGGATCTCGTCGTCGACGCCGGTGCAGTTGATCTCGTGAAACGGGCGGTCGGAACGCAGCGAGCTGTAGTGGATGGCGCGGGCCAGCGCGGTCTTGCCGGTGCCGGGCGCGCCGATGATCATCACCGGCACGTCGAAGCTGGCGAACTGGCGGGCCTGGGCGATCACCGCGTTCATCGGCGAATTGGGCGAGCGCAGCACGTTCTCGAACCCCAGCCCCTCGCGCAGGGCCTTGCGCTGTTCCTCCAGCTTGGTTTCCACGTTGCGCGACAGATAGCGCATTTCCAGCGACATCCGCTCGTGATCGCGGTTCAGGCGGAACAGGTCGGCGGCGTTCTTGGCGCTCATCACCAGGTGATCGGGATGCCAGGGCTTGGTCAGGAACTGATAGATCCCGGCCTCGTTGATCGCGGCGATCATGTCGCTGGTCTCGGTATAGCCGGTGATGATGATGCGCACGGTTTCCGGCCAGCGGTCGCGCACCTCTTTCAGGAACTCCACCCCGGACCGGCCCGGCATCCGCTGGTCGCAGAAGATCACCTGGACGAAGTTCTCTTCCATCAGCCGGGTGGCCTCATCGGCGTTGAGGGCGGTGAGACACTCGAAATCATCCTCCAGCGCCATGCGCATGGCGTTCAGCGAATGCACCTCGTCATCGACCAGCAGGATGGAGGGGAGTGTCTCGGCCATGGTCTATTCCGCCGCCGCGCGCCCGGCTTTGCGCGTGAGCGCCCCGTTCAGCCAGTTCAGCCAGTTGCCCATGCCCTCGCCGGTGCGGGCCGAGACGCGGATCACCTCGATGGCGGGGTTCACCCGGCGCAGGTTGGCCTCGTAGAGGTCGAGATCCACGTCGCAATGGGGCGCGAGATCGACCTTGTTGAGCAGCGCCAGCCGCGAGGCGGTGAACATGTCGGGGTATTTCAGCGGCTTGTCCTCGCCCTCGGTCACCGAGAGGATCGCGACCTTGCAATCCTCGCCCAGATCGAAGCCGGCGGGGCAGACGAGGTTGCCGACGTTCTCGATGAACAGGAAACCGCCCTCGCCCAGCGACAGATGCTCCATCGCGTGGCCGACCATGTGGCCGTCCAGGTGGCAGCCCTTGCCGGTGTTGACCTGCACCGCCTGCGCCCCGGTGGCGCGGATGCGGTCGGCGTCGTTGGCGGTTTGCTGATCGCCCTCGATCACCGCGAGGGGGTGATCGCCCAGCGCCTCGATGGTCTTGCACAAGAGCGTGGTCTTGCCCGAGCCGGGCGAGGAGACGAGGTTGATGGCAAAGGCGCCGAGACCGGCCAGCGTCCGGCGGTTTGCATCTGCATAGCGGTCGTTCTTGGCGAGGATGTCGGTTTCGATCTGGACCAGACGCTCCTGGCTCATGCCGGCGACCTCGACCCCGGCGGGACCGTGGCCGAAATGCAGGTCGCTTGCGTCGGGATGGTGATGATGTCCATGATCGTGATTATGATCGTGGGGATGGGAATGATCGTGGGCGTGATCATGCCCCTCGACCGTGCTGTCGCCGCAGCCGCAAACCGTACACATCAGATGACCTCCAGATCCTTGATTCTCATTTCTTCGCCGGCGACCGGCATCAGCCGTCCGCCACCACAGTCCGGGCAGGGATCGAGGCGGGCCTCGATCTCGACCTCCTTGATACAGTCGTAACACATCGCGCGCCCGGGCAGATCGATCATCACCAGCCGCGCGCCCTCGGCCGGGCCGCCGCGCATCACCACGTCGAAGGCGAACTCCAGTGCCGGTTTCTCGACGCCCGAAAACGCGCCGATCTCCAGTCGCACGCATTTCACGGCCTTGAACCCATCGGTGCGGGCGTGGTCGTCGATCACCTGCCGGATGCCTTCGCACAGGGACATTTCATGCATCGGTCAAACCTTCCAGCCGGATCGGCACGCAGGGGTCGAGAATATCGACCAACAGCGCGGCCTGGTCGTGTTTCGACGCAGGCAATGTTGCCAGAGAGTGCTCCAGAATGCCGCCCGGTGCCAGCATGTGATCGGTGGGGGTGATGCGGTGCAGATCGGTGATGCGCCCGGCCTCGGCCCGTGCCCGCACCATGTATTGCCCCCGCGCGGCCGGGACCACCGCCGTGTGGGGCGCGACCAGACGCGGGGCGGGCAGGTCACCGTGCAGAAGCGCATCCAGATCGACCGCCCGCGCGGTGACGCGCCAGTACGGCCCGCGCCCGAACTGCGCCTCGACATGACACAGGATCGGGTGGTCGAGGTGTCGGGCCGCAACGCTGTTTTCCGCCGCGTTCAGGGTCATGTCCGCCCCGACCGGGGGCAGTTGGGGACAAGTTGCCTCACCCGGGGCGAAACGGTCGCGAATGGCGCGCAGGATCGGCGCGATACCGCTATCGCCGCGCAGGAAGTCATCGAACTCGACGGCGTTGTCGGGCAGGGTCGGGGCGCCGAAGAGCGCGTTTGGCAATTGGGCGGGATCGTTGAAGGGGACCGCCAGCCGGTCCAGCCCGAGGCGCTGCGGCAGCACGATGGCGAGGCGCAGAAGATGATCGTTGCGGATCTCCTGCACCAGCATGTCGTCGCCTGCCCCCTCAAGCCCAAGCGCCAGGTTAAGCGCGGTGGCCTGCGCACCGCGGCACAGGTTGAACAGGCGCGGCAGAAGATCCACCACCTCCGCCACCGGCTTGCCGCGCATCATCGCCGAGACCGGCAGCGGCTCGGGGGCGATCGCCCGGACCCGGCCAGAGGGGATATCGGCGCGGTCCAGCATCGTTCAGGCCTCGTTCGCCAGTCCGGCGGAGATCACCTGGCGGCGGGTCGGGGCCTCGGGGAGGGCCTCCGGCGCGGTTGTCTGGCTGTCCTCTGCCCCGGCTTCTGCCTCGGCGGCCTCGGCAGCGTCGGCAGCCTCGATCTCGGCCTCGCGGGCGGCGCGGATGTCGGCGCTGCGATCGGTCTCGGCGCGGTTCTCGTCGTTGAAGAGCGCGACCATCACCGCCTCGGCCACGTCGACCGCCTGCGCCTGCGACCGGAATTCCCCCATCGGCGAGAACAGCGAGCAGGCCTTGTAGCCGCCGACCGTCTCGCGGGTGTTGTGGATGAACTCGTAATCGCCGGAGGGAAAGGAGATGACCTCCTTGGCGCCGGGGATCAGGTCGGACCAGTCTTCGCCCTCGGCGGCCAATTGCACCAGGTTCATGAACCAGGGGCTGATCAGGATGCCCAGCGGGCGCCCCTCATGCAACTGGAACGCCACCGCCTGCACGTGCAGGACCTTGTTGACCATCGGCACGTCGCGCATCTTTCCATGCCAGATCTCGGTGAAGTCGGCCTCGAGCGCGCGGGTCCGTTCGGCGAGCGCCTCGGCATCCCGCACCGCGTCGGAGCCGGGATCCTCGGAGACCAGGAACTGTTCCTTGGGGGCGTCGCAGTTCGGGCATTTCCAGTCCTCGGGCAGGGCGAGGAAAGGGGTGCCCGGCGGCACCTGCCGGGTATCGTCACCCTCCTTGGGGTCATAGGGAGTCCAGCAGATCTTGCACTCCATGATGGCGCGCAGGCTGATCCGGTCGTTGGCGCCCAGAAACGAGCCCTCGAAACCGCTCATCGGATCGCCTCCAGCACTTCGAGCAGGCGCGCGCCGCTGTCGGAAAGATCCTCGTCGGCGGCGATGGCGACCTCGGGCATGGTGGAAACCTCGAAGGTGTCGAGGATCAGCGTGTCCATCGAGTTGTAGAACCGCACCCGCCAGACATGCGCCAGCGCGGTGGCCTCGATCCGGCAGTTGCCATAGCCGCGCGACAGGATCTCGACCGATCCCCGCCCCATGGCGGCGTCGAGCCATTCGAGATCCTGCTCGGTATGGGGCAGCAGCGTCAGGTTGACCGTATGGACCTCCCCCCCCGGGGTGAAACCCGCCGATTTGTCCGCCAGTTCGACCAGAAGCGGCGGCGCGTTGACGACGCTGGGCGACAACGGGGCCTCGGCGCCCAGCGCCGGGCGGCGCGCCGCGAAGGCACGCGCCTGTGCCATCCGGGGCACCTGGCCGACCTCGATCACGTCCATCTCTGCCGCCTTGAGCACCCAGATCCCGGCAAAGACGCTTTCCTGGACCGCCACGGCGGGCTTGCCGAAGACGCGGATCGCCACCTCGCCCTCGCCCATGGTTTCGGCGATCAGGGCGCGGTTTGCCCGGTCGAGCGTCGACAGGTCGAAGGTGGTGTTGCCACCGCCCTGCCCCGCAAGCTCGGCAGCGGCGGCGATCCTGCGCAACAGGTCCAGCGCCGGGGTCAGCCTGTCATCGACCTCGACCTCGGGGATATGGGCGGTGAAGGTGCGCATGTCCTGCGGCATCGGCATGTATTCCAGTTCGCCGGCCTCGTCGTCGACGGGCTGCGATCCGGGGCCATAACCCATGGGCGGCATGTTGAAATTTCCAACCATCTGGCAATCTCCCTATTCGGCCGCCACGGGCGGGCGTGCGAGGATCTGAGTGATCCGTGTCATGTATTCGCTCCAGTCCCGCACCTTCGGGATGCCGGTCACAAAGGCGCCGTCATGAAAGAAGATCAGGCTTGGTGTCTTGAGGACGCGGGTGTCCTCGCGCAGCACCGCCTCGATGGCGGGATCGGCGACGGCGCAATCGAACTTGCCCTGGAACGCCATTTTCAGCTCCGGCAGGATCACCGCCACATCCGCCGTCTCGAGGTTTCGGGCCGGATCGCCGGGCACGAAGACCACGTGCCATCCCGGGCCCCCGGTAAAGCCCTCCAGATCGGCGGCACTGGCGAGGTTCGGCCACTGCATGTCCTCGGTCAACCGGGTGATCAATGGGTGTGTCATCCGCGCGTCTCTCCTTTGTCCAGCGCCGCCTGCAGGTGTGGCGGCAATCGGGGTGGGGTGGCATCGAGATCGGCAAAGGCGTTGCCCAGGTCGCCGCCGGTCATCAGCGAGCGCAGCCCGTCCAACGCGGCGGCGATCTTGCGCGCCTCGTCGGCGTCGATCACCTCGCGGGCGGTGCCCAGAAAAGTCAGGACCCATGTGCCCGGCTGCAACGGCCCGGTCAGCGACAGGTCGATCACCTCGCGGCGGGGACCGTCGGCGGCCTGCGCGGCGATGCCGTCGACCGAGAGGATCTGCATCGGGATGCCGACGCACATCGCTCAGCCCTCGCCGGGGAAAAAGCGGTCATCCCCGGTCCGGCAGGCCTCATGCGCGGCGGGGCGCCCGTCTTCGTAGGCACCACGCTTGATTGAGGGGTCGGCCAGCAGGCTGTCGTCGCTGCGTCCGGCGCGGGCCTCGATGCCCCATCCGGCCAGCCGGTCAAGCGCGACCGCGATGGCCGGGTCGATCTGGTCGGACACGATGGGGCGCAAGCCGCCGCCGTAATCCTCGATCTCTTCGGGTTGGCAGCCGATCAGCAGCAGGGTTTCGGGGCAATAGCCCATCAGTTGCGCGGTGGCGATCACGTCCTGGAACCCGGTCTGGTGCAGGCTCATCTTCTTGGCGCCCATGAAGCTGGGAACCGCGTCGCCTTCGACGATCTTGAGGGTGCCGGGGGCGAGGCCGTAGTCAACCGCGTCGAAGACGATCAGGATGTCGGCCTCTTCCAGGAACGGCAGCAGGTAGAGCCCCTGGGTGCCGCCGTCGAGAAGGCACACATCGTCGCCGAACTGCCGGGTCTCGGCCAGGCGTTCGACACAGCGGACGCCAAACCCCTCGTCGGCCCAAAGGACGTTGCCGATGCCGAGGACCAACACCTTGCCCGTCATGCCTGCCATTCCGCGCTCCTCCCAAGTTGCGAAAGTGGATGGAAGCTTTTCGCTTTCCATGTTCATCGACTGTATTATGTGCATCCGTCAAAGGCAGCGGATTTTCCGCATACCGTGACATACAAATCAACGCACTGTTTTCCTGTATTTTTTTACCATTTCCGGTCTCATCAGGCGGGGGGCGGCCCGGAAAGAAGGGTTCCAGATTCATGAACTTTCGGAAAGTTCGCGCCCATAGAAAAAGGCGGGTCGCCCCGCCTTTTGCCGTGCCTGTCTGTCGGGTGCGCCTATTCGGGGCGGTCATCCTTGAAGCTGCGGGTGCCCGAGATCATGGTCGAGACCATGGATTGCCGCGACATGATATCCTCGCGGATGGCGGCATAGATGTGGACGATCATGAAGATCACGATGAACCACATGCCGAAGTGATGCAGCGAATGGACCGTCTGCGAATTGCCCACCAGCGTCAGCACCCAGCCGGCGACGCCATCGGCAAAGCTGCCGCGCCCGGCGCCCTCGGAATAGAGCGCCCATCCGGTCACGATCATGAAGGTGGTGCCCAGCGTCATGAAGAAGAACATGGCGATCTGTGCCAGCGGGTTGTGGCCGACGTATTTCTTGGGCTCCTTTTCGAGGAAGAGGTACCATTTCATCTCGATGACCACCTCTTTCCACCAGCGCGCCTTCCACACCGGGACATAGAACAGCTGCCGCGCGTGGTGGTTGCCGACCATGGCCCAGTAGATCCGGCCGAAGAACCCGACGGTCAGGATCATGCCGGCGGCGAAATGGCCAAAGCGGATGTAGCCGAAGACGAACTGGTGGGTGGCCTCGGCGATCTGCATCGAGGGCGGCGGCGAGGCGATGAACCATCCCGAGATCACCAGGATCGTGATCGCCAGCGCGTTGACCCAGTGCCACAGCCGCACTGGCCATTCATAGACGAAGACCGAGGTCTGGCGGCGGACGGTGTCGACATCGTCGAAGGTGGCGTCACCGGTCAGCCGCGCCGGCCGCCCGGGTTTGCGGGTGGGAAGCGAGGTCTCCGACATGGATCATTCCTCCTTGCGGGTTGAACGCCAGGCGTTGCGGGCGACGACGGCTGCCCCGACCACCAGGCACAGGACCAGCCCGATCAGCACATGCGCCGCGTCATGGCCTGCCGGGCCGGCCAGTTCCGGGTGGCCCGGATGGGCCAGCGCGGGCAGGCTGGATGCGGCAAGAAGAGCGGTTGCGACAGCGAGTTTCGCGGTGGTTTTCATGGTGTGTCTCCTTTTGCGTCTCAGCGCACCTTGACCTCGGTGAGTTCGTCGCCGTCGGGCGACATGACATGGGTCGAGCAGGCCAGGCAGGGATCGAAGCTGTGCAGGGTGCGCAGGATCTCGACCGGCTCCTCGGGGCGCTCCATCGGGGTGTTCATCAGGCTGGCCTCGAAGGCGCCGATATTGCCCTCGGTGTCGCGCGGGCTGCCGTTCCAGGTGGTGGGCACGACGCATTGATAGTTCTCGATGCGCCCGTCCTTGATCCGGATCCAGTGGCCCAGCGCCCCGCGCGGTGCCTCGGTCATGCCGACGCCCTTGGCCTCTTTCGGCCAGGAAGAGGGATCCCATTTCTCGATGTTAGCGGTGCTTTCGTCGCCGTTCTTGATATTGGCGACCAGCTTGTCGAAGAAATGTTTCTGCAGCTCGCCGCAATACTGGCTTTCGAGCGCGCGGGCGGCAGTGCGGCCGAGGGTCGAGAACAGCGCCTCGAACGGCAGGTCCATGTCGCGCAGAAGCCCGTCGACCTGCGACTTGATCTGCTCGTGCCCCTTGGCATAGCCGACGACGTAGCGAGCCAGCGGGCCGACCTCCATCGCGTGGCCTTTCCAGCGCGGCGCCTTGATCCAGGAATACTTGGCGGCCTCGTCCAGTTCCTCGATGTTGGTGCGGGTGCCCTTGGCGTTCGGCCCCAGCTCGTAGTTGGGATCGGTGATGCCGTCCCAAGGGTGCAGCCCCTTGCCGGCCTCGCCGTAGGTGTACCAGCTGTGATCGACGAATTCCTTTACCTGCTCGGGGTCGCGCGGGTCGACATCGTGCACCTGAGACAGGTCGCCGTTGATGATCGCGCCGCGCGGCAGGTGCAGCTGATCGGGCGAGAAATCGTTCGCGTTCTCGGGGATGTCGCCATAGGCGAGGCAGGAGCGGGACGACAACCCGCCACCGTAGAGCCAGTTCTTGTAGAACCCGCCGATGGCCTTGATGTCGGGCACATAGACGTTCTTGTTGAACGCGATGCACTTGTCGATGATCGAGCTGACCATGTTCAGCCGTTCCATGTTGATCGCGCCCACCGCCCCGGTGGAATGCACGTTGATCGGACAGGGAACGCCGCCCACCAGCCAGTTGGGGTGCGGGTTCTTGCCGCCGAAGATCGTGTGGATCTTGACGACCTCCTTTTGCAGGTCCAGCGCCTCGAGATAGTGGGTGGTGGCCATGAGATCGGCCTCGGGCGGCAGGAGATAGGCCGGGTTGTCCCAATAGCCGTTCTTGAACAGGCCGAGTTGGCCGCTCTCGACGAATTTCTTCAGGCGGTTCTGCACGTCGCGGAAGTATCCTGGGGAGGACAGGGGATGCGACGGAGAAACCGCCTGCTGCAGCTCGGACGTGGCCTTCGGATCGGCCCTGAGGGCGTTCACCGGGTTCACCCAGTCCAGCGCATGCAGATGGTAAAAATGCACGATGTGGTCGTGGATCTGCAGGTTGAGCTGCATCATGTTGCGGATCGAGTTGGCATTATCCGGGATGGTGATGCCAAGCGCATCCTCGACCGCGCGGACGCTGGTCAGGGCGTGGGTGCCGGTGCAGACCCCGCAGATCCGCTCGGTAAAGGCCCAGGCATCGCGCGGATCGCGACCCTTGAGGATCACCTCGAGCCCGCGCCACATGGTGCCGGTGCTGACGGCGTTGCGGATGACACCGTCGTCGTCGACGTTCACCTCGCAGCGCATGTGCCCTTCGATCCGGGTGACCGGGTCGACGACGATGCGGCGACCGGTGTTGTCGAGGTCGAAACCGTTCGGAGTGGTCGTCATGGTTTACGCCCCTTCTTTCTGAGATTGAGTCTTGCGTTGTGCCGCCTTGAGGGCGGAGACCGCGGCATGGGCCGCGACCCCGGCGCCGACGACGCCGGCGGCGGCCATGCCGATCTTGTCGGCGTTGGCCTCGACCCCGAACTGGGTCAGGTCGGTGACACGGTCATAGAAGCTGCCCTGGTCCCAGAAGCCGTCTTCGGAACAGCCGATGCAGCCATGGCCCGACTGGATCGGGAACGAGGTGCCCTCGTTCCAGCGCACGGTGGAGCAGGCGTTGTAGGTGGTCGGCCCCTTGCAGCCCATCTTGTAGAGGCAATAGCCCTTGCGCGCGTTCTCGTCGTCCCAGGCCTCGACGAACTGGCCGGCGTCGAAATGCGGCCGGCGATAGCACTTGTCGTGGATGCGCTGGCCGTAGAACATCGCCGGGCGGCCCTGGCGGTCAAGCTCGGGCAGGCGGTCGAAGGTCAGCATGTAGGTGATCACCCCGGTCATCACCTCGGCGATGGGCGGGCAGCCCGGCACCTTGATGATCGGCTTGTCGGTGATGACCTTGTGCACCGGGGTGGCGCGGGTCGGGTTCGGCTTGGCCGCCTGAACGCAGCCGTAGGAGGCGCAGGCGCCCCAGCTGATGACCGCCTTGGCGTGCTCGGCGGCGTGGCGTAGCTGATCGACGAAGGGCTTGCCGCCGATGATGCAGTACATGCCATCCTCGTTCAGGGGCGGGTTGCCCTCGACGGCGAGGATGTAGTTGCCCTTGTACTTTTCGATGGTGTCCTGCAACGCCGCCTCGGCCTGGTGCCCGGCGGCGGCCATCAGTGTGTCGTCGTAATCGAGGCTGATCATCGACAGGACCACGTCCTTGGCCAGCGGATGTGCCGAGCGGATGAAGCTTTCAGAACAGCAGGTGCATTCCAGCCCGTGCACCCAGATCACCGGCGTGCGCGGCTTGGTCTCCATCGCGTGGGCGATTTTCGGCACCATGGCCGGGGACAACCCCAGTGCGGCGGCTGTCAGCGAACAGTATTTCATGAAGCTGCGCCGGGTGATCCCCTGGCGGCGCATCACGTCATAGAATGTCTCGATCTGAGCGGATGTGTTGCTCAACGCGCGTCCCTCCCGTTGACGGACCGGTTCGCCCGGCCCCGATGTGCGAATGCAGTGGCATACAATGCCTCATCGCCCATCATCCCCCTGCGGAGAGGCGGAAACAGGAGAAAACGGAAACAGGGGAAAACCTGTTTTCGCGTTATATCTCAGTGCATTGGTGATTTTTCGCCGGATTTCGGCGGTGACCGAGTAACCGCCCATCCGCAGAACCGGTAAGCGCCTTACCGCCCGTCAGAGACGCTGCGCCGCAGCGATCACCGCCTGCCCCAGCGCCAGCCCGCCGTCGTTGGCGGGGGTTCTGGTCTGGATCAGGACGGGGAGCCCGGTGAGCTGATCCAAGGTCTCCGACAGCAGCCGCGCGTTCTGGAAACAGCCCCCCGACAGCGCCACCGCTGCGGCCTCGCCCCCCTCGACCTGCGCGCGTGCCTTGGTGGCGAAAGCGCGGGCGAGCCCGGCATGAAAGGCGTGGGAAATCCGGCCGGCGGATTGGCCCTGTTCCAGCGCCGCCCGGATCGACCGGAATACCGGCGCCGGGTCGATCTCGGCGCCCTCGCCGCCGAAGTCAAACGGCGCGGCACCGTCTTCGGCCAGCGCCTCCAGCCGCATCGCCGCCTCGCCCTCGTAACTCTGGCCCTCGGGGCAGAGGTCCAGCAGGGCCGCCACCGCGTCGAACAGCCGCCCGGCGCTGGAGGAGAGCGGTGCGTTGATCCCCCGCGCCGCCGCCTGCCGCGCCAGCGTCAGCGGCTTGTCGGCAAACAGCGTATCGGCCCAATCGGACAGCCCCGCCGCATCCAGCCGCACCAGTGCATTGCGCCACGGCTCGGACTGGGCGCGGTCACCGCCGATCAGCGGCGCGGGCTTCAGCCATGCCCGCCGGTCGTAGTCGCGGTAATCGCCCAGCAGCAGTTCGCCGCCCCAGACGGTGCCGTCGGGACCCAGCCCCAGCCCGTCGAGCACGATCCCGGCCACCTTGCCGCCGGTCAGCGGCCAGCCGTTCTCGGCCAGGCAGGCGGCCAGATGCGCATGGTGATGCTGAACCTCGACCACCGGCAGCCCCCTGGACCGGGCGTGGCGGGTGGCGCGGAAATCCGGGTGCAGATCGCAGGCCACCAGGTCGGGCCGGTGATCGAAGAGGTCGGCATAATCCGCGTCCGCCTGGAGAAAGGCGTCATAGGTCAGCGCGCCGTCGAGATCGCCGAGATGATGGCCCAGCAGCGCCTGCCCGGTCTTGATCAGGCAGAGCGCCGATTTCATCTGACCGCCATAGGCGACCACCTGCGGCGCCCCTTCGAACCCCGGCGGCAAGGGCAGCGTGCCCGGCACCCGCCCGCGCGCCCGGCGCAGCACCATCGGCCCGGCCGGGGTGATCCGTTCCACGCTGTCATCGAGCCGGCGGGCGATCTCGCGGTCGTGCATGAGAAAGGCATCGGCAAACCCGGCCAGCTTTTCGCGCGCCTCGTCGTTGCCGATCACCTGCGGTTCCCCTGAGAGGTTGCCGGAGGTCATCACCAGCGGCCCACCAAAGGCATCGAGCAGCAGGTGATGCAGCGGTGTGCCGGGCAGCATCCAGCCCAGCGTCCCCTGCCCCGGCGCGATCCCCTCTGGCAGCGGTGTGCCGGCCTTGGCGAGCAGGGTGATCGGGGCGGCGGGGTCCTGCAACAGCGCGGCCTCCTCCGCCGAGAGTGCCGCATGGGCGCGGATCATCGGCAGCGTTCCCATCAGGGCGAAGGGCTTGGCCGGGCGGTGCTTGCGGTCGCGCAGCAGGGCGACGGCCACCGCGTTGCGGGCGTCGCAGGCCAGGTGAAAGCCGCCCAGCCCCTTGATCGCCAGCACCTCGCCCGCCCGCAGCCGGTCGGCGGCCTGCGATATCGGATCGGTTCCGGCGCAGGGTTCGATCCAAAGGCGCGGGCCACAGGCCGGGCAGGCGACAGGCTGGGCGTGAAAGCGCCGGTCCGCCGGGTCGGCGTATTCTGCGGCACATTCGGGGCAGAGCGTGAACGGGGCCATGGTGGTCTGCGCCCGGTCATAGGGCAGCCGGTGCAGGATGGTGAAGCGCGGGCCGCAATGGGTGCAGTTGGCGAAGGCATAGCTATGGCGCCGGTCGGTCGGATCACGCACCTCGGACAGGCAGTCGGAACAGGTGGCGGCATCGGGGGTGATCCGGGTTTCGGCCCCTGCCCCCTGCGAGGCGGCGATGGTGAAATCCCTGGCCTCGGGGAGGTCCTCCGCGACGCTTTCCACCGCGTCGACCCGCGCCAGCGGCGGTGCCTCGGCGTAAAGCGCGGCCTCGAAGGCATCCAGCCCGGCGCCGGCGGCAAGGATCAGCACCCCCTCGGGATCGTTGAGCACGGCGCCGCGCAACCCGAAGCGCCGCGCCAACTGCCAGACGAAGGGGCGGAAGCCCACCCCCTGCACCTGCCCGCGCACGCGGATACGGCGGCCCTGCATCAATGGACCGTGCAGACCATGCAGGGGTCGAAGCTGCGCACGATATGCTGCACCGAAAGCGGGGTATCCTCGCCCGCGCGGACCGGGGCGCCCTGGAGGGCCTGTTCCACCGGGCCGGGCACGCCGGCCTTGTCGCGGGGGCTGAAGTTCCAGGTGGTCGGCGCGATGATCTGGTAAGAGGCGATCTTGCCGTTTTCAATCCGCAGCCAATGGCCGAGCGCGCCACGGGCGGCCTCGACCAGGCCGGCGCCCTCGCCCGCCTCAGGCAGCTCGGTCGGGGTCATGAACGTGGCCTCGGGGTCGATCCGGTCGAGAAGCTGTTCCAGCAGGATCTGGGTGCGCGCGATTTCCAGCAGCCGGCCGATGATGCGGGCCCGCACGCTGCCCTCGCGGGCCAGTTCGGTGGCCAACGGATGCCCGTCGATGATCTGCCGCGCCAGCGCGCCTGTCTCGAAGCTCTGGCCTGCAAGGCGCGGCGCCTTGCACCAGCTATAGGCGGGATCGGCCATCGCCTCGTCCGGCAGGGTCTGGCCCTGTGTCGGATGGGCATCCTCGCCCAGCATCCAGGCATGGCTGAGATCCTCGGCGATCCCGGTCGTGTCCAGATCCCCCCGACCCGCATCGGCGGTCCAGATGCCCCGCGCGAACAGCGGCCCGTCGGGGCCGGGATAGGCGCCGAAGGACAGGTAGCGCCCGGTGCCGAGGCCGGAGGCGGCAAGACCGAGATCGCGGGACAGCTCAAGGAACAGGCCGGCATCGCCGCCGTGCCACTCTTCCAGCCGGTCGATGCTGTCGAGGGCGGCAAAGGCTTCGACCTCGGCGCCGAAAAGATGGGTTTCGAGATAGGAGCGAAAGGCGTGCAGGCTGGCCCTGATGCGGATCAGGTCGCGCCGCGTCGGGGTGCGGGTGACGCCGCCGGGCTGGATCGCCAGCGTATGTGGCCATTTCCCGCCCAGCATCCCCACGATGTGCAGCAACCGCGCCCGCGCATCGGTGGCGACGTGCAGAGCCGAGCCCTGCATCGCGGTGAACCGGGCCACCGCCCGGTCATGCCACGGCGCCCCGGCATAGTCGGGTCGGGCGAAATCGGGCATGAAGAACAGGTTGAAATGGGTGACGTGGTCGGCAAGGTTTTCCACCGCGTGCAGCAGCGCGGCGACGCGTTCGCCCTGCGCTGCGGGGACCACCCCCGCCGCCTGGGCCAGCGCCCGCGCCGCCGCCGCCGACTGGCTGATCGAGCAGATGCCGCAGATGCGCGGCGTGATCGTCAGCGCGTCGATCGGCCCCTTGCCCAGCAGCATCCGTTCGAATCCCCGGAACATCGGCGAATTCACATAGGCCGCGCGGACCGCCCCATCCGCGACATCGAGCCGGATCTCGAGGTCGCCCTCGACCCGGTTGAAGGGGCCGACGATCAGCTGCGAGGTGGTCATGTTTTCGGCTCTTTCAGTTTCGGCGGCACGGCGATGCGATCCGAGGTCGCGTTGACCGCGATGCGGCGTGGCGTGGCCGCCTTGGACAGGCTGGCAAGGGCCATGAACCACGCCTTTGGCATGTCCGAGGGCAGGCCGACCGGGATGCCGGCGAATTTCGGGGTTTCGGTAAAGCCGTGACCGGGGTCCTCGAACTCGGGCGCGGTGCAGTTGATGCAGGGGTATCCCGCGCGGGTGCAGCTTCCGGCGCCATTCCAACCACGGCTGTTGCAATCGCCCGAGGCCTGGGTGCCGACGCATCCCAGGTGCTCCATCAGGCAGCCCATCTCGGAGAGCTGCGTCGCGCTGGCCTTGTATTCGTAGAACTCGTTCTTGGGGCAGGCGTGGTGCACAAGATTGTCGGCATAGAACCGGGGCCGGGCGATGCCGTCGAGATCGTCGCGGTCCAGCTTTCCATCAGCCAGCAGCATCAGCGTTTCGGTGACCCAGTCAGGATGGGTCGGGCAGCCGGCCACGTTGATCACCGGCAGACCCGCGCGGCTGGTGAATTCGGCCGGCAGGGCGCCGCCGGGATGGGCACCGTCATATTGCACGCCGATCGCGTCGGCGGGGTTTTCCCCGGCGGTGGTGATGCCGCCATAGGTGGCGCAGGTGCCCACGGCGACGACATACTCGGCCAGCGGCGCAAGCTGGAGGAGCCAGTCGAGCAGCGAGCGGCCGGTTCCGGCCAGCATGTGAAACCGCCCTGTCCCGTTCGGACCACGCAGGATCGAACCCTCGATGCAGAGGATGTCGAGTTCCTGCCGCCCCTCGACAATATCCTGAAGCAGGGCCCGCACCGGCGTTCCGGTCGCCTCGCTCAGGCTGGGATGCCACAGAAACGTGAGCCCGGCGCCGGAGAGCAGATCAAAGACGTTGGGATCCTCGGCACAGAGCAGCGACATGGTGCAGCCGCCACAGCCGCCCGATTGCAGCCAGAGAATGTTCATGTGCGGTGCCCCCGTGGCAGGGTGATCCGGAAACAGGCGCCCGGATCGCTGCGGTCCATCAGTTCCAGCCGGCCGCCGTGTTCCTCGACGATCTTGTGCGAGATCGACAGGCCGAGGCCGGTGCCCTTGCCGACCTCCTTGGTGGTGAAGAACGGGTCGAAGATCGTCTGTCTCAGGTCCGGCGGAATGCCTGGCCCGCTGTCGCAAATCTCCATCACCGCCTCCTCTGCGTGGTAGGACAGGTTAAAGCAGATTTCGCGGCTGTCCATCTCGGCCATGGCATCCACCGCGTTCTGCACCAGGTTCATCAGCACCTGCTGCATGTGACCGGGACGGCCGACGACCAGGCAGGTCGGTTCGCCGGTGAAGGTGATCGCCACCTCGGACTTGGTGCCGCGTTCGATCCAGTGCGCCGACAGCCGGGCGGTTTCGGCCAGGTCGAAGGTGGTGGTTTCCCCGGTCCCCTCCGCGGAGAGGCGGCGCAGGTCCTCGACGATGTCGCGGACCCGTTCGGCGCCGTCGCGCACGCCCTGGACCGCGTGCCGCAGGTTGTCGAGGTTCCGGTCAAGCCGCAGGTCCGCGCGCAGGTCGATCAGCTCGTCGCGGCTGGCGCCGGCCTGGACCTGTTCGAAGTAGCTTTCGAAACGGTTCATGTATTTCTCAAGCGTGTGGGTGTTGGCATAGACGAAGCTGATCGGGTTGTTCAGCTCGTGCGATACCCCGGCCAGGAGCCGGCCGAGCGAGGCCATCTTCTCGTTGCGGACCAGTTGGCTTTGCGCCTCTTTCAGGTCCTTGTGGCTGGTTTCGAGATCGGCATAGGCGCGCAACAGCTCGCCCATGGGCCGGCCGGTCAGGATCACGCCGGTGCTTTTGCCCCGACGGTCAAGGCGCGGCGCGATCCGGAACTCGACCGGGTTCGGCCCCTGTTTCGCGAGCAGTTCGGCGCTGAGCCGTGTCTCCTGCCGCAGTGACAGGGTGCTCGAGATCGCCTCGCGCACCAGGTCGCAATCGGCGCCGTCGAAGAAGCTGCAGATGTGCTGCCCCTTCAGGGTGTCGATCCCGGCCCCCAGCGCGTGGCGAAAGGATTGGCTGGCATCGGCGATCTTGCCCTCGCGGTCGGTCACGATCAGGAAATCGCTGATCGAGGACATGATCGAGCCGAGGAAATTGCGCAGGTTGGTCAGCTCGGCGTTACGGGCTTCCAACTGCTCCTGGTAGTCGACCAGCTCGGCATAGGTCCGGTCCATGGCCTGGAGCACGTCCGACCACGCCCTGTCGCCGATATCGGTCCCGTTAGTCACCTTGGCTGTCCATTATCGACCCGGTTGATGCCCTGCCCCCGAGCCTAGCGGCGATTGCCGCGATCAGAAAGCGATATCGGACCCGGGCGCGGGGCCGCCTCAGAACCCGCTGACCCGGGGCAGCCATGTGGAGAGTGCCGGTACGAAGGTGATCAGCAGCAGCGCGGCGGCCAGCGCGATGAAGAAGGGCGGCATTTCGCGGATCAGCGTCGAAGGTTTGAGATTGACCGTCGAGGAGACCACGAAGATCAGGCTGCCCACCGGCGGCGTGGTCAGGCCCAGCGTCAGGTTGACGATCACCACGATGGCAAAGTGGTTGGGGTCGATCCCCATGGCCAGGCTGATCGGCGCCAGGATCGGCACCAGGATCATCACGCCCGGCAGCGGGTCCATGAACAGGCCGAAGACCAGCAGCAGCAGGTTGACCGCCAGCAGGAAGACGATGGGCGAGAGATCCCAGGCGATGATGGTCTCGGCCAAGAATTGCGGGATGCCCTCGATGATCAGGATCCAGGCAAAGGCGCGGGCTGCGCCGAGGATCAGCAGCACTGCCGAGGAGGTCAGCGCGGCGCGCAGGATGATGTCGGGCAGGTCGCGCAGCCGCAGCGAGCGATAGACGAACATCCCCACCACCAGCGCGTAGAACACGGCGATGACCGAGGCCTCGGTCGGGGTGAAGATGCCGAAGCGGATGCCGCCGACGATCAGCAGGATCAGCAGCAGCGCCGGCACCGCGTAAAAGGCGATGCGCGCGATCTCGGCGACCGGCGGCCGCGGCGCGCCGGAGGCATAGCCGCGCAGGTGGCTGACACGGGCATTGGCCATGAGCACCGCGAGGGTGATCAGCACGCCGGGCAGCACACCGGCCATGAACAGCGAGCCGACGGAAACCTCCTGGTCCTGCATGGCGTAGATGATCATGGTGATCGAGGGCGGGATGATCGGCCCGACGACGGAGCTGGCGATGGTGAGCGCGCCGGCATAGGGGCGGTCGTAGCCGCCCTTTTCCATCATCCGGATCATCATGGTGCCGGGCCCCGCCGCATCGGCCAGCGCGCTGCCCGAAATGCCGGCGAACATGGCCGAACTGACCACGTTGGCATGGCCCAGCCCGCCCTTGAGGTGGCCGACCAGCGATTGCGCCAGGCGCAGCACCGCCATGGTGATCGCGCCGCCGGTCATGATCTCGGCGGCGAGCACGAAGAAGGGCACCGCCAGCAGCGGAAAGCTGTCGAGACCGGAGAACATCTCCTTGACCACGACGAGGTTCGGGTAGGTCGAGCCGAAGCTGAGCGCGGCAAAGACGGAAATCGCCATGGCAAAGGCCACGGGGACGCCAAGCGCCAGCAGCACGAAAAGTGCCGGGAACAGGATTTCAGCCATTGGCCCCCCCAGGCAGCGCGGCGGCTTCGCCGGCGTCGCCGTCGCGGCGCTTGTAGGTGCCGGCGGTGATGAACGGATGCGCGATCAGAAGCAGGTGCAGAATCAGCAGGCCGAACCCCACAGGCATCGCCGCGTAGACATAAAGGAACGGAAGTCGCAGGGCCGGGGTGACCTGGTACTGCATCCGCTGCGCGTATTGCAGGCCGACATAGACCATGAAACCGAAGAAGATCAGCAGCCCCAGCGCGATTGCCGCGCGCATGATCTTCTGCCCGATGTCGGGCAGCGCGTCCTGCAGGTTGGTGATCGCCACGTGGCCGCCGATGCGCAGCACCAGCCCGGCGCCTCCGAAGGTCATCCAGATCATCAGGTAGCGGGCCGCCTCGTCCGCCCAGGGCAGCGAATGCCCGGTGAGGTAGCGCAGCGAGATATTGGCGCCGACGATCAGCGTCATGGCAGCCAGCATCAGGATCAGCGCCCAGCCGTTCAGCACGACGAAGATGTGTTCCAGCCTTTTCACGACGTGACCTCGGATAGGAAGGCCGGCGCCCGAGGGGGCGCCGGCGGTAAGCGTTTACTTGAAGTTCACGATGGATTCGACGAGATCCTTGCCATAGGTCTCGTAGTATCCCTCATAGGCCGAGGCGATCGCCTCTTGGAACTTGGCCTTTTCCTCGGCCGAGAGCGCGTTGACCTGCATGCCGCGTTCCTTCAGCGTCTCGACGCCGCTCTTCTCGACATTGTCGACATAACCGCGCATCGCCGCTGCGGCCTCGGTCGCTGCCTTTTCAAAGGCGGCTTTCTGGGTATCGTCCAGCCCCTCCCAGAACGGCTTGGACACCAGCAGCATGGCGGGCGAGTAGACGTGGCCGGACAGCGTCAGGTACTTCTGAACCTCGTCGAGCTTGACCGAGACGATCACCGACAGCGGGTTTTCCTGACCGTCGATCACGCCCTGTTGCAGCGAGGAGATCACCTCGGGCCAGGCCATCGGCGTGGGCGCGGCGCCCATCGCGTTGAAGGCGGCCAGGTGCACCGGGTTTTCCATGGTGCGGATCTTCAGGCCCTGGACGTCGGCGGGTGTTTCGATCGCGTTGCGGTTGTTGGTGATGTGGCGAAAGCCCTGCTCGCCCCAGGCCATCCCGTGCATGCCGACATTGTCGAACTTGGCCAGGATCTCCTGCCCGATGGGGCCGTCCAGCACGGCGCGGGCATGGGCGAGATCGCGGAACAGGAACGGGATGTCGAACACCCCGGTGTCGGGCACGAAGTTGGCCAGCGTGCCGGAAGAGACGATGGTCGCCTCGACAGTGCCCAGTTGCAGCCCCTCGATGACCTCGCGCTCACCGCCCAGGCCCGAGGACGGGAAATGGGTGAAGGTGAACTGATCGCCGGTCTCGGCCAGCACGACCTCTTCGAATTTCTGTGCCGCGACACCGTAATGGCTGTCGGGGGCAAGGGCATAGCCGATCTTGATCTCGGTCTGCGCGGCGGCCGCGCCGCCGAATGCAACAATCGCGCCGGCAACGGCCAGCCCACGGAACGTGAAAGTCATGGATTTCCTCCCAGTGAATCTGTGCATGTGCTACACAAGCGAACTATGGGTGGCAAGGCCGCCCCGGGGGCCGGCGATGTGGAAAATGTCCCGTTCCCGCTGGGGTTGTTGCGATTCTTGCCTTACACCCGCATCAGCCTGCATTTTCCTTTCGGAACAGGCGCACAAGCTCGGGCACATAGGCCTGGCCGAAGCCGTCGTCGGTCACCTTGGCGATCGCCTCGGCGACCCCGTCGGCAACGGTGTGCCGGGCGCCGGCGGCCAAGGCCATGTCGCGGTAATAGCCGATGTCCTTCTGCGCGTTGCTGACGAAGAAGGGCAGCCCCTCGCGGTCGCCGTCGACGATGTAGGGCGCCAGCCGGTCGAGCGCCACGCTCGCCCCGCCACCGCCGGCCAGCACGTCGACCAGGACCTTGGGGTCGACCTCGGCATCGGCGGCCTGGGCGGCGGCCTCGGCCAGCAGGGTCATGAAGCCGATGGAAACATAGTTGTGCAGCAGCTTGAGCCGGTGGCCATGCCCGAGCGGCCCGACATGATCGACCGCCTCGGTGAAAGAGGCCAGCACCGGGCGGACGCTGTCCAGCACCGCGGCATCGCCGCCCACCAGCAGGTTCAGCGTGCCCTCATGCGCATGTTTCGCGGTTCGGGTCATCGGCGCGTCGATGTAGTGGCCACCGGCGAGCTTGGTCGCCTCGCCCATGCGCAGGGTGGTTTCGGGAAGCGAGGTCGAGCAATCGACGATCACCGCGCCCGGTTGCAGCCCCTCGATCACACCGCCCTCGCCGGCGACCACGGCCTCGACCTGCGGTGCGCCGGTGACGCAGAGGATCACCACGTCGGAGGCCTCGGCCACCTCGGCGGAGGTCTTGCAGACATGGGCGCCGAGCGCGAGCAGCTCGTCCGCCGGCTGGTTGCCGGGATGGTCGAGAAAACGCAGGGAAAAGCCGCCGCGCGACAGGACGTTGCGGGCGATCCCGTGGCCCATGAGCCCGACGCCGATAAGTCCGACCTTCATCGTGAAATCCTCCAGTTGCCCGCGCGCCGTGGCGGCGGATGGTTCCGTGTTTGTTCATCTCGCGGGGCCGGGGCGCAACGGTGGTGCGCCCCGGTCGCCCGGTTCAATCCGCGTTGATCCAGATCGCCTTGGTGTCGAGGTATTCTTCCATGTGCTCGGTGCCGCCCTCGCGGCCGTAGCCGGACATCTTGACGCCGCCGAAGGGCACCGCCGGGTCGATGGCATGGTACATGTTGACCCAGACCGAGCCCGCCTTGAGCCGGTGCGCCAGCTTGTGCGCGGTGCCCAAGTGGGTCGAGAACACGCCGGCGGCCAGCCCGTAGGGGGTGGCATTGGCGCGCTCGACCACCTCGTCGATGGTGTCGAACGGCAGCGCCGAGATCACCGGGCCGAAGATTTCCTCGCGCGCGATGGTCATCTCGTCGGTCACGCCGCCGAACACGGTGGGCTGAAAGAAATGCCCGCCGTCAAGACCCGCGCCCTCGGCCCGGGCGCCGCCGGTGAGCACCTCGGCCCCCTCTTGCGGCCCGGCGGCGAGGTATCCGGCGATGCGCTCGGCCTGCCGCGCCGAGATAATCGGACCGATATCCGTGCCCTCCTCGACGCCGTGGCCGATGCGCAGGTTGGCGGCATAATCGGCCACCCGGCGCAGGAACTCGTCATGGATCTCGCGCGCCACGAACAGCCGCGAACCGGCGATGCAGATCTGCCCGGAATTGGCAAAGACCGCCATCGCCGCGACCGGCACGGCCTTGTCGATATCGGCATCGCGGCAGACGATCACCGGGGATTTCCCGCCCAGCTCGAGCGAGACCCGCTTGAGATTGCCGGTGGCCGCGCGGGCGATGGCCTGCCCGGTGGCGGTGGAGCCGGTAAAGACGATCTTGTCGACGCCGGGATGCGCGGCCAGCGCCGCGCCGGCGTCGGCGCCATGGCCGGTGACGATGTTGAGCACCCCGTCGGGCAACCCGGCCTCCTGCATGATCCTGGCGATCAGCAGCACGGTGAGCGAGGCCTCTTCCGAGGGTTTCAGGATCACGGTGCAGCCGGTGGCAAGCGCCGGCGCGATCTTCCAGATCGAGCCCGCGATCGGGGCGTTCCACGGGATGATGGCCCCGACCACCCCCACCGGTTCACGCACGGTCTGCGAATAGATCTCGCCCGGGAAGGAATTGGGGATGGTCTCGCCATGGATCGCCACCGCCTGCCCGGCGTAGAATCGCAGCATCCCCAGCACCCGGCGGCTGTTGGCCAGGGTGCGCTGGATCGGCATGCCCATATCGAGCGTGTCGGACAGGCAGAGGGTTTCCCACTCTTCCTCGAACTTGTCGGCAATGCGCAGCAACAGCGCCTGCCGCTCGAAGGGGGTGAATTTGGACCAGGGCCCCTCGAAGGCCGCGCGCGCGGCCACGACGGCGGCGTCGATATCGGCGGCCTCGCCCTTGGGCACCGTGGCCAGTAGCGAACCATCGGCGGGATTGCGCGCCTCGATCACCGCGCCGGAGCGCGCCTCGCACCATTGACCACCGATGAACATGGGGCGAAAGCCGCCATCATAAAGCCGGGCCGCCTTGGCCGTCCAATCCGTCATGATCTCTCCTTCACCTGGCTGCGCGCTGTCGCGTTTGCGCCCGTATTTGCACCAGTGGCGAAGACGGCGCAACGCGGTAAAGGAGGTTCCAGGCAGATTGCCATGGGGCAGAGCACGCGCGAGACCAGCCAGGGTTTCGGGGGCGCACGGGGCTCGAACGCAAAAAGCCGCCCATCAGGGCGGCGTTTTCGGGATCAGGTTGGGCATCA
>NZ_BAABWV010000007.1:0-207075 GCF_040365005.1 Aquicoccus sp. SU-CL01552 | reverse complement strand
GGCGGGAAAGGGCCTATTTTCATGGCGTTAGAGGCCCCCTCCTGCGCAACCACCACCACGGCCAGGGGCTGTTGAAATCGGCATGCTTCGACCCGCAAAGCGCATGACCACTACATGTCGTGTTACGCGTGGAGACACCCACAAGACCAACCTGGAATCGGAATTTGCGGCGTCACCGAGTCGGGTGGGTAACAGCGGGGATTCGCCCGACTCGGGCGGGATCAGGCCGTTTGCAGCCAGCGGCGGACTGGCAGGCGCAGCGCCAGAAGCGCCAGCATCACGGTGAGATAGATCAGCGGCTCAAGCTGAAGGCCCTTGCGCAGCATCACGAAATGCACCGCCCCCAGCAGAACCGCCGGATAGACCAGCCGGTGCAACCGTCGCCAGCGCGCGCCCAGCCGGCGGACCGCAAGGGCATTCGAGGTCAGCGCCAGCGGCAGCAACAGGAGGAATCCGGCCATGCCCACGGTGATGTAGGGCCGCTTGACGATATCGGCCCAGATCTGTGCCGGGATCCGGACATCCAGCCCCAACCAGGCAAGCAGGTGCAGGCAGACATAGAAGAAGGCCAGCAGGCCGAGGGCGCGGCGGAACCGCATCAGGTTGAGGCCGACCCGGCGGCGCAGCGGCGTCACCACGAGGCCGGCGATCAGGAACCGGAGCGCCCAGTCGCCCAATCCATGCTCCAGCGCCTTGATCGGCTCCACCCCCAGCCCGCCGGTGGCACCTTGGTATAAAAGCAAGGGAGCAGGCAGCGCGCCGGCAAGGTAGACCGCCCAGACCGGAACCCGGCGCAACCCGCTGTTCAACCGGTCGAGCGCCATCTCAGAAATGCTTCGCGAGGTCCATGCCCTCGTAGAGCGAAGTAACCTCACCGCCATAGCCGTTGAACATCAGCGTCGGCTGACGGGCCGAGAACAACCCGCCGCCGATGCGCCGTTCACTGGCCTGGCTCCAGCGCGGGTGATCCACCTCCGGGTTCACGTTGCTGTAAAAGCCGTACTCGCGGGCATTGGTCTGGTTCCAGGTGGCAAAGGGTTCCTTGTCGGTCAGCGTGATCCGCACCACCGACTTGATCGACTTGAACCCGTATTTCCACGGCACCACCAGGCGGATCGGCGCGCCGTTCTGGTTCGGCAGGGGTTTGCCGTACAGGCCGGTGGCCATGATCGTCAGCGGGTGGCGCGCCTCGTCCAGCCGCAGCCCCTCGCGATAGGGCCAGTCCAGCACCGGGTAGCGGGTGCCCGGCATCTCCTCGGGGCGATGGAGCGTTTCAAAGGCGACATAGCGCGCGCCGTCCTGCACCCCCACCATGTCCAGAAGATCGGCCAGTTCGAACCCGGACCAGGGAACCACCATCGACCAGGCCTCGACACAGCGCAGGCGATAGATGCGCTCTTCCACCGTCATCTTCGCCAGGATCTCGGTCAGGTCATAGGTGCCGGGCCGGTCCACCAACCCGTCGATCTTGATCTGCCAGGGGGTTGTCGTCATGGCCCCGGCATTGCTGGCGGGATCGGTCTTGCCGGTGCCGAACTCATAGAAATTGCAGTAGTTGGTGATCTCTTCCCAACTGTTGGGCGAGAGATCACCCTCCTCCGCCGCCGCCGCCCGTGCCGCGCCGCCCAGCGCGGTTATCCCCGCCGCCGCTGCAGCCCCGGCGATGAGTTGGCGGCGGTTCAGAAAGGCCCATTCCGGGGTCGCGTCGGCGCGGGTCAGGTCATTTTTCCAGCGATAGGCCATGGGATCTCCCTTGATCGGTTGCCTAGGATCTAACCTGCGCCGGGGGCGGCGCCAAACCACGTCCTGTCACGTTTCGGCGACGGGGCTGTAACTTGGCAGGATCTCGTTCATCGGGATCGAGTGGCCATCGGCCTGCACGATCCGCACGTGGCGCCGCCGCATCAGGCGCGGTTCGGCCACGCCGACCGAATGGGCGATGGTCTCGACCTCGCCGATCAGGCCACGGGCATAGCGCGCCACGCGGGTATACTTGCGCTCGACCACCAACCCCTTTTGCAGGTGCGGATCGTGGGTGGTGATGCCGGTCGGGCAGGTGTTCTTGTTGCACTTCAGTGCCTGGATACAGCCCAGCGCGAACATGAAGCCGCGCGCCGAGGTGACGAAATCGGCCCCCGCCGCCAGCGCCCATGCGACATCGCCGGGGTTGGTCAGCTTGCCGCTGGCGACCAGGCGCACCCGTTCCTTCAACCCGTGTTCGTCGCGGATATTGGCCACCACCGGCAGCGCCTCGCGCACCGACATGCCGACAAGGTCGATCAGCGGCATCGGCGCGGCGCCGGTGCCACCCTCGCCGCCGTCGAGCGTGATGAAATCCGGGGCGCTGTCGGCACCACGCCGCACGATGGCATCGAAGAAGCCGCGGAACACCTCCTCCGAGCCGGCCACGGTCTTGATCCCGACCGGCTTGCCGGTGACCTCGCGCACATGTTCGATCATGTCCAGCAACTCGTCAAAACTCTTTACCTCGGGGTGGCGGTTGGGCGACAAGCTGTCCTGGCCCATCGGAATATGGCGGATCTCGGCGATTTCCGGTGTGATCTTGGCCGCCGGAAGGATGCCGCCCTTGCCCGGCTTGGCGCCCTGGGCCAGCTTGATCTCGAACATGCGAACGGAGTCATGCGCCGCCACCGCGCGCAGCTTGTCGTCATCGAGCCTGCCCTCGGCATCACGCAGCCCGTATTTCGCGGTGCCGATCTGGAACACCAGGTCGCAGCCGCCCTCAAGGTGCATCGGGCTCAGCGCCCCCTCGCCGGTGTTGAGCCAGATGTTGGCCTCTTTCGCGCCCCGGCTCAGCGCCTCGACCGCCGGTTTGGAGATGGCGCCGTAGGACATCCCGGAGATATTGAAGAACGACGGCGCAAGATATGGGGTGCGTGCGGTCGGGCCTATCAACATCGGCTCGGTCTTGGCGTATTGGTCGTTGAGCGGCGGGAACGGCGCGTTGACGAAGATCGCGGTGCCCGGCAGGCTGATACTACGGGTCGAGCCGAAGGCGACCGTATTGCTCTCCCCGGTCGCGGCCCGGGTGACCCAGTCGCGCTGCGCCCGGTTGAAGGGCATCTCCTCGCGGTCCATGGCAAAGAAATACTGCCGAAAGAATTCGCCCAACTCACTGAAAAGATATCGAAAACGGCCGATGACGGGATAGTTGCGCCGGATCGCATCGCCGGTCTGCCTCCGGTCGATCACGAAGAGCACGGCCAGCACCAATGTCAGCAGGCCCATCACCCCGATGAAGAGCCCCGCCAGAAGCTCGACAGCGTTCACCGCGATATTCATTCATAAACTCCGATATGTTTGACTTTGCGCAAAGCACGCCAAGGCGTTAGCCTTGACAGTGGGGGTGATTGGCGGGGCTGGCAAGTCACGCGTTTGGGAATGGGAGGGAGATATGAGAACCTTTTTGATGGCCGCGGTTGTGGCGGTGGCGGCGCAGGGGGCCGCGGCGCAGGAGATGGTGCGCTATGACACCGACCAGAGTTTCGACGACGTCGCCTTCGGCATCGAAAACGCGATCCTCGATGCCGGGCTGGTGGTCGATCACGTCAGTCACGTGGGGGCGATGCTGGAACGCACGCGCGAGGATGTCGGATCCGACAAGGTCTTGTTTTCGAAGGCAGATGTCTATTCCTTCTGCTCGGCCAAGGTGTCGCGCAGCGTGATGGAGGCCGACCCGATGAACATCGTCTTCTGCCCCTATGACATCTTCGTGGCGGAACTTGCCGACAAACCCGGCGAGGTGATCGTGGGCTATCGCCAGTTCCCCGAGGGCGCGATGCAGGAGGTGCAGGCGATGCTGGAGGAGATCGTGAAAACGGCCCTGGACGACTAGCGCGCGGGGCCTTAACGGGCGAATTTCGGGGCGGGCCGGCGACGGGCCGCCCCTTTTTCATCGGGCGGTTCGGGGGATTTCGGGGCGGTTTCGTACAAACCACCCCGCGTCGCCCGGCCCGGTTTCGGCCGGGTCGGGGTGTTTTCCGCCCGTTTCGTACGATCCGCCCCGCCACCGCCGGGCAGGGTGAGTCGAAAAGTTAATCACGCAGAAATTTCCCTGCCGGGAGCACCGGACCGGCGGCAGCACTTCGCCGAGAGGCGATTGAGGGTGGCGGGCTTTCGCCCAACGGTCCGACTGCCAGCTTTTCGCCGCAATTCAATTCAATTTTTGCCACAAACCTCCACGCAAGCTTGGGCGGGGACTGTCTGCGCGCCGATGCGCGTTTCATGCACACACGCGAACAAGCGAGAGAACGTCACATGGCAAAGAAACTGACCGCCGGCACCACCGGGACCGGGCTGGATGCGATCGTTACCGAGATCCTGGACAACCCGGGCCTGGCCCGGAGCATCTCGGCGGATGATATAGAGGGCGGCGCCCGCGCGGCCAATGCGATCAACAAGATGATCGTCGCCGCGGTCGAGGACGGAAAGCTGTTCGACGACGGGTTGATCGACATCGACGACGTTTATGCGATCAACGCCTATATCCGCGACGCCGCAAGCCCGGCCCGCTACAAGAACTTCGTCGAGTTGCACGGCGACGACGAGGGCGGCGAAGAATGGGGGTTTCACCTGGTCCAGAACGATGGCGGCAACGGCTATCTCGAGGGGCAGAATCTGGTCAACACGGTGTTCGACGGCCTCTATCACGTCGGGTTCGAGATCAGCGATGGCCGCGTCTACAACGAGGACGGTGATGCCAACGCCACGCTGGAACAGCTGTCGCACTGGCTCACCTATTACATGTCCGAAGGTGAATCGCATTACTTCGGGACCGAGGCGGCGGATCGTCTGGACGGGCGCGAGCTGGACGACACGCTGCACCTTGGGAGCGGCGATGATACCGGCAACGGCGGCCACGGCGACGACCATGTGCTTGGCGGCAAAGGCGATGATACGCTTTACGGTGACAGCGGCGACGATACCCTTGCCGGAGAGGCCGGCAACGACAGCCTGAACGGCGGAGACGGCGACGACATCCTGAACGGTGGCGGCGGAGACGACAGCCTGTCGGGGTCCTACGGCAATGATACGCTGCGCGGCCAGGGCGGGATTGATCGCCTTTCTGGCAACGCGGGCCGCGACCGCCTGCTGGGCGGCGACGGGGATGACACGCTCTATGGCGGCGAGGGGGTCGACCGCCTGTACGGCAACGCGGGCGACGACGTGCTGAGCGGCGACGAGGGCAAGGACCAGCTGGACGGCGATGGCGGAAACGACACGCTCTACGGCGGCAGCGGCGCGGACAAGCTGACCGGCGGCGGTGGTGCCGATGAGCTTTACGGTGGCTATGATGGTGACACGCTGCGTGGCGGCAGCGGCGCGGACAAGCTGGCCGGCAGCTATGGCAACGACAAGCTGTACGGCGGCAAAGGCGGCGACACTCTTTATGGAGAGGATGACGCCGACAAGTTGTTCGGCGACGCGGGCAACGACGCGCTGTACGGCGGCTACGGCCGTGACAAGCTGGAGGGCGGCAGTGGCGACGACAGGCTGTTCGGCCAGGACGGCAACGACACCCTGATCGGCGGCGCGGGCGATGATGAGCTGGACGGCGGCGCGGGCGACAACACGCTGATCGGCGGCGCCGGTGACGACATCTTTCACGCCAATATCGGCGCCGATGCCTTTCTGTTCGAAAAGGCGGCCTTTGGCGATGATTACATCAAGAATTTCAACGGCGCCGACGGCGACCGGATCGTGCTGGACGAGGGGATCGACTATTCCCTCGGGATCAATACCGCCACCGGAACGCCGATGACCGTGCTGACGCTGAGCGATTCCGACAGCGGCACGGTTCTGGGCACGGTCAGCCTGACCAACAGCCTGTTCGCCAGTTCCGATATCGTCACCGACCCGCTGGCATTCCTGTAAGGCATTCGGGTCCTGTCCCTCGGCGCGACGGGCGGGATACCGGGGAAAGCACTGTCACCCCGGACGTGATCCGAGGTCTCGCCCCGCCTCCGACCGATCCCGGATCACGTCCGGGATGACAGGGACGCGCAAAAAATAAGGCCCGCCATCGCTGGCGGGCCTTTGGGTCATCGTGACCGGGTGGATCAGTGCACCACGGCATCGTCCGGCTTGGGCCGGTTGCTGGCGCCGATCCTTTCGCCGATCAGCAGCCCGTCGGCCCCGGCGGTCACCGGGAGGGTATCGCCATCCTTCACATCCCCGGCCAGCAGCATCTCGGCCAATGGGTTCTGCAGCGCGGTCTGGATCACCCGCTTCAACGGACGGGCGCCGAACACCGGGTCATAGCCCTCGTCCGCCAGCCATTTGCGGGCGCCCTCGTCCAACTCCAGCGTGATCTTGCGCGCCGCCAGCCGCTTGCGCAGGCGGGCCATCTGGATATCGACGATGCCATCCATGTTGTCGCGGCTGAGCCGGTCGAAGATGATGGTCTCGTCCAGACGGTTGAGGAACTCGGGACGGAAATGGGCCCGCACCGCATCCATCACGTCATGCTTGGCCTGGGCGCTGTCGGCCCCCTCGGGCAATTGGCTGAGCGCCTGGCTGCCGAGGTTGGAGGTGAGCACGATCAGCGTCTGCTTGAAGTCGACAGTGCGGCCCTGGCCATCGGTCAGCACCCCGTCGTCAAGCACCTGCAACAGCACGTTGAAGACGTCCGGGTGGGCCTTTTCGACCTCGTCGAACAGCACAACCTGGTAGGGCCGACGGCGCACCGCCTCGGTCAGCACCCCGCCCTCGTCATAGCCGACATAGCCCGGAGGCGCGCCGATCAGACGGGCGACGGCGTGTTTCTCCATGAACTCGGACATGTCGATGCGCACCATCGCGTTGTCGTCGTCGAAGAGGTACTCGGCCACCGCCTTGGTCAGCTCGGTCTTGCCGACGCCGGTCGGCCCGAGGAACAGGAACGAACCCAGCGGGCGCCCCTCGTCGTTGAGGCCTGCGCGCGCCCGGCGCACGGCGTTGGCGACCGCGCGCACGGCGGCGTCCTGACCGATGACGCGTTTGTGCAGCTCGTCCTCCATGCGCAGCAGCTTCTCGCGCTCGCCCTCCAGCATCTTGGAGGTGGGGATGCCGGTCCAGCGTTCGACCACCGCCGCGATCTGTTCCGGGCGCACGGCCTCTTCGACCATGACACCGGTTTTCTCGCGGTTCTCGGCCTCGGCCAGCTGTTTCTCCAGCTGCGGGATGACGCCGTAGGACAGCTCGCCCGCCTTGGCGAGGTTGCCCTCGCGCTTGGCGATCTCGAGGTCGGCGCGGGCGCGGTCAAGCTGTTCCTTGAGGTCGCGGGCGCCGGCGAGCTTGTCGCGCTCGGCTTGCCACTGGGCGGTCATTTCCGACGATTTCTCCTGCAGCTCGGCAAGATCCTTTTGCAGGGTTTCCAGCCGGTCGCGCGAGGCGGCGTCATCCTCGAGCTTGAGCGCCTGTTCCTCGATCTGCAATTGCAGGATCTGGCGGTCGAGCTGGTCAAGCTCCTCGGGCTTGCTGTCCACCTCCATGCGCAGGCGGCTGGCGGCCTCGTCGACGAGGTCGATCGCCTTGTCGGGCAGGAAGCGGTCGGTGATGTAGCGGTTGGACAGGGTCGCGGCCGAGACCAGCGCCGAGTCGGAGATGCGCACGCCGTGGTGAAGCTCGTACTTCTCCTTGATGCCGCGCAGGATGCTGATGGTGTCCTCGACGGTGGGTTCGGTCACCATCACCGGCTGGAACCGGCGGGCGAGGGCCGCGTCCTTTTCCACGTACTTGCGGTATTCGTCCAGCGTGGTGGCGCCGATGCAGTGCAGCTCGCCGCGGGCCAGGGCCGGCTTGATCAGGTTGGCGGCATCCATCGCGCCGTCGGATTTGCCGGCACCGACCAGCGTGTGCATCTCGTCGATGAACAGGATGATTTCGCCCGCAGCCGCTTCGATCTCGTTCAGGACGGCTTTCAGCCGCTCCTCGAACTCGCCACGATATTTCGCCCCGGCGATCAGCGCGCCCATGTCGAGCGCCAGCAGCTTCTTGTTGCGCAGGCTTTCGGGCACATCGCCGTTGACGATACGCAGGGCCATGCCCTCGGCGATGGCGGTCTTGCCGACGCCGGGTTCCCCGATCAGCACCGGGTTGTTCTTGGTCCGGCGCGAGAGCACCTGCATCGAGCGGCGAATCTCCTCGTCGCGGCCGATGATCGGGTCGATCTTGCCCTCGGCGGCGGCCTCGGTCAGGTCGCGCGCATATTTCTTGAGCGCGTCATAGCCCTCTTCCGCCGAGGCGGTATCGGCGGTGCGCCCCTTGCGGATGTCGTTGATTGCCTCGTTCAGCATTTGCGCGGTAACCGCACCGGCCTCCAGCGCCTCTTTCGCCTTGGACTTGACCATGCAGAGCGCCATCAGGATGCGTTCGACGGGCACGAAGCTGTCGCCGGCCTTCTTGGCGATCTTCTCTGCCTCGTCCAGCACCTTGGCGGTTTGCGTATCGAGATAGGTCTGGCCGGCATCGCCGCTGACCTTGGGGATCTTGGTCAGCGCGACATCGAGGGCCTCGACCACGCGGGCGGGGGCACCGCCGGCGCGCTGGATCAGGTTGCTGGCCAGCCCCTGATCGTCGTCCATCAATGCCTTGAGAAGGTGTTCGGGCGCCAGCCTCTGGTGGCCTTCGCGCATCGCGATGGTTTGAGCGGCCTGTACGAAACCACGTGCCCGCTCGGTGAACTTGTTCAAGTCCATGCGTCTCTCCTTTTTCAAGCGCCCGGAATGTTCGGTGCCCGCATTGCGGCGCACCGGGGGTCGGGCCTCGCATTCCAATTTGGGAAATCCGCGAGGCAGTTCAAGACCGCGTGATCGGGTTTTCACTGTGAAGTCCGCAACCGCCAAGTCGCGGAAATACCCGTGCTTCGCCTCATTCCTGCTCTGATTACGGGGCGATCCTGGGGCAAAATCAGGAGGCAGCGATGCAGATCACCGACTATGAGATTTCCCAGGAAGCGTTCAGCCCGGACCAGACGCAGCAGGTGGCGCGGGTGTCGCTGACCATGGCCGACCGCTTCGTCACCCTGTTCTGCGCGGTGAACATGGAGGGGGTGGACACGCCCAGCGCGCGGCTTGATGCGTTTCTGCGCGAGGCGCTGCGCCAGTTGCGCCGGATGCCGGAGTTTCGCACCGGCGGCAAGACGGTGGAACTGGCCGCCAACCTGTCGCCCGATCCGATGCTGGCCTGATCCGGCTTCCCTTGTGCGAAAGCGCGGCGCGGACTAGAGAGGGTCCGCCCGCAGCCCGAGGAGAGCCCGATGACTGATGACCGCCTGATCGTTGCCCTGGACGTCCCCAACGCCGTCGAGGCTCTGGCCCTGACATCGCAGCTGGGCGATACGGTGAGTTTCTACAAGATCGGTCTGGGAATGCTGACCGGCGGCGGGCTGGCCCTCGCCAACGAACTGATCGCCGAGCACGGCAAACGCATCTTTCTCGACATGAAGCTGTTCGACATCGGCGCCACGGTCGAGGCCGCGGTGCGCGGGCTGTCGCGGTTCGATCTGGATTTCCTGACCGTGCATGGCGACCCGCATGTGGTGCGCGCCGCCAAGGAAGGCGCGGCAGGCAGCGACATGAAGATCCTCGCAGTGACGATCCTGACCTCGCTGGACCGGGGCGACCTGGACGACGGGCTGATCAAGCCGGGCGATATGGCCGAGCTGGTGGTGGAACGCGCGGCGCGCGCGCTGGACGCCGGCGCCGACGGGGTGATCGCCAGCCCGCAGGAGGCCGGTGCGATCCGGGCGCTGCCCGAGGCGGCGGGCCGGTTGATCGTGACGCCGGGCGTGCGCCCGGCGGGGGCCGACCTGGGCGATCAGAAACGGGTGGCGACACCGGCCGGCGCGATCCGCGCCGGGGCCGATCATATCGTGGTCGGGCGCCCGGTCTGGCAGGCCAAGGATCCGCGCGGCGCGGCGCAAATGATCCTGGACGAGGTGGCGACCGCCTGATTTTCGCGCATCTGTTGCATATTTACGCAGGTTTCGTTGCGAAAAAACAACATGTGGTGAACGGCCGGCCGCGACCCTGGCCTCCGGGCTTCACCGAACCCGCGTTTTGAGCAACCCTGTAAGAGAGACACTCCCCCAACGGACCTTTTCTTCCTGTGGTTCGTTACCTCCCCCCGCCTCAGCAGCGGGGGGTTTTTCTAGTGGGACCGGGGTTTCGCCCCCGCAGCCGCCGGAACGCCCCCGATCTCCGGCCTGATCTCAGGCACGATACCCAGATCGAGATACTGCGTCAGTTGCGTGGCGAAATGCGGCACCGCGCGCGGGTGGCGGCAATAGGCCCCGGGCGTCATCAGGCGCCAGCCCTGCCCCTCGTCGCCCAGCCGCACATCTTCGACCAGCTCGGCGGGCATATGTGCCACGAAGAACCAGACGCGGCCATGCGGGCGCAGGTAGCTGTGCGACCAGCTTACATCCCCGGGCGCGATGACGAGGCCGACCTCTTCGCGGGTTTCGCGCAGGGCGCAGGCGATCGCGGTTTCCCCGCCTTCACGACCGCCGCCGGGCAGATCCCAGTGGCCGGGCCAGGGGATGTCGGGCTTGTCGTCGCGCTGGATCACCAGCAGGTCGGGGCCGAGGAACAGCGCCAGCTTGGCCCCGGAAAACGGCGCGGCGTCGGTCGTGGGGTGATGTGACATGCTGACTGTCCCGAGGTTCCGGCCTATTCTGGGACAGAGTTAAGCACCACCCAGCCGAGATTCCACCCGATGCAAGCGCTTTGCCGTGACTGCCTGACCCGGTTCGACCTGGCCGATGCCATCCCGACGCGCGCGCGCCGCTGCCCGTCCTGTGCCAGCCCGAGGGTCCTGGCGCACCCGGAACTGTTCGACCTGACCATCGCGCATATGGATTGCGATGCCTTCTATGCCAGCGTCGAGAAACGCGACAACCCGGCATTGGCGGACAAGCCGGTGATCATCGGCGGCGGCCGGCGGGGCGTGGTCTCGACCGCCTGTTACGTGGCGCGCATCCGGGGCGTGCATTCGGCGATGCCGATGTTCCAGGCGTTGAAACTGTGCCCCGACGCGGTGGTGATCCGTCCCCGGATGGACGTCTATGCCGCCGTCTCGCGCCAGATCCGCGCGATGATGGAGGAACTGACCCCGGCGGTGGAGCCACTGTCGCTGGACGAGGCGTTCCTGGACCTGGGCGGCACCGAGAAACTGCACGGGGCGCCGCCGGCGGTCATGCTGGCGCGGCTGGTCAAGCGGATGAAGGACGAGTTGGGCCTCGCTGGGTCGATCGGGTTGAGCCACAACAAGTTCCTGGCCAAGGTGGCCTCCGACCTGGACAAGCCGCAGGGGTTTGCGGTGATCGGGCAGGCGGAGACGGCGGATTTCCTGCGCGACAGGTCGGTGCGGATGATCTGGGGAATCGGACCTGCGGGACAGGCGGCGCTGGAGCGGGCGGGCATCCGCACCTTTGCCGACCTGCTGCGTTGGGACCAGCGCGACCTGCATGCGCGATTCGGGTCGATGGGCGAGCGGCTGTTTCACCTGGCGCGGGGACAGGACCGGCGGCGGGTCTCGGCCAACGCGCCGATGAAGTCGATCTCGAACGAGACCACCTTTCACGAGGACACCGCCGACGCCGACCTGCTGGACGGGCACCTGTGGCGGATGTCCGAGAAGGTCTCGGACCGGGCCAAGGCCAAGGGCCTCGCCGGGCGGGTGGTGGTCCTGAAGCTCAAGCGCGCCGATCATTCCCTGCTGAGCCGGCGGGAGACGCTGCGCGATGCCACCCAGATGGCCGACCGCATCTATCGCCATGCGCGGGCGCTGTTCGACCAGGTCGGCGACGAGGGGCCCTATCGGCTGCTCGGGGTGGGGATTTCCGCGCTCTGCCCCGAGGGTGAGGCGGATATCTCGGGCGATCTGCTGGACCCGGGCGCGGCGCAGCGCAGCGATGCGGAACGGGCGGCGGACGAGATTCGGCGCCGGTTCGGATCAAAGGCAATCCTGAAGGGCCGCGCGCTGCGGTGAGGCGCACGCCCTGGTCCGGGCAAGTTCGCATGTTTCAAACGCTGTCATCCCCGTGGAGGCGGGGACTTTCAACGTTCAGTGACCATGTCGGGAGATCCCCGCTTTCGCGGGAATGACAGGAATGACAGCGCGGTCCCTCTCCTACTCCGCCGCCAGCGGCAGGTCCTCGTAACCGATGGCGGCCAGCTCGGCGATGATGCCGTGCAATACCGCGCGGAAGGCGTCGAAATTCTCACTGGGCGCGATCCGCTTCTCGTCCATGTAGAGGGCGCGGTCGATCTCGACCTGGATCGCGTGTTGGCGGCGCGAGGGGCGGCCATAGGCCTGGGCGATATAGGCCCCGGCAAAGGGCGCGTTGCGCGACACGGTCAGCCCGGCGGCGGCAAAGGCGGCCTCGACCCGGTCGACGATGTCGCTGTCGGCGGCAGCGCCGAATCGGTCGCCCAGCACAATCTCGGGCCGCGGCGAGGTGCTGCGTGCGACACCGTCCATCGCCTCATGCGGCATGGAATGGCAATCGATCAGCACCGCCTGGCCGAACCGGTCGTGCGCCCGGTCGAGAAGGGTCTGCAGCGCCGCGTGGTAGGGGCGCCAGTAATGGTCGATGCGCGCACGGGCCTCGTCCATCGAGATCTTGCCGCGATGGATCGCCCGGCCATTGGAGACGACGCGGGGAATCACCCCCAGCCCCGAGGCGACACGGGGGTTGTGCCCCTGCCGCCGCACCCCGTGAATCAGCGCCGGGTCCAACTCGTCCGGGCTGCGGTTGAGATCGACGAAGGCGCGCGGCGCGCAGGCCCGCAACAGCGGCGCGCCGAAATCCGGCGCCGCCCCGAACAACCGATCGACGAAAGCGTCCTCGGAGGAGCGAATCGCGTGGCGATCCAGAACCGAACGCCGGACGAACCAATCCGGGTAATCGCAGCCGGAATGGGGCGACGCGAAGACCACGGCGGACCGCGTTTGTTCGGGCTCGATCAGGTCAAAGGCGGTCTCGGGCATCGGTGCTCCTCATCATTCGAAACATAGCTTGCAAAAACCCGTGCCAAAAGCCCTTGATAACCCTGACGAGTCCTTTTATAGACCCCGCTACCGGCGCGGAAATCCGCGCCCCGTTTTCTTTATGGGGCCTTTCGCTGTCGGGATTCATGGGCGGTTAGCTCAGTGGTAGAGCACTTCGTTGACATCGAAGGGGTCACAAGTTCGAACCTTGTACCGCCCACCATGAATTCACTGTCCCGGGCAACCGGGGCACCCGCCAAACCCAGGCGCTGGCCCGCGCCGCAGGAACAGGAGACAGGCCATGAAGGTCAAGAACTCGCTCCGCTCGCTGAAGAACCGGCACCGTGATTGCCGGATCGTGCGTCGCAAAGGCCGCGTTTACGTGGTCAACAAGACTCAGCGTCGGTTCAAAGCCCGCCAGGGCTGAAACGACCGCAGGTCGGAAGACAAAAAACCGCGCCCCGAGGGGCGCGGTTTTTTCGTTGCCGATCCGGCGGAGTCCGATCCCATTTCCGACCAATTGACTCGGTTTTGGTTTGCACACGGAACGGAATCAGGTATCCGATCAAATCAGTCGGGCATTCAGCCCCACACCCGGAAACCACAAGGGACCCCAGATGCGACAGATTCTGACTTATGGCACCGTTGCGTTGATGACGACGCTTGCCCCCGTGACAGCGCTGGCCGAGGGCGAGGTCAATATTTACTCGTCCCGCCATTACGACACCGACGAGCGGCTTTATTCCGATTTCGAAGAAGCCACCGGAATCACCGTGAACCGGATCGAGGGCAAGGCCGACGAGCTGATCGCGCGGATGCAGGCCGAGGGGCGCAACTCCCCCGCCGATATCCTTCTCACGGTGGATACCTCGCGGCTGCAGCGGGCCAAGGAGGCCGGCGTGCTGCAACCCGTCGACAGCGCGCTGCTGGAAGCCCGCGTGCCCGGCTACCTGCAGGATGCGGACAACGAATGGTTCGGTTTCTCGCAGCGGGCGCGGATCATCTTCTACGACAAGACCGAGGTCAGCGACCCGCCACGCACCTATCTCGACCTGGCCGATCCCAGGTACAAGGGGCTGGTCTGCATCCGGTCGTCGAACAACACTTACAATCAGACGCTGCTGGCCTCGATCATCGAGAATCACGGCGCCGAGACCGCCCGCGCCTGGGCCGAGGGGGTGGTCGCCAACATGGCCCGCGCACCGCAGGGCGGCGACACCGACCAGCTGCGCGGCATCGTGTCCGGCGAATGCGAGATCGCGGTCTCGAACAGCTATTACTTCGCCCGCGCCATCCGCAAGGACGTGAAGGGGGTCAGCGACCAGATCGACATGATCGGCTGGGTGTTCCCGTCGCAGAACGCGGAAGGGGCGCATATGAACCTGTCGGGCGGCGGCGTGGCGGTGCATGCCCCCCACCGCGAGAACGCGATCAAGTTCCTAGAATACCTGGCCAGCGACCAGGCGCAGCAGTATTTCTCGGCCGGCAATGACGAGTATCCGGCGGTCTCCGGTGTCGGCCTGTCGCCGAGCGTGGCGGCGCTGGGGTTCTTCAAGCCGGACGATGTCGACCTGTCGGTCGTGGCCCGGAACCTGCCCGAAGCGCAGAAGATCTTCAACGAGGCGGGCTGGGAGTAACATCCCGCCCCATCGGGCAAGCGGGCGCGGGGGGCCTCCTCCCGCGCCTTTTTCGTGGGCCTTGCACCAAGATCGGCCGGAGGATCGAGTATTTGGAAAGAGAAGAAGCACGGACCGGTCCCTTCTTCTCTTTGCGAAATACTCCGGGGGAGGCGCGCGGCAGCGCGGCGGGGGCAGCGCCCCCGTGAGAACCGCCTTCAGTCGCGGCGCCCGACCTGTCGGCAGATCAGGATCACCGGCAGCAGCCCCACCGCCATGATCACCAGCGACGGCACCGCCGCCCCCTCGAGCCGTTCGTCGGAGGCCAGTCGATAGGCCTGCACCGCCAGCGTGTCATAGTTGAAGGGGCGCATGATCAGGGTGGCCGGCAGTTCCTTCATCACGTCGACGAAGACGATCAGCAGCGCGGTGAGCAGGCTGGGGGTCAGGATCGGCAGGTGGATGCGGCGCAGGGTGCCCAGCGGCGATTCCCCGAGCGAGCGGGCGGCGGCGTCCATGTGAACGTGCACGGTGCTTTGGCCGCCCTCGTAGGCGCCCAACGCGGCGGCGAGAAAGCGCACCATGTAGGCCGCGACCAGCAGCCAGATCGACCCGGTGATCAAGAGCCCGGTGGAGATGTCGAAGGTGTCGCGCATCCAGCCGTCGAGCGCGTTGTCGAAGGCGGCGAAGGGCACCAGCAGCCCCACCGCGATCACCCCCCCCGGCACCGCGTAGCCCAGCCGCGCCAGGTAGGCGGCGATCCCCGACCCGCGCCCCGGCCGCAGCCGTTGGTAGAAACCGACGATGATGGCGGCGCAGAGCGTGACCACGGCGGCGGTCCCAGCCAGCGTGACCGAGTTGCGGATGAAGCCGATGTAACGGCTGCTGAGCAGGTTCTGCTCGGACCCCAGCCCCATGACGAAGAGGACCACCGCCGGCAGCAGGAAGCCCAGCAGCACCGGTGTGGCACAAAGCGCGAAGGCAAGCACGGCGCGCAGCCCGGTGAGCGGCGCCGGCGGCATCTTCATGTGGCGTTTGCCGGCATGGTGGTATTGCGCCTTGCCGCGGGAGGTCCGCTCGGCCACCGCGAGCATCAGGGCGAAGGCCAGCAGGCAGAGCGCGAGCTGGGCGGCGGCGGCCCGGTCGGCCATTGTAAACCAGCTGGTATAGATGCCGGTGGCGAAGGTCTGGACACCGAAATAGGCCACGGTGCCGAAATCGGCGATGGTCTCCATCACCGCCAGCAGCACACCGCCGGCGATGGCCGGGCGTGCCATCGGCAGGCTGACACGCCAGAACGCGTACCAGGCGCTGTGGCCCAGGGTGCGGGCGGCCAGGAAGGCGCCCGAGCTTTGTTGCAGGAAGGCGGCGCGGGCCAGCAGGTAGACGTAGGGGTAGAACACCAGCACCAGCATCACCGCCGCGCCGCCGAGCGAGCGGATCTCGGGGAACCAGTAGTCGCGCGGCCCCCAGCCGGTGACGTCGCGCAGGGTGGCCTGAACGATGCCGGGGTGATCCAGCAGGTGGGTATAGGCATAGGCCAGCACATAGGCCGGCAGCGCCAGCGGCAGCACCAGCGCGATCTCCAGCAGGCGGACGCCGGGAAAGCGGGTCATCGTCACCAGCCAGGCGGCGCCGACGCCGATGGCGAAGGTGCCGAGCGCGACCAGAGCGACCAGCACCAGCGTGGTGCCCACATAGCCGGGCAGGACGGTGTCCATCAGGTGGCGCACGGTCCCGGTGCCGCCACTCATCGCCGCGATCGCCACGGCGATCATCGGCAGCAGGCAGGCGGCGGCCACGACACTGGCCAGTGCGCCCAGCAGGCGGGTGCCGCGGGCGCCGTGGCGGCGGCTGCCGTGGGGGGCGTATTCGATGCCGGTGGCGTCGCTGGTCTGGGACAAGGGGGGCCTCGCGCTCGGGTGTGCCCCTTTATCCTAGCTTAATGGTCGGATTTCCAGCGCGATTTGATCGCGGCGCGTGTATCGGTGGACAGCCGCGCGTGCTCTGCTACCGTCGCGGCATCGAAAACATCTATTTGGGAGATACTATTGAAAACCACCATTGCTCTGTGCACCGGCTCGATATTCGCCGCCGGGGCCGCCTGCGCCGACATGTCGGTCGCGCTCGGTGGCGGCTGGGACGGAAAACGCGTTCCGAAAGGCCAGCACTGCACGCTGTTCGGCGGCAAGGGTTCGACCCCGCCGATGACGGTGTCGAACCTGCCGGGCGAAACGGCCTGGGTCTATGTCGCGTACAATGATCGGGACTATGAGCCGCTGTCGAAGAACGGCGGGCATGGCGTCATCGGCTACCCGGTAAGCGGCACCTCGGCAGAGCTGTACCCGGTTCCGGGCCTCAAGGGCAAACTGCCGGGAAAGGCCAAGGTCGTTTCAGCGGCACGGGGAACCGGGAAATACGCCTCGAAGGGCTATATGCCACCGTGCTCCAGCGGCAAGGGCCACCGCTATTTCGCGGTCGTGCGGGCAGTCTCTCCGGCCGGAAAGATCCTGGAGGAACAGCGCGTGGAAATCGGCCGCTATTGACGGTTGGGAGGGGCGGCGCCGGACGCGCGGCCCTTCAATCGTATTTGCGCTGGTCCTCGATCACCAGCCCGTCCTTGGGCAGGGCGCCGGGGGCGACGACCTCGATCTTGCCCTTGAGCTTGAGCAGATCCGCGACGCTGGAGGCATAGGCGCCGGCGTCGCCGCCTGTCGCCTCGATCTGCACGGTCATGGCGTCCATCTCGCCGTCGCGGGTGGCGATGACGCGGGCCTTGACGATCTCGTCGTGCTTGTCGACCAGCGCGGCCACCTGTTCGGGGCGCACGAACATGCCCTTGATCTTGGTGGTCTGGTCGGCGCGGCCCATCCAGCCCTTGATCCGCATGTTGGTGCGGCCACAGGGCGAGAGCCCCGGCAGCACGGCGGAGAGATCGCCGGTAGCAAATCGTACCAGCGGGTAATCGGGGTTGAGGGTGGTGACCACCACCTCGCCGACCTCGCCGGGGGCCACCGGCGTGCCGGTGCCGGGGGTGACGATCTCGACGATGACGTGCTCGTCGACGATCATCCCCTCCATCGCCGCGGTTTCATAGGCGATGTTGCCCAGGTCGGCGGTGGCATAGCTTTGCAGGCAGGAAATGCCGCGATCGGCGTATTCCTGGCGCAGCGAGGGGAACAGGGCACCGCCGCCCACCGCCGCCTTGGTGATCTTCAGCGCCAGCCCCATCGCCTCGGCCTTGTCGAGGATGATCTTGAGGTAATCGGGCGTGCCCGCATAGGCGGTGACGCCGATGTCATGGGCGGCGCGGGCCTGAAGCTCGGTCTGGCCGGTTCCGGCGGGGACCACGGCGGCGCCGACGGCGCGGGCACCGTTTTCAAAGATCATGCCGGCGGGCGTGAGGTGATAGCCGAAACAGTTCTGGACGATGTCGCCCCTGCCGATTCCGGCGGCACAGAGGAAACGGCCCATGCGCCACCAGTCGTGGCTGGTTCCGCCGGGTTCATAGATCGGCCCGGGCGACTGGAAGATATGGGCCACGTTCGCCACCGGCAGCCCGCCGAAGGGCGGCGCGGCCTTCTGCCGTTCGCTCAGTTCGGACTTGCGCAGGACGGGGAGCGCGGTGAGGCCTGACAGATCGTCCAGCGGGTCCAGCCCGTTGCGCGCCAGGTTGGCATTCAGCGCCTGCAACTGGCCCGCGACGCGGGCATCGGCAGAGCGGGTCTCCAGGTCGTCGAAATGAGCGGTCATCGTTAAGCCTCGTCCTTGTCCTTGGGCCACTGCCCCCTTGGCCGGGGAAGCCCCCTGCCCTGTGTCCCGCGACGCGGGTGGCGCGCCGGATCGACCGGCCGTTGTCAAAATTGGTCGGTGCGCGGGGCGCCCGTCGTCAGCTCAGCCACCGTTTGCGGCGGCGATAGGAGCGCACGTCGCGGAAGCTCTTGCGGCCCTCGTCGGACATGCCGAGATAGAATTCCTTGACGTCCTGGTTCTCGCGCAGGTCGGCGGCGGGGCCGTCCATCACAACGCGGCCGGATTCGAGGATATAGCCGTAATGGGCAAAACGCAGTGCGACATTGGTGTTCTGCTCGGCCAGAAGGAAGGTCACCCCTTCCTGTTCGTTCAGATCCCTGACGATGCCGAAGATCTCCTCGACCAGCTGCGGCGCGAGCCCCATGCTGGGTTCATCCAGCAGGATGGTTTCGGGCTTGGCCATCATCGCGCGGCCGATCGCGACCATCTGTTGTTCGCCGCCCGAGGTATAGCCGGCCTGGCTGCGGCGGCGCTCCTTGAGGCGGGGGAAATAGGCATAGACCTTTTCGAGGTCGGCCATCATCTCGGCCTTGCCACCCTTGCGGGTGTAATAACCGGTGAGCAGGTTTTCCTCGACGGTGAGGTGCTCGAAGCAGTGGCGCCCCTCCATCACCTGGATCACGCCCTTGCGCACCACATCGGCGGGGTCGGCATGGTGCACCGCCTCGCCGCGATACTTGACCGAACCCTTGGTCACCTCGCCGCGTTCCGACTGCAACAACGCCGAGATCGCCTTGAGCGTGGTGGTCTTGCCCGCGCCGTTACCCCCGAGAAGCGCGGTGATGCCGCCCTTGGGCACGTTGAGACTGACCCCTTTGAGCACGAGGATCACGTGGTTGTAGATCACCTCGATATTGTTGACTTCCAGCAGGGTCTCGGCCTGCACGTCGGTGGTCTTGGCAGCATCCAGCATGGGGTGTCTTTCCGGCATAGCGTGTGAATTCTCCGGCGACGGCATGTGCCGCCGCCGGACCATCGCGCCTTATTCGCAGCGCGACTCGATGTTGTTTTCCGCGGCAAAGGCAGCGGAGTCCGCGTCGATCAGCGGCTGGACCACCTCCTGGTCGGCCTGGATATAGTCGGTGATCAGCGACCATGTCTTGGCTTTGGCATCCCACTGGGCCATCGCCGCGTAGCCATCGCCACCGTGGTTCTTGCACGAGACCTGGAAGGCCGGACCGAAGTTCGGCAGGCCCATCTCGGCCATGCGTTCCTCGGTGATGTTCAGTGCTTCCATGCCGTCGCGCATCATCGCCCCGGTGATCTTGGAGGTGCCGTGGATTTCCTGCGCGGTGCGCGCGGCTTCTGCCACCAGCATCGCGGCATAGAGACCGCGGTTGTAGATCACCGACCCGACCTGATCGCCGGCACCGGCCGCCTTGCCCGCGTCAATGACGTATTTCCGCAGGTCATCATACAGCGGGTAATCGTCGCCGAGGTTGTGGAAGGTCAGTGCCTTGTAGCCATCGGCGCCCTCGCCGGCGGGCAGCACGTCGTTCTCCGACCCCGACCACCAGATGCCGATGAAATGATCCATCGGGAAGCGGATGTTGACGGCCTCCTGCACGGCGACCTGGTTCATCACGCCCCAGCCGTACATGATCACGTAGTCGGGACGCTCGCGGCGGATCTGCAGCCACTGACTCTTCTGTTCCTGGCCGGGGTGATCGACCGGCAGCAGGGTCAGCTCATAGCCGTGTTTCTTGGACAGTTCCTCGAGCGTGCGGATCGGCTCCTTGCCATAGGCGGAGTTGTGATAGACCAGCGCGATCTTCTTGCCCGAGACATCGCCGCCCTCCTGCTCGATGATGTGCTTGACCGCGACCGAGGCGCCGTCCCAGTAGTTGGCCGGGAAGTTGAACACCCAGGGGAACACGTCACCGTTCTTGGCCGAGGTCCGGCCCAGACCCGAGGTCAGCATCGGGATCTGGTCCGAGGTCACCTTGGGGATCAGCTGGTAGGTGATGCCGGTGGACAGGGGTTGATAGACCAGCGCGCCTTCGCCCTTGGTCGATTCGTAGCATTCCACGCCTTTTTCGGTGTTGTACGCCGTTTCGCATTCGGGGACGCGCACCATCTCGCCGCCGATGCCGCCATCCCGCTCGTTCAGCAGGGTGAAATAGTCGGCATAGCCGTCCGCGAACGGGATCCCGCCCGCCGCATAGGGCCCGGTCCGGTAGCTGAGCGACGGGAACACGAGTTCGGCCATTGCCGGCCCCGCCGTCATCAGGGCGCCAAGCGCCAGTGCAGTCAGTGTCTTCTTCATCGGGTCATTCCTCCCTTGGTTTCGTCCGATGTGTCGTTTCACGAGGCGGGCTCCTCCCCCCCTCATCGGTAGTCGGCCCCGTCAGTACGGGAACGGCCAGAGTCTGAGTTTTTCCTTGGCGACGCGCCAGAGCTGCGCCAGCCCATGCGGCTCCAGCACCAGGAAGGTGATGATCAGCGCGCCGACGATGACCAGCTGCAAATGCGCCACGATATCCGTCGCCCAGCCCAACACGTCGACGCCGACCAGCTTCAGCGCCACCGGCAACACCACAAGGAAGGCCGCGCCGGCGAAGGAGCCGAAGATCGAGCCCAGCCCACCGATGATGACCATAAACAGCACCAGGAAGGATTTCTGGATGCCGAAGGCCTCGCCGACCTCGACCGCGCCGAGATAGACCGAGAAGAACAGCGCGCCCGAGATGCCAACGAAGAACGAGCTGACGGCAAAGGCCGACAGTTTCGCGGTCAGCGGGTTCACCCCGATGATCTCGGCGGCGATGTCCATGTCGCGGATCGCCATCCAGGTGCGGCCGACGGTGCCGCGGGTGAGGTTGCGCGCCAGCAGCCCAGCCAGGGTCAGGAAGATCAGGCAGAACAGGTAGACCGCCCAGGTGGGGGCGTTGGCCCCGGTGATGAGGATACCGAACACCTCGCGCTCGGGTGCCGAGATCTGGCCCGAGGCGGAGTAGTTGTAGAACCACGGCACACGGTTGAGCAGCCAGACCAGGAAGAACTGCGCCGCCAGCGTCGCCACCGCAAGGTAGAACCCCTTGATCCGCAGGGACGGCAGGCCGAACAACACGCCGACCGCCGAGGTGATTCCGCCGGCCAGGATCACGTGGATGAACATGCTGACCTCGGGAAAGGCGGTCATCAGCTTGTAACAGGCATAGGCGCCGACCGCCATGAACCCGCCGGTGCCCAGCGAGACCTGGCCGCAATAGCCGGTCAGGATATTCAGCCCGATCGCCGCGATGGCATAGATCAGGAACGGGATCAGGATCGCGTTGGCCCAGTAATCATTGATCAGGAACGGCACGACCCCGAAGGCCACCGCCAGAACGACATAGTAACGATAGCGGTCGAACCGGATCGGAAAGGTCTGGCTGTCCTGCTGGTAGGTTGTCTTGAAATCGCCTGCTTCACGGTAGAACACGTCAGAGGCCCCCCTGGGATTGCGCCCGCTCGCGCGTGGCGGCGTCGAGTTGTTTTCTGGGCTCGAAGCCGTTCTCTTCCGAGGCGCGGCAGAGCTTGAGATAGGCCAGCACCCCGGTGAGGAAGCCGGCAAAGGCCAGGATCGCGGCGATCACCAACTGGCGCTGCGACAGGTCGTCGGAGGTCAGGGCGATATAGCCAAAGGCCCAGAAGCCCGACCAGGCGATCACGTTGATGATGGCAATCAGCTGTTTCATGCTCACACCCTCTCGATGATCTTCTCGCCGAACAGGCCCTGCGGCCGGAACACGAGGAACACCAGCGCCAGCACGTAGGCGAACCAGTTCTCGGTGGCGCCGCCGACCATCGGGCCGATCATGAAGTCGAACAGCTTTTCACCCACCCCGATGATCAGCCCGCCGACGATGGCACCCGGGATCGAGGTGAACCCGCCCAGCATCAGCACCGGCAGCGCCTTGAGCGCGATCAGCGACAGCGAGAACTGCACCCCCGACTTGGTGCCCCACATGATGCCGGCGACCAGCGCGACGAACCCCGCGACCGACCAGACCATGACCCAGATGAAGTTCAGCGAGATCCCCACCGAGAGCGCCGCCTGGTGGTCATCGGCCACCGCGCGCATGGCGCGGCCCTCCTTGGTATACTGGCTGAAGGCGACCAGCGCGATCACCAGCAGCGCGGCGATGATGGTCGCGACGATGTCGAGGTTGTCGATGAAGAACCCGTAGCCGAAGATGTTGTAGGTGACGCTGTCGATCGTCTCGTTCAGGCCCTGCGGCAGGCCGACGTCGAGTTTCTTGATCTCGGACCCCCACATCAGGTCGGAGACCCCTTCGAGGAAATAGGCCAGCCCGATGGTCGCCATGAACAGGATGATCGGTTCCTGCCCGACCAGGTGGCGCATCACGAACTGCTGCACGCACCAGGCCAGCAGCACCATCACCGCCATGGTCAGCAGGATCGCCGCCAGTCCGGGCAGGTGCCAGCCGAAATGGTGCAGCTCGGTGCCGAACACCGCGTTGATCAGGTGCGAGAAGGGCACCTGCCCCTCCATGATCCCGACCAGCGTCATCGCCGCGAACAACGCCATCACGCCCTGGGCATAGTTGAAGATGCCGGACGCCTTGTAGATCAGCACGAATCCCAGAGCCACCAGCGCGTAGAGCACCCCGGCCATGAGGCCGTTGAGGGTGACCTCCAGCGCGAAAACCACTTGATCAGGCATCTGCGCCTCCCTTTTTGTATGCCGGCACGGCGCGGGTTTGTCTCGGATCAGTCATGGGCCACCCCCAGGTAGGCGTCGATGACGTCCTGGTTGTTGCGCACCTCGTCGGGCGAGCCGTCGCCGATCTTCTTGCCGTAATCCATCACCACCACCCGGTCCGAGAGGTCCATCACGACGCCCATGTCGTGTTCGATCAGCGCGATGGTGGTGCCGAACTCGTCGTTCACGTCGAGGATGAAGCGGGACATGTCCTCTTTCTCCTCGACGTTCATGCCGGCCATCGGCTCGTCGAGCAGCAAGAGCTTGGGCTGGGCGGCCAGCGCGCGGGCCAGTTCGACGCGTTTCTTCAGCCCGTAGGGCAGCCGCGACACCGGCGTCTTGCGGATATGCTGGATCTCGAGAAAGTCGATGATCTTTTCCGCCACCTCGCGGTTCTCGGTTTCCTCTTTCTCCGCCGGTCCCTTCCACAGGGCCTGCGAGAACACGCCGGTCTTCATGTGGGTGAGCCGCCCGGTCATCACGTTGTCAAGCACGCTCATCCCTTCGAACAGGGCGATGTTCTGAAAGGTCCGCGCGATTCCTTGGCGCGCCACCTCGTAGGGTTTCATCTGCGGCCGTTTCGCGCCGTGGAACCAGACCTCGCCCTCGGAGGGCACGTAGAAGCCCGAGATCACGTTGAGCATCGAGGATTTGCCGGCGCCGTTGGGGCCGATGATGGCGCGGATCTCGCCCTCGCGGATATCGAAGGAGATGTCCTTGATCGCCACCACGCCCCCGAAACGCAGGGTGATGTTCTTCATTTCCATCACCACGCCGCCGATCTTGCGGCCATCCGCGGTGGTGTACCCCTCGGCCTGATCAAGCATGCGATCCATCCTTCTTTCTAGTCCAATTGCTGCCGCCGGCGCGGTTCCCGGCCGCGGCGCCCTGCCCCGGCCCCGTCATTCCGCCGCCACCTTGTGCGGCGCGACCGGCTGCACGGTGGCGTCGCGGAGTTGCAGCGTGGCGCTGATATGGCCCTTGCGGCCGTCCTCGTAGGTGACCTCGGTCCGGGTCGAAACGGTTTCCGACCCGTCATAAAGCGCCTCGATGATGTCGGCGTATTTCTCTTCGACGATGCGGCGGCGCACCTTGCGGGTGCGGGTCATCTCGCCGTCGTCGGCGTCCAGCTCCTTGTGCAACACGACAAAGCGATGCACCTGGCAGCCCGACAGCATCTCGTCCTGGGCGACCGAGCGGTTGACCTCCGACACATGCTCCTGGATGGCACCCAGAACCTTGGGATGGCCCGCCAGCTCCTGGTAGGAGGCATAGGCGATGTTGTTGCGCTCGGCCCAGTTGCCGACAGCGGTGAGGTCGATGTTGATGAAGGCGACGCAGCGGTCGCGGTCATTGCCGAACAGCACCGCCTCAAGGATGTCGGGATAGAACTTGAGCTTGTTCTCGACATACTTGGGCGCGAACATCGCGCCGTCGGCCAGTTTGCCCACGTCCTTGGCGCGGTCGATGATCCGCAGGTGGCCGCTGCTTTCCTCGATGAAGCCGGCGTCACCGGTGGCGACCCAGCCTTCGGGGTCCTTGGTCGAGGCGGTGGACTCGGCGTTCTTGTAGTATTCCACGAACACGCCCGGGCTGCGGTAGAAGATCTCGCCGTTGTCGGCGATGCGGATCTCCACGTCCGGGGCCGGCACGCCGACGGTATCGGCGCGCACCTCGCCATCGGGCTGGATGGTGATGAACACCGTCGCCTCGGTCTGGCCGTAGAGCTGTTTGAGGTTGATGCCGAGCGAGCGGTAGAAATCGAAGATCTCCGGCCCGATCGCCTCGCCGGCGGTATAGCCGACCCGGATGCGGGAGAAGCCCAGCGTATCCTTGAGCGGCCCGTAGACCAGGACATTGCCGAGCGCGTATTTCAGCCGGTCCCAGACACCGACCGGCTTGCCGTCCAGGATCCGCGGCCCGACCTTGCGGGCGTGCTCCATGAAGGTGTGGAACATCGCCTTTTTCAGCCGCCCGGCGTCCTCCATGCGGATCATGACGTTGGTCAGCTGCGTCTCGAACACGCGGGGCGGCGCAAAGTAATAGGTTGGCCCGATCTCGCGCAGGTCGGTGATCATGGTGTCAGCGCTTTCGGGGCAGTTCACCGCGAAGCCGCACCAATAGGCCTGACCGACCGAGAAGATGAAGTCGCCGACCCAGGCCATCGGCAGGTAGGACAGGATATCCTCGCCCCGGGTCAGGTGATCGAACTCGGCCGAGTTCCTGGCGCTTTCGATCACGTTGCGGTTGGAGAGCACCACGCCCTTGGGCTTGCCGGTGGTGCCGGAGGTGTAGAGCATCACGCAGGTGCTGTCATAGGTCGGCTTTTGGCGCCGGGCGATCAGCTCGTTGATGAACTCGTCCCGGGCGGCGCGGCCCTGGTCCTGCACGTGGCGGTAGTCGTGCAGGTGGGAGTGGTCGTATTTGCGCAGCCCGCGCGGATCGAGATAGATCAGGTGTTCGAACTGATGCAGCTGATCCTGCACCTCGATCACCTTGTCGACCTGCTCCTGGTCACCGGCGATGACGAAGCGGGCGCCGCAATGGCCCAGCACATAGGCCATCTCCTCGGCCACCGCGTCCTGATACAGCGGCACCGGGATCGCGCCGACCGACTGGGCGGCGACCATCGACCAGTAAAGATGCGGCCGGTTGCGGCCGATGATGGCGATGAAGTCGCCCTCGTTGACGCCCAGGTTGATCAGCCCCAGCGCCAGCGCCTCGATTTCCTTTTCGGTCTCGGCCCAGGTCCAGCTCTGCCAGATCCCGAATTCCTTTTCCCGATAGGCAGGGGCATTCCCGAACTGGGTCGCATTGCGTTGAAGCAGCGCCGGAAGGGACAATAGCCCCTCGGCGCCAGACTGCGTCTGAACCAATTTCCATCTCCTCCCACTCCGGCTTGTTCAACCGGACCCGACCGTTTTCACGGTTCCGCCCCAATAAGGGACAGACAAAAGTTCTGCGTCAACTTTTTCCTGATGTTTTCCAGATTCTTACGAATTGTTACAATGGCCGGGAAATCGAAACGACCCGCGTTACGGGGCCTTGCCGCCCCTTTGCGTCGCGGACCGAGCGGTGATAGCCATGAGCGCGGAGGACCCCATAGTGCCAGAAACCGACCAGCAGATCAGGGCAATGACCAGCGCCGGGCTGAACCTGATCGCGCAGGCGCTGTCGATCTATGGCCGGGACCTGCGGCTGGAGGTCTCCAACAGCCGGTTCCAGGAAATGTTCAACCTGCCCGACAGCCTGGTGACACCGGGGGCCCGATTCGACGACACCATCCGCTATCTTGCCGAGACCGGCGAATACGGCCATGTCGCGGACGTGGAGGCCTATGTTGCACAGAAGGTCGAGCAGGCCCGTGCCTTTGAACCGCATTACATGGAGCGGACCCGCGCCAACGGGCGCACGATCTCGGTCGAGGGCTCGCCCCTGCCGCAGGGAGGGTGGGTGACCGTCTATACCGACATCACCCGCGCCAAGCGATCCGAGGAACTGCTGCGCGCCCGCTCCGAGGAGCTTTCGGACCAGGTGCTGGCCCATGCCGAGGAACTCTCGGCCACCAACCGGGAACTGGCAGCGACGATCACCGCGCTGGAAGAGGCCAAGCGGCAATTGACCGCGATGGAGGCGCGCACCCGCCTGACCACCGAGATGATGCCAGCCCATATCGCCCATGTGGATGCGCAGGGTTACTATACCTATTCCAACCGACGGCTGAGCGTGGTGCTGCCCGGCAGCCCGTCCGAGATCGTCGACATGCATATGTCGGAGGTGCTGGGGCCCGGCAGCTTTGCCAAGGTGAAGCCCCATCTCGACGCCGCCTATGCCGGGCAAAGCCCGGTGTTCGAATTCACCGAGGACCACGATTCGCGCCGAATCCGCGTCGCCCTGACCCCCGACGGACAGGGCGGGGTCTATCTGATGTCGATGGATATCACCGAGGAAACCCAGGCGCGGGTGGCCCTGCAACAGACCCGGCGGCGCGCGCTCGCGGCGCAGATGACCAGCGGGCTGGCGCATGATTTCTCGAACCTGCTGACCATCATCCTCGGGATGCAGGGCAAGCTGGCCAAGATGCCGCTCGGGCCGGAGGCGCGGGAACTTGTCGCCGCCACCCAGGCCACGGCGCGGCGCGGCGGGCGGCTGCTGGACCGGATCGCCGACATGACCGGAAAGCGCACCCTGCGGCCGCGCGCCACCGACCTGCACGCGCTGCTGCACGACCTGAAGATCCTGGCCTCGCCCAGCCTGCCGCGGGGGGTCGGGCTGAGCGTGCTGGACCATGCCCCCGACGCGCCGATCATGCTGGATCCCGGCATGCTGCAGGACGCGCTGCTGAACCTGATCCTGAACGCCCGCGACGCCTGTGGCGCCACCGGTCAGATCACCGTCTCGGTCCATGCGGTCGGCGACATCTGGATCGAGATCGCGGTCACCGATACCGGACCCGGATTCTCGCCCGAGGCGCTGAAACAGGCGCTGGACCCGTTCTTTACCACCAAGGGCGGCGAGGGGTCGGGGCTGGGCCTGCCGATGGTCTATGACATGGTCAAGCTCACCGGCGGCGACCTGCGGCTGCGCAACACCCCCAGCGGCGCCAGCGTGACCCTGCGGCTGCCCTATCGCGCGGCGCCACCGATGGCGGGGGGGCTGGCGCTCCTGGTCGAGGACAGCGACGATCTGCGCGTCGCCGTGCGCGACATGCTGGTCGACCTCGGCCACACGGTAATCGAGGCGGCCTCGGTCGACGAGGCCAGCGCGCTCCTGGCCGATGTCGAGGATATCCGGCTGGTGCTGTCGGACATCCGGCTGCAGGGCAAGGCGACCGGACTCGACCTGCTGGATCGGGTAGCGGCGGGCGGGCCGCCGATCGTGCTGATGACCTCGCTGCCGCAGAACGATCCGCTGCACCGCGCCGCCCTTGTCCGGGCGCCGGTGCTGACCAAGCCGTTCACCCGCGCCCAGCTCTCGGCGCTGATCGGTGGCGAGGAGGCCGCATGAGCGCGCCGCTGGTCACCATCCTGGACGACGAGCCGGAGATCCGCGCCATCCTGACCGAGGCGCTGGAAGAAGCCGGATTCCGCACCCAGTGCTTCGGTCGCGCGCGCGAATTCGAGGCAGCGCTGCAGCGGGTCACGCCGGATGTCTGCCTGGTCGACCTGTCGCTGCCCGATACCGACGGGCTGGCGCTGGTGCACCGGCTGGCGCTGGAGCGCGGCGCGACGGTGATCATCATCTCGGGCCGGGCGCAGGTGCAGGACCGGGTGACCGGGCTGGAACTGGGCGCGGACGACTATATCACCAAACCCTTCGACCCGGCCGAGGTGGTGGCGCGCATCCGCGCCCGCCTGCGCGCCGGTCGCGCCGCGCCGCAATCGGGACAGACCGCGCGCTTCAACGGCTGGACCGCCCATTTCGACCGCTACGTTCTGGAGGACGAGAGCGGCGCCGAAACCCCGTTTTCCCATGCCGAGGGAGAGGTGCTGCGGCTGTTCCTGGACAGCCCCAAGCGGCTGATCAGCCGGACCCAGATGCAGGACGCGCTGGGCGGGGCGGCCGGGGAAAGCTTTGACCGGGCGATGGATGTCCGGGTCTCGCGCCTGCGCACCAAGCTGCGCGAGAACCCCAAGAATCCCCGACTGATCAAGACGATCTATGGCGCAGGGTACATATTCCTGGGGGATGTGATCTGGGGGTGAATCGCGGTGAACGCCGCTTCGCGGCGTGCCTCCGGCGGGAGTATTTGGCAAAGAGAAGAAGAGGAACCGAAAACGCTCCGGTCGAAAGGCCGTTTCCGGTGGTTTCCCGGCGCGCCCGCCTGTCCCGCGAGGTGGAGCCTCGTGCCATTCCCGGTAAACGCCAGGTTAATCGCGGATCATCGGACCCGCTGAGAGGATGGAGGTCAGAAATCCAGGTCGGTGTAATGCGCCGGCGGGCGGAACCCCGGGACCTGGTCGGCCAGGATCGAGCGGAAGGCCGGGCGCGACTTGATCTTGGCGTACCAGTCCTTGACCACGGCGGAGCGGTTCCAGTCCACGTCGGAAATGTAATCGAGCGAGCTGAGATGCGCGGCGGCGGCGAAATCGGCCAGGGTCATCGCGTCGCCGGCCAGCCAGCGGCGGCGGTCCAGCAGCCAGTGCATGTAATCCAGGTGGTACTTGATCGCCTTTGAGCCGGCCTTGACGTTGCCGCTGTCCGGATAGCCCTGGCCGGTGACCTTCTTGTTGACCCGCTCGTAGAGCAGTTTCGAGGTCACCTCGTCGTGGAACTTGTCGTCGAACCAGCCCACCAGCCGGCGCACCTCGACCCGCTGGGCCGGGTCGCGGGGCATCAGCGGCGGATCGGTGCGGGTTTCGTCGAGGTATTCGCAGATCGCCGCGCTTTCGGCCAGGGTGCGCCCGTCGATCTGCAGCACCGGCACCTTGGCCGCCGGGTTGCGGCGCAGGAAATCCGGGCTCGCCTCCCAGTAGCGTTCCTCGACGAGCTGGACCTCGACCCGCTTCTCGGCCAGCGCCAGGCGCACCTTGCGACAGAACGGGGAGAGCGGAACGTGATACAGTCGGGCCATCGGAATCCGGGGAGTCTGGTTGCGGGGTACAGCATCACCAATGCCCTGCCGCGCGGCGATTTTCAATCCTCGAAACAATCGGCGCGGCCATCTGCGCGGATGGTGGCCGCCCCGTCCTGGATCGCGGCGGCGCGTCGCCGCACCCGGTCCGAGGGGTTGGCGGCGGAGCGGCTCCGGGGGGCGGGCAGGGTCGCGGCGATCAGGGCGGCCTGCCGCGCGGTCAGGTCCCGGGCCGCCACGTCGAAGTTGCGGCGGGCGGCAGCTTCGACCCCGAAGACACCGGCCCCCACCTCGGCGACATTGAGATAGACCTCGAGGATGCGGCGCTTGGACCAGACCGCCTCGACCAGCGGGGTGATCGCGGTTTCCAGCGCCTTGCGGGTCCAGCTGCGCCCCTGCCAGAGGAACACGTTCTTGACCACCTGCTGGCTGATCGTCGATCCGCCACGGGTCGCCCCGGCGTCGATGGCAGCGCGAATCGCGGCCAGGTCGAAGCCCCAGTGTTGGCAGAAATTGGCATCCTCGGCGGCCACGACCGACCGCACCACCACCGGGGCCATCGCCTCGAACGGGGTCCAGTTTCGGTCGAGCTTGCCGTATTTTCCGTATTCCACCCACATGGTGTGGGTGATCGGCGGGTTCACCACCGAGAACAGCAGGACCAGTGCGATCACCAGCGCCAAGGGGACAAGTATCAGGCGCAGCATCCAGCGGCGAATCCAGAACAGCAACGCGACGACAGGGTCGAGCAGCCGGTTTCGCGCGGGTTTCGATGCGGATCTGGATGTCTTGGTTTTCCGGGCCATGCCCCAGCTATAGGGGGCGGCGCGAAAACGCGAAAGAGGGGCAATCGACCGAAGGCGACTCGGACACCGGGTCGCGATGAAAAAAGGCCCCGCCGAACCGGCAGGGCCTTTCACGTGCTGTTGTGCCTGTGCGGTTACTCCGCCGGCACCGCCTGGTCCTCGTGGCTCAGCGGGGCCGGAAGATGCGCCAGCATCTCTTTCGGGCAAACCTGGAGGAAGTGGCCTTTTTCCAGGTCCCAGTGCTGCAGGATGTCGGCGGCCTTGCGGCTACCGGTCTCGGCCAGGTGCCGCTCGATCAACCCCTTCAGCTCGCCCTCCCAGTGATCCATGGTCACCGGGCAGGTCACCAGCGTTTCCGGATTCATCAGGGTCTCTGCCTTGCCCTCGGGGTCATAGAGATAGGCCATGCCGCCGGTCATCCCGGCGCCGAAGTTGGCCCCGATGGAGCCCAGGATCACCGCCACGCCGCCGGTCATGTATTCGCAACCGTTGGAGCCGCAGCCCTCGACCACCACATGGGCGCCGGAGTTACGCACCGCAAAGCGTTCACCGGCCCGGCCGGCGGCGAAGAGATAGCCCGCCGTCGCACCATAGAGCACGGTGTTGCCGATGATGGTGTTCTCGTCGGCCACCAGCGGGCTGATCTGCGGCGGGCGCACCACGATGGTGCCGCCCGACAACCCCTTGCCGACATAGTCGTTGGCATCGCCCGAGACCTCAAGCTTCAGCCCCGGCGCCGCGAAGGCACCGAGCGATTGCCCGGCCGAGCCTTGCAGTTTCACGTGCAGGTGGTCGGGCTGGAACGCGTTGCGCATGCCGAAGTTCTGCACGATCAGGCTCGAGGTGCGGGTGCCCACCGTGCGGTGCGTGTTCTGCACCGCGTAGGAGAGCTGCATCTTTTCGCCGTCCTTGAGGAACCGCGCCGCATCGCGGACGATCTCGGCGTCCAGCGTGTCGGGCACCACGTTGCGCGGCTTGTCGCGGTCATAGACGATCTCATGCGCGCCATCGACGGTGATCAGCAGCGGGTTGAGGTCGAGATCGTCAAGGTGCGCCGAACCGCGGCTGACCTGGGTCAGCAGATCGGCCCGCCCGATCACGTCCGACAGCGACCGCGCCCCGAGCGAGGCGAGAATCTCGCGCACTTCCTGGGCGTAGAAGGTGATCAGGTTGACCACCTTGTCGGCGCTGCCGGTGAACATGTCGCGCAGTTTCGGGTCCTGGGTACAGACGCCCACCGGGCAGGTGTTCGACTGGCACTGGCGCACCATGATGCAACCCATCGAGATCAGCGCGGCGGTGCCGATGCCGAACTCTTCGGCGCCCATCATCGCCGCCATGACGATGTCGCGCCCGGTGCGCAGCCCGCCGTCGGTGCGCAGGGTCACCCGGTCGCGCAGGTGGTTCATCGCCAGCACCTGGTGCGCCTCGGTCAGGCCCATTTCCCACGGCAGACCGGCATATTTGATACTGGTCGCCGGGCTGGCCCCGGTGCCGCCGTTGTGCCCCGAGATCAGGATCACGTCGGCCTTGGCCTTGGCCACGCCGGCGGCGATGGTGCCCACGCCCGAGCTGGCCACCAGCTTGACCGTCACCTTGGCGCGCGGGTTGATCTGTTTCAGGTCATAGATCAGCTGCGCCAGGTCCTCGATCGAATAGATGTCGTGGTGCGGCGGCGGCGAAATCAGCGTCACCCCCTTGGTCGAATGGCGCAGCCGGGCGATCAGCTCGGTGACCTTCATGCCGGGCAGCTGGCCGCCCTCGCCGGGCTTGGCGCCCTGCGCAACCTTGATCTCGAGCTCTTCGCAGTGGTTGAGGTACTCGGCGGTGACGCCGAAGCGGCCGCTTGCCACCTGCTTGATCTTGGCGCTGGGGTTGTCGCCATTGGGTTCGGGCACGAAATGCGCCGGATCCTCGCCGCCCTCGCCACTGTCCGACTTGGCACCGATGCGGTTCATCGCCACGTTCAGCGTCTTGTGCGCCTCGGGGCTCAGCGCGCCCAGGCTCATGCCCGGGGTGACGAACCGCTTGCGGATCGCGGTGATGCTCTCGACCTCTTCCAGCGGGACCGGCTTGCCCAGCGGCTTGACGTCCAGCAGGTCGCGCAGGTGGATCGGCGGGTTGCTCTGCATCTTGGCCGAGTATTGCTTCCACAGCTCGTAAGAGGCGCGGTTGCAGGCCATCTGCAACATGTGCATGCCCTGCGCGTCCCAGGCGTGGGTTTCGCCCGATTTGCGCGACTTGTAGAAGCCGCCGATGGGCAGAACCTGGGCGCCGCCGGACCAGCCGCGGTCATGGATCGCCTCGGCCTTGCGCTGGATGCCGCTGACCCCGATGCCGGAGATGCGGCTGGTCATGCCGGGGAAGAACTCGGCGCACATGGCCCGCGACAGGCCCACCGCCTCGAAGTTCAGCCCGCCCCGATAGGACGAGATGACGCTGATCCCCATCTTGGACATGATCTTGAGCATGCCCTGGTCGACGGCCGTGCGATAGCGCGCCACGTTCTCGGTCAGGGTGCCGTCCAGCAGCCCGCGCTCGATCCGGTCGGCGATGGAGTCCTCGGCCAGGTAGGGGTTCACGACCGTCGCGCCGCAGCCGATCAGCACGGCGAAGTAATGCGGGTCGATGCACTCGGCCGAGCGCACGCCGAGCGAGCAGAAGGTCCGCAGCCCCTTGCGCGTCAGGTGGCTGTGCACCGCGCTGGTGGCCAGGATCATGGGCATCGCGACCTTGTCGGGCCCCGAGCGATGATCGGTCAGCACCAGGTGCCCCGCACCCGAGCGCACCGCGTCCTCGGCCTCGGCGCGGATCCGCTTCAGCCCTTCGCGCAGCGCGCCTTCGCCGGGGGCAAATGTACAGTCGATCTCGACCAGGTCGGCGTTGAAATGCTTGACCAGTTCCTCCCACTGACCGTTGCCGACAAAGGGGCTTTCCAGCACGATAATCTCGGTCTGGCTGCTGTCCTCGTCGAGCACGTTCTTGAGGTTGCCGAAGCGGGTCTTGAGGCTCATCACCCGGTATTCGCGCAAGCTGTCGATCGGCGGGTTGGTGACCTGGCTGAAGTTCTGGCGGAAGAAATGGCTGAGCGGGCGGTACTGTTTCGACAGAACCGCGCTGGGGGTGTCATCGCCCATTGAGGCGATCGCCTCTTTTCCGTCTTCGGCCATCGGGGCCAGGATCTGTTCCAGCTCCTCGATGGTATAGCCGGCGGCCACCTGCCGCGCGCGCAGATCGTCGCCGGTGAACAGGGGCTTTTCACCGACCTTAGACAGTTCCTCGTCGAGATCGTTGATCTTGCTGACCCATTCGCCAAAGGGCTGGGCGGCGGCCAGCTTGTCCTTGAGTTCGGTGTCGTGGAACAGCTTGCCCTCGGCCATGTCGACCGCGATCATCTGGCCCGGCCCCAGCGCGCCCTTTTCGCGCACGGTGGCCTCGTCGGCGGGGACCATGCCGGCCTCGGAGCCCGCGATCAGCAGGTTGTCGCCGGTCACCACGTAGCGCATCGGGCGCAGCCCGTTGCGGTCCAGCCCGCCGCAGACCCAGCGGCCGTCGGTCATCGCCAGCGCCGCCGGCCCGTCCCAGGGCTCCATCACCGAGTTGCAGTAGGAATACATGTCGCGCCAGGCCTTGGGCAGTTCCACCGCCTGTTGCGACCAGCTTTCGGGTACCAGCATGGTTTTCGCCATCGGCGCCTTGCGCCCGGCGCGCACCAGAACCTCGAACACGGCGTCCAGCGCGGCGGAATCCGAGCTGCCGCCGGGGATGATCGGCTTGATATCCTCGGCCATCTCGCCAAAGGTCGCGCTGGCCATGCGGATCTCGTGGCTTTTCATCCAGTTGACGTTGCCCTTCAGCGTATTGATCTCGCCGTTGTGGGCGAGCATGCGGAACGGCTGGGCCAGCCACCACTGCGGAAAGGTGTTGGTCGAATAGCGCTGGTGATAGATCGCGAAGGCGCTTTCGAACCGCTCGTCCTTGAGGTCGGGATAGAACTCGGCGACCTGCTCGGCCAGCATCATGCCCTTGTAGATCACCGACCGGCAGGACAGCGACGCGATATAGAGCCCGCCGATTCCGGCCGCAGCGGCGGCCTTTTCGATCCGGCGGCGGATCACGTAAAGCTCACGCTCGAACCGCTCTTCGTCGACGCCCTTGGAGTTCGAGATGATGATCTGTTCGATCTCGGGCCGGGTCGCGTTGGCCTTGTCACCCAGGCAGTCGATGTTGACCGGCACGTGACGCCAGCCATAGATGTAGTAGCCTTTGCGCAGGACCTCGGTCTCGACGATGGTCCGGCACATCTCCTGCGCGCCGAAATCGGTACGCGGCAGGAACACCTGGCCCAGCGCCATCAGCTCGTCCTTGCGCGGTTCGTGCCCGGTGCGCTTGATCTGGTCATAGAAGAACGGGACCGGGATCTGAACGTGAATACCCGCGCCGTCGCCGGTCTTACCATCGGCGTCCACCGCGCCCCGGTGCCAGACCGCCTTGAGCGCGTCGATCCCGGCGGCGACCACCTTGCGGCTTTTCTTGCCGTCGATCGACACCACAAGGCCCACCCCGCAGGAGGCATGCTCTTCGGACTCGGCATACATGCCGTTCTCGGCCATCCAGGCCCGCTTCGCGGTTTCCTGCGCCACCCAATCGGCATCATACTTGGTCATTGGGTCTCTCCTTCTTCATTCGGCGCGAACAGCGCGTATGTCTCTGCTTGGGTCAGGCGGCTGTGGTCCCCGGCAAAGCCGTAGCCTTGCGGCTTGGTGTCCACGAAAAACTCGCGCCCGATCTTCTTCTCGCCGGTATCGAACAATCCGGCGGCAAAATTGTACTGGCCCTGGCCCGGCCCCTCGGCGGTTATGCGATACCACAGGTTGGAGCCGCAGGTGTCGCAGAACCCGCGCTCGGCCCATTCCGAGGACTGGAATCGCCGGACCGGACCGTCGATCACGATGCTGTCCTGGTCGACCTGCACCGACAGGAAGGCCGAGCTTGACCAGCGGCGGCACATGTCGCAGTTGCAGGCCGTCATCTGGTCGTCCGACAGCGCGGCGGTGATGGTGACCGCGCCACACATGCATTGTCCCGTCTGCTCTGTCATCCCTGGCTTCTCCCGCTCGGGTCTCTTCGGTTGACTTATGGATCGCTTTGCAGCGGCGCGTCGGGGGCGCCTGGACGCCCCCGAAGGCCATGCCGTTCGCTATTCGGCCGCAACCGCCGCCGGAACCGCGAACCGCTCCAGGATCGCCTGCGCGCAATCGCGCCCGTCACGGATTGCCCAGACCACGAGGCTGGCGCCGCGCACGATGTCGCCCACCGCATAGACGCCGTCCAGCACCGTCGCGCCGGTGGTGAACTCGGCCTTGACGGTGCCCCAGCGGGTCACCTCCAGCCCGTCCGCATCCCAGAGCTTGGGCAGATTCTCGGGCTCGAAGCCCAACGCGGTGATCACGAGATCCGCCTCTTCGACGTAATCGGCCCCCTCGATCAGCTCGGGCGACTGCCGCCCGGTGACGTCCGGTGCGCCGAGGCGCATCTTTTGCACCATCACGCCGGACACCCGGCCGCCGTCCTCGGTGAAGCCCTTGGGCGCGCGCAGCCAGTCGAACACGACGCCCTCTTCCTCGGCGTTCTGAACCTCGCGCTGGGAGCCGGGCATGTTGGCCCGGTCGCGGCGGTACAGGCATTTGACCGATGTGGCGCCCTCGCGGATCGAGGTGCGCACGCAGTCCATCGCGGTGTCGCCACCGCCGATCACCACCACGCGCTTGCCCTCGGCGCTGAGCGCTCCGTTGTCATAGGCCTCGACCGCGTCACCAAAGCTCTTGCGGTTGGAGGCGGTCAGGAAGTCGATCGCCCGCACCACGCCCTCGGACCCGACGCCGGGCAATTCCAGCACCCGCGACTTGTACACGCCGGTGGCGATGATCACCGCGTCATGCTTGGCCCGGATTTCGTCAAAGGTGATGTCCACGCCGACATTGCAGTTCAGCACGAAGTTCACGCCGCTTTGCTCCAACTGCTGGTTGCGGCGCAGCACGATGTCCTTTTCCAGCTTGAAGCCGGGAATGCCATAGGTGAGCAACCCGCCCGCACGGTCGTAGCGGTCATAGACCGTCACCTGAACGCCCGCCCGGCGCAGCATGTCGGCGGCGGCCAGCCCGCCGGGACCGGCGCCGACGATGCCGACGCTTTCGGTCCGCTCCTGCGCCGGTTCGATCGGCTGGACCCACCCGTTTTCCCAGGCGCTGTCGGTGATGTACTTTTCCACAGCGCCGATGGTCACGGTGCCGTGGCCCGACTGTTCGATGACGCAGTTGCCTTCGCACAGGCGGTCCTGCGGGCAGATGCGGCCGCAGATTTCGGGAAAGGTGTTGGTCGCCTGACTGATATCATAGGCCTCGCGCAGGCGCCCCTCGGCGGTCAGGCGCAGCCAGTCGGGGATGTTGTTGTGCAGCGGGCAATGCGACTGGCAATAGGGCACGCCGCACTGGCTGCACCGGCTGGCCTGTTCCTTGGCCTTGGCGTCCGCGAATTCGGCGTAGATCTCGTGATAATCGGTGCGGCGCGCCTCGGGGTTGCGCTTTTCCGGCATGTCCCGTTCGATCTGGACGAATTTCAGCATCGGTTGTTTGGCCACGGCTCGGACTCCATGATTGCTTGGCTGCGCCTGTTTATGAGAAGCCGCCGGCGATTAAAAGTCAGTACGTGTGACCTATTTTCACTTTTTTGCCGCCCCAAAGGGCCAGATGTGTAATTTTACCCCTAATTTTGGGTCACGAACCGGACCTAATTGGGCGCTTTCCAATCTCACTTGGATACTTATACAACCTCCGTAACATCTTCTTTTTGCCGGGACTCACCGCGCCATGCCCATCCTGCAGTTGTTTCTCATCGCCGTGATCCAGGGCATTACCGAGTTTCTGCCGATTTCCTCATCGGGTCACCTGATTCTCTTCCCCCAGCTGACCGGGATGCAGGACCAGGGCCAGGTGATCGACGTCGCGGTGCACCTGGGCACCCTTGGCGCGGTCATCGTCTATTTCTGGCGCGACGTGAAGCAGGCGCTTGCCGGGGTGCCGGTGCTGTGCCGCGGTCGGGCGGATACCCCCGGCGCGCGTCTGGCGTTGGGGCTAGCCATTGCCACCGTGCCGGTGGTGCTGGCCGGCGGGGTCCTGCACCTGACCCACCTGGATGTCGCAATGCGTTCGATGGCGGTGATCGGCTGGACCATGCTGATCTTTGGCCTGGTGCTGTTCTGGGCGGACCGGCACGGCGCCGATATCAAGAGCGCAGCGGACTGGGGGCCAAGGGACGCGCTGATCATGGGGCTGTGGCAGGTGTTGTCGCTGATTCCCGGCACCTCCCGGTCTGGTATCACCATCACCGGCGCGCGAAAGATGGGTTACGCTCGTGGCGAAGCGGCCCGGCTGTCGATGCTGATGTCGATCCCGACGATCATCGCCTCTGGCGTGCTGCTGGGCGCCGAGGTGGCCGCCAACGCTGACAGCGCCGCCTTTCGCGATGGTGCGCTGGCGGCGCTGTTTGCCTTTGTCGCGGCGCTGCTGGCGCTCAGCCTGATGATGCGGCTGCTGCGCAGCGTCAGCTTTACGCCCTACGTGGTCTACCGGGTGATCCTGGGCGTCGGCCTGCTGGTCATCGCCTATTCCTAGGGCCGTCAGGGCCGGGCCGGCTACGGACGCAGTTTGCGGTTCGACTGCATCAGCTCGGAATACTGACCAGCAGGACGGAACTTCCACAGGTACTCCGGCAGAACCGCCTCCATCGCGGTCGGCGTGATGCCCAGCGCATCCAATCCACGCGCGTCCGACCCCACGACATTGTCCTGCGCCAGGTTGCGCAGCTGATCGCGGGTCAGGATCTTGTTGGCCAACAGGCCGAAGCTGACGAACTGCGCCATATCAAGAACACCCGCCATGATCCGCGCGATCCAGAACGGCAGGCCGATCACGATGCGGCGACGCTGGATCACCTCCAGCATGGTCTGCATCAACTCGCGGAAGCTGGCCACGCGCGGCCCGCCCAATTCGTAAACGCCGGGCGCAACGGCCCCGTCAAGCGCGGTCTCGGCGGCAAGGGCGACATCGTCGACGTAGACCGGCTGGAACCGGGTCGCCGCCGCGGCGATCGGCAGGAACGGCCCCATCCGGGTCATCGCGGCAAAGCGGTTGAAGAACTGGTCCTCGGGTCCGAAGATGATCGACGGGCGCAGGATCACCGCCCCCGGCATATGCTCAAGAACCGCGGCCTCGCCCTCTGCCTTGGTGCGGGCATAGGCGCTGTTGGACTGGGCATCGGCCCCGATGGCCGAGAGATGCACCATCTGCGCCACCCCCTGCCCGGCGGCGATGCGGGCGATGCGCGCGGCGCCCTCGACCTGCACGGCGTCAAAGCTGTTGCGTCCCGATTCGGCGAGGATGCCGACGCAGTTCACCACCGCGTCCGCGCCCTGCATCACGGCAGCGACCGAGTCATCGTCGCGGATGTTGCAGAACACCGGCTCGACCTGGCCGACCGCGCCATAGGGCTTCACGAAGAGGGCTTCGTTCGGGCGACGCACGGCGACACGGATGCGCCAGCCGGCCGCAGCCAGGCGGCGCGTGATGTAGCGGCCGACAAAGCCTGATCCGCCGTAGATGGTGACCAATTTCGACATGGCAACGCTCCCGTTCATCGGTACGCTCCCGATCTACCGCCCCCGCCGGTCGTGAACAAGGCGGAATTCGTCGCGCCCCGTGACCGTTGCCGTCACCGGCCCCGGAAACGCGCCCGAACCCGGACCGGGCCGGATTGAAAACAGGGAATGCGAAATTCTTTTCATCAATCCGAAAAATCCGTTTGACACCCCCCGAGAAGGGGCTTAGAGACCCGCCTCACGACACCTGCCCAGGTGGCGGAATTGGTAGACGCGCTAGCTTCAGGTGCTAGTGTCCGTATGGACGTGGAGGTTCGAGTCCTCTCCTGGGCACCAAAGTCAAGTATTCAATAAAATCCCCAATTCATTGGTCATTTCGCTGCCCAGCGCCGTGCCCTTGTGGGTCTTGCTGTACAAACGGCCAGGCGAATCTGGATGGAGACCGCATCGTCTGGTCATGAGACGGGCGTGTACGGCGGATGTTTGCGCTTTTCCCCGGACGGCAGCCCCACAAACCCGAAGTTCGTTTCGCCGACCTGACCATCGTCGCAGCACTCTTGGCCCTCACGTCCCGCAGCTGTGGGGTGTCATTCAATATCACTTCCCGCCAAGCGGCCCTTCATCGCGTTTTTTTCCGCGTTGAAGCGCACCCACAGGATCATGGTAAGCATCGTGGCGCGCAGCCCCGACTGTCCGACCAACGTCCCGATCGTCCTTTATCTGGAAAAGGCGCTTTCTGGGCGAGACAGTGTAACCTCCGACGACCAACCCATAGTTCAGCTCGATCATGATAGAAAAGCGACGCCAAACCGTGTTCCGCCACCGAGTTCACGCAATACACCGCGAGTATAGTGAAACCCTGTGTTTCAAGATGGCCGCAGTACGCACTGGGTGTAGCCTAACGGCACCAGAGAATTGACGAACGAACTCAACTGCACGGCCAATCGGGCGGTTACGCGGGGTCTCTGAAGAACAAATCTCGGTCGAAAGGTCAGCCTTTGAGCCGGTCGCGCCGGCAGAGCCCGCCACTCCCATCTCATGCTCGGCGGCAGGGGCCGACACACGCGAGCAAAGGGCCTTTCGCCCGATGCAGGCGTCTCCGGCTTAGGTCGTTCAGTTCAAACTTGGCAGCCAGAGGATCACTTGCGGAAACGCCACCATGATCGCCACGACGACAGCATCGGCAATCAGGAACCAGATCACGCCACGGAAAATCACACCGAGCGAGATGGACCGTTCGACCACGCCCTTGATCACGAAGACGTTCAGGCCGACGGGCGGGGTGATCATGCCGATTTCAAGGAACTTCGCCACGAAGACGCCGAACCACAAAAGAGGAATGCCCGCTTCACCCACGACCGGGAGCAGGACAGGAAGCGTCAGCAGCATGGCGCCGATCGGGTCCAGGAACATGCCGAGAATGATGTAGACCAGTGCGATCCCCAGAATAAGCGTGAGGTTCGAGGCGCCGAAGGCAAGAATCGTCTCAGTGATCAACTCGCCCGAGCCCGAAAGCGCGAGGAAACGGGTCAGCAGGTTGGCGCCGATGGCGATCAGGAAAAGCGCTGCGGTCGTCACGATCGTTTCGTTCACCGATTGTCGCAAAGTCGCCTTGGTCAATCCGCCTGTCATCCAGGCGATGATACAGGCCGAGAGCGCCCCAATGGCACCGGCCTCGGTCGCGGTGAAGAGACCTGCGAACATACCGCCGATGACCACGATGAAGAGAGTGATCACCGGCCAGATGCCTTTCAGGTGGGCAAGGCGCTCGGTCCAACTGGCGGAGTCCTCGCGCGTCGGGGCAAGGGCAGGGTCGAGACGCACACGGATGTAGATCATCACAGCATAGGCAACCGCAGTCAGCACGCCGGCACCGATACCACCAAGGAACAGCTGGCCGATCGGGACCTGCGCGAAGATGCCGAACAGGATCAGCAAGATCGAGGGCGGGATGAGCGCACCCAATGTGCCCGCTGCCGCGATGGATCCGGTGGCAAGTCCCGGGTCATAGCCCGCCCGAGTCATCTCAGGCACCGCGATACGGCCCATGGCCGCCGCGCAAGCCACCGACGATCCGGTGACGGCCGCGAACCCGCCCGCGCCGAAAACCGACGCGATGGCCAGTCCGCCGGGCAAGGCGCCAAGCCAGGATCGCGCCGCCGCGAAAAGGGCGCGCGTCATGCCGCCGTGATAGCAGACATATCCCATGAGCAGGAACATCGGCACCGAAGACAGTGTCCACTTTGCGGCAAATTGGTAGGGCACGTTTGTCAGGATACCCCATGCCGGGCGCGGGCCGAGCAGGATGTAGATACCCGAAAAGCTGACCAGGATCAGCGACATGCCGACCGGCATCCGCAGTAGCAGCAGAAGTGCCAGCACGCCCAGGCCAATCAAGCCGATGATTTCCGGACTCATTGGTTCACCTCTGCGGCTGCAACGTCAGCTTCGCCGATCAGGGGTTGCTGTGCCTCGGCTGCACCGACCAGCCCCAGCGCGACGCGTAGAAGGTAGGTGAGCGTAAGCAGGAAAAACCCGAGCGGCAAAATGAAGTATCCCGGCCAGATCGCCATAGATGCTCCGTCTTCCACGGCAACGGAGCCGCTGGAGAAACGGCGCATGGCCTCGTCCCATGTCGTCCAAGTGAGACCGGCGCAGGTCAGGGCGCAAAGTACGTGCAAGACCAATGCAATCCACCGTTTGATCCCGGCTCTCAGGTGACTGAAAAGCAGGTCGATTGAGATGTGGCGATCCTCGGTCTCAGCTAACGCGAGGGGCAGAAAGGCAATCATCACCATGAAGTAATTTGCGACCGTGACGGAAACGAAGGGGACACGAAAACCGAACGACTGGCGCAGGAAGGCATCCAGCGCGACCAGCAACATCATCGCGATCACCGCCAATGACGCGAGTAGCGCGGTATAGCGTGACAGTGCATTGTTCAGATGGATCAGCTTCAACAACGGCGCGCCTCCCTTTTGGGATGGGTGGGGGGGCAACGCCCCGGATGGCTCCGGGGCATTGTTTGTTCGGTTCAGCTTAGCGAGGCGGGATCAACTTTCGAAAAGATCTCGCGAAGGTAGAGATCGCCGACCGATTTCGGATCGCTTGTGTCGATGGTCTTCACCAACTCTTCCCATTTGGTGACAAGCTTTTTGAAGTGCGCGACCTGTTCCTCCGCATCAGAAATGCCGTAGGTGTCGCGATTGAGGTTCACGACGGTTTCCATGTCGCTTGTCCGGAACGCCTCGGATTTCGCCTTTACATCTGCATCCGGTTCGAGGAGTTCGACACCATGCGCCTCGGAGTCCTTCAGGATGCTCGTGGCCTGAAAGACGCTGTCCACGGTGGCGATGGCGTGGCCCAAGGCCGCCCCGTCGATCATCGCGCGCTTGGTCTGATCGCTGAGGCCGGCCCACGTCATCTGGCTGACGTTGAACATGGTGTTGCCGGTGAAGACCGCGATGGGCTGGTTCAGTGCGTAATCCGCGACCTCGCCGGTGGAAAGCGTATCGAGTGTTTCCAGCGTGTGGATGTTGCCGTCGATGTGACCCTGACTCATGCCCTCGTAAATGTCGGCAGAACCCATGCTGACGGCCGAGGCCCCCATCGCATCGGCCCAGCGTGCAAACGGACCGAAGGCGCGCAGCTTGGCACCCTGGAAATCAGCCAGCGCTTTGATCGGCTCCTGATTGTACATGTAGTAGGGGCCGGTAACGGTCGTTCCGAGGAAGATCTGACCGTTCGCCTTGAACTCTGCGAGGCAGGGCGCGCAGGTGAAGGTGAATTCGTTCGCCGCGCCGGCCATGGCAACCGGATCGACGCCTGCCGTGCCCATATCGCTCAGAAGGTTGGCATAGGGAAGCTCGGCCCGGTGATAGGCGGGCACGACAAAGCCGCTATCCGCGATACCATCGCGCAGCCCGGTGAAGGTTTCGGTGAAGTTCAGGAGGGAGCCTGCGTAGATCTTGACCTCCACCTCGCCGTTGGTCTGTTCCTTGATGTAGTCGGCCCAAGCTTGCGTGCCGTCGGTCAGTCCGCTGACAGCCGCCACGCCGATCGCATGTCGCAGGGTCTCGGCCTGTACCGCCGTGGCGCTCAGTGCCAATACGGCCAGCGCCGCTGTCATTTCCTTCTTGAAGAACATCATTTGGTCTCTCCTCCCTTGGCGTTCGTGTCCGCCGTTTCGTTTCCGGCAAAGCCGAGTTCCGGTGGTGCCGCGCTGTTCTTGTTCTGGCTTGTTGTTAAATCAGTGCGGCCAGTTCATCCTTCTTGACCTTTCCGGTCGTCGTCATCGGCAGGGCATCAACCAATCTGATCTCGGGCACCTTGAAGGCTGCCATCTGATCTCGGCACCACACCGTCAGCATCTCGACGTCGATTCCATCGGCCTTGGTCGGGTCGAGCTGGATGAAGGCGACGGGCACTTCTCCCTTCTTGTCATCTGCCCGACCGATGACACCGGAACCGAGAATCGCGGGATGGCGGCCCAGAAGCATCTCGATCTCTGCGGGAAAGACCGGCATGCCGTTGACTTTGAGCATCTCTTTCCGGCGGCCGAGGAAATGGACGTATCCGCGTTCGTTCACCATCCCGATGTCGCCGGTATGCAGCCATCCATCGCGCAGGACGTGGGCGGTCTCTTCGGGATTGTTCCAGTAGGATTTGAGGACAGAGGGGGAGCGCACGCAAAGCTCACCGCTCTCACCCAGCGGTTTCAGCGCCCCGGTGTCGAAATCCCGGATGACGATATCGGTACCCGGCACCGGCAAGCCGACGAAAACGGGTTGCTGTTCAAGGTCATAGTCATTCGTCTGCATCCCGACGGTGAAGGTGTCGCAGGTATTGGTCTCGGTCATGCCCCACGAAGCCTCGATCATCGTGCTCCCGGTCAGCTTGCGCCAGTCATCGCGAAAACCGCTCCCCAGCTTCTTGACGAAGGAACAAACGGAGGTGTTGCGAAGCGACGAGAGGTCATAGCTTCCGGCATCCTCGCGATGCATGATTTCAACAGCGTTATCGACCAGCAGTGTTACGATCGACCCGCGATAGGTCTGGACGGCGGCCATCCATCCCTCTGCATCCCAGCGATTCAGGATGCACGTCGCGGCCCCCGTATAGACAGGGGCGAGCAGGCCAAGGTCTTCGCCCGCGATCCAGAACATCGGAAAGAAACTGACGACGACGTCATCCGAGCCGGCACCGACCATCGCGACGCCGCAGTAGGCCGCACTGGTATAAAGCATGTCCCCGTGCGTATGAACGCAACCTTTCGGCATCCCTGTTGTTCCGCCGGTATAGTTCAAAGCCGCCACGGCATCGAGATCGACGCAGTCGGGGCCTTCGAAAGGCGCCGTCCCCTTGATCGCGTCGATCAGCCTTGGAACGCCGTCTGCCGGAGGAGCCATGCCCATGCCTTCAGGGCGCGGCACGGCGTCGTCTTCCCCGGCCAGTTCCGCAGCGCCTGTGGCAAACAGCGTCTTAGCCGGCGTATCGCCTGCAACCTGTGCCACCAGCGGAGCGAGATCGTCCTGAAACACCAGCACCGAAGCGCCGCTGTCGTTCAACTGGTAGGCCAGTTCGACCGCCTTGAACATCGGGTTCACCGGCACGAGGATAGCGCCCAGTTTCATGATGCCCCAGAAACAGATCACGTATTGCGGGCAGTTGCCCATCATCAGGGCGACGCGGTCTCCCGCAACAACACCGCTTGCGCGAAGCAGTCCCGCGAAACGATCGGAAAGGTCGTCAATTTCGGCATAGTTGAGCGTGCGCCCATAATAATGGACCATCGCGTCGTCTGGGCGCTTTTTGGCGTCGTTGCGTAAATACTGGCTGAGGGGTGTCTTGCCTAAACGATATGTTATGTCGCGCGGGATACCCTCCGGCCAGTTTTCGGCCTGCAGGCGGCGGATCTCGTTAACCTGTTCCTCGACATCCTGAATGACTGTCATTGTTTTCTCCTCCCCAAATCCGGTCTGTCGGACTAACGATTTGCTGTCATGCGCATTCCCTTGGCGATCCATCCCCTCGTCTCGGCGGGATCGATCACGGCGTCGATCTCGTGCGTTGACGCCACGTTAATGGCGCCCCCGCGTTCGTAGAGTTCGTTGACCAGGCGGGTGTACAATGCTTCGCGCGCGACGGGGTCGGTTTCGGCTTCAAGCTCCTTGCGGTAGCCGAGCTGCACTGCGCCTTCCAAGCCCATCGGCCCGAACTCGCCGGTTGGCCAAGCGATCGAGAACGCAGGTTCAGCAAGGCTTCCCGCAGCCATTGCTTGCGCTCCGATTCCATAGCCCTTCCGCAGGCAGACAAAGAACATCGGCGCCGTCAGGTTGGCCCCCGCCGAGATCAGGTCGCAGGCGGCAGAAACGCCCCCCTGGGCTTCGCTTTCAGGACCGACCATGAAGCCGGGCGTATCGCAGAGCGAAAGAACCGGCAGCTCGAATTTGCTGCACAGCTTGAGAAAATGCGCCGCCTTGGCAGAGGCCGCAGCGTCCAGCGCCCCCCCTAGGTACATCGGGTTGTTGGCGATCACCCCCATGGGCCGCCCCTCGATACGGAGAAAGCCCGTGACCATCCCCGCCGCGTGCTGCGCGCCCAGTTCAAGAAAGCTGCCCGTATCGGCCAATTGTTCGATCACCGGGCGGATGTGATAGGTCTTCTTGCGGTTTTCGGGAATGGCGTGGCGCAAAACGCGTTGATCCGGCGCCTCCCAGTCCGGCAAGGCACCCTGGAAGTAAGAGAGAACGGCACGCGTTGCCGCGATCGCCTCGTCATCGTCTTCGGCAAGGATATCCAGCAAACCGTTCTCGGCGTGCATCGGGGCGGGCCCGATTTCCTTGGGGTGGAACGCGCCGATGCCACCGGCCTCGATCATTGCCGGTCCGGCGAGGCCGATCCAGCTGTTTCGTGTGGCGATCCGGATGTCTCCTGTACCGAACAATGCCGCGTTCCCGGCGAAGCAGAACCCGGAATTGACGGTGATGCGTGGCCCCCACCCTTTGAGCCTGGCGTATTCCGCGAATGTCGTAACCTTGAGGCCGGACTGCACCGTCTGGGCGAAATCATCGTCGTTCGGCCGGCCGCCGCCGCCTTCGGTGAAGAAGATCGATGCAAGGCCCCGCTTGTGGGCCACTTCGATCATCCGGTCGGTTTTCAGATGTCCGAAATAGCCCTGCGTCCCCGCCATGACGGTGGAATCGTATGCCATCAAAGCGACCTGGGAGCGGTCTTCGGCAAAGGATCGCGCGTTGATCGCACCAACACCCGTCACGATCCCGTCGGCGGGAGAAACGTCAATCAGCGTCTCGATACCCAGCTTGCGACGCTGCCCGGCCAATACGAGCTGCCCATACTCGTGAAAATCCCCGCCCTCGCACAGCGCGTCGACGATTTCCCGGGTGGTCCGCTGCCCCCGGCTGCGGCGGCGCTCAACTGCCTTAGGTCTGTTTTCATCCAACGTGCGCGCAAGACGATCCTGAAGGATGCGCAAATCGCTTCGGATATGGTCCGGGTCGGGCAAGGATTCTTCTGTCGAAGTCTCGCCCAGCGAGTCATCGGGGATATAGGCGAGGATAGGCATTCCTGAGGAGATCGTGTCCCCCGCAGCAGCATAGAGCGCGACCACGGTTCCGCCCCTTTCCGCCAGTATGGTGTGTTGCATCTTCATTGCCTCGACCATGGCAACCTCTTGCCCCTTTGCGATGGTGTCCCCCATGACCACGTGAAGCTCCTGGACCACCGCTTGCGTTGGGGCGCAAAGCGCAATCGCGCCTTGGGGAATGGTGGTCGTGGACTCGTCCTCGGCGGTTTCGGACCAGAAGAACCGGTCCTGCCCTGGCTGGCAGCGAACAAGGTCGGGCATGAGGGTATCGAGCATGCGAACATCGACATCCCAGCTTGCCAATCGTGGCAGTGAAAGAAGCGCCCGCAGAAAACCGATGTTGGTTTCAACCCCTCCGATCAGGAACTCCGACAGCGCCCGTTCAGCTCGTGCAAACAGGCGCCCGAGATCATCGGACTTCTCATGGATGACAAGCTTGACCAACATCGAATCGAAGCTCGGGTTCGTGCTGTAGCCCGGATAGGCATAGCTATCGATCCGCACCCCTGGGCCGGATGGAGCCTGATAGCTGCTCAGCTTCCCGCCGGTCGGCGCGAAAATGCCATCGGGAGACAACCGCTCGGTATTAATTCGGGCCTGCACGCTGTATCCGGCCGGCGTCGCCGGCGGCTTATCCAACCCCAGTTCCGCCAAACTGGAACCGGAAGCCAGTGCGAACTGAATTTCCACAAGGTCCTGGCCGGTGATCTCCTCGGTGATCGTGTGCTCGACCTGAATACGGGGGTTGGTCTCGATGAAATAGAAGTCACCGGTGTCCTCCACGAGGAACTCGACTGTGCCGATGCCGCGATACCCGCAGGCCTTTCCGATTGCGACCGCCGCGTTCAGCAGCGCGTTTCTCGTGGCGGGGGCAAGGTTTGGTGCTGGTGCCAGTTCGATGATCTTCTGATGGCGCCTTTGCACAGAGCAGTCACGTTCCCACAGGTGGGTCACATCGGCACCGTCCCCGATGATCTGTACCTCGATATGGCGCACGGAGGCCAGGAAGCGTTCGGCATAGAGTGCACCGTCGCCGAAGGCTGCCGTCGCCTCGGCTTCGGCCTGCGCGAAGGCGCTTTCGATACCTTCGGCGGAGTGAACCACGCGCATGCCGCGCCCGCCCCCGCCATTCACCGCCTTGATCATCAATGGAACGCCGCCTTGGGCCTCGAAATAGGCCTTGGCATCCTCGGCCGTCGCGAAGGGGTCGGATCCGCGTAGAACCGGAACGCCGGCCTCTTCTGCCAAATTCCGGGCCGAAACCTTGTCGCCCTGACGGCGCAAGGTTGCTGCGTCCGGGCCAACAAAGAGCAAGCCCGCTTTGGCGCAGGCCTCTGCGAAATCGCCGCGCTCACTCAACAGTCCGTAGCCGGGGTGCACCGCGTCGCACCCGGTCTCCAGGGCGATCGCGACAAGCGCATCAATGTCGAGATATCCGGCAACACCCGAACCCGGCAGTCGCCGCAGTTCATCCGCATGTTTGACATGGAGCGATGTCGAATCGTCGACGGTATGCACCGCGACCGATTTGATGCCGAGGGCCGCAGCCGTGCGCGCAACCCGAATCGCGATCTCACCACGGTTGGCGATCAGCACTTTCTCGAACATCGGTAGCCCTCCCCTGCGACCGGATTACCGCCTCCTGTAGTTTCAATCGCCCAAAATAACTAAGCGAAATAAAACTAACCCTCGGTAACTTATATTTCTATAGATTGAGATCTTATCGTTTGGCAAGGACTTCAGTTGGGTTCAGTATGCTGACGCTGGGTCGTTCCTTGAGGAGATTGCACAAATGACTGAAATCACCGGCTTCCCGACCCGAGCAAAACTGCACGATCTCAAGCGCCGGGAAATCGTCCGCTGTGCGAGCGAAAAGTTCGGCGCTGAAGGGTATGAAAACGTTCCGCTGGATGCCATCGCGGCCGAGTTGGGCGTGACCAAGGCCGCGCTCTACAACTATGTCAAAAGCAAGAACGACCTTCTGATGCAGTGCTATGAGGCGGGGATGGAGCGGCTTGTGACGAGTGTCGAGGCAGCAATGGACCGAAGCGGCAGCGCAGCCGAGAAACTTGACGCCGCAATGCAGGCCTATATCCTCGCGATGACCCAGAAAGACATGCAGTATCTCTGGCGATACACGCCGCCATTTGTCACCTCCGGCAGCAATCGTGGAGAGCAACGTAGCCGCGACAGGCTGGACACGATGGTGCGCGAAGTCTTGGCCGAGGGAGTCGCAGATGGGTCACTTCGTGCGGACCTGGATCCCAAAATGGCCAGCCTCGTAATCCTCGGAGCGGTCAACTGGGTCGGAATCTGGTATCGCGATGAAGGCGCGATGAAGCGCGCTGAAATTGCTCGCGATGTCACCAAGGAAGCACTGCGAGGCTATGTTGCGGTGCGCTGACCAGGTATTTCCCTATTTTCAAGGGAACTTGGCCGTAGAATTCACGCCGCAGTCACAGTACCCGACGCAGTTGCCTTGAGGGACGGACGGGAATCGATTTTAAGGTTCTGACCTGCCACTGAACTTCATCCAGCCGCGACCGGAGTCCGGTTGGTGTTTACGCTGATCGGCGCAGGTTGACAGCCGCCCCGAAGACGTGATCCGCGCCTATGCGGGACGCGGCGGAAAACCCTGCGGCTGGAGCAGTTTCGCGGGGCCATGCCGTCGCAGCGCTGAACTATGAGCGAACCAGACCGTCGTGCGATAGCAAGTGGGATACGGCTTTGGCATGAGCCGATCCTAACGCACGGGATTCGTTCAATGAATCCGCATAACGGATATGTGCAACAAGGTCCTGAGGTTCTGCTTCAGGCGCCCATTTTCAGAACGAGCCGGCCTTTCACATCCCCAGCGGCCAGGCGCTCGAGCCCCGCAGCGACCTGGTCAAACGGCACCGGCTCGATTTCGATCGGTGGCATATGTTTGGAGGCAAATGCCAAGAAGGCGCGCAATTCAGCACGGGTTCCGACAGAGGACCCCAAAACCCGATGCCCTCCATTGATCAGCCACATCATCGACAAAGGCACCGGATCGTGCACCAAAGCGACGGCAACGATCTGGCTCAGCGGATTGGCAACAGTGGCGATCAAATCCCAGACCTTCGCAGTTGGCGCGAAGTTCAGCGTGATGTCGGCCCCGCCCCAGGCGTGGATCGCATCGACCTCGTGCGGGGCCACGGCCAGGCTCACACCATGGCGCAACGCCTCGGCGCGTTTGGCGGGATCGAGATCGACCACCGCGACCTCAAGCCCGCGCGCCAGCCCGATGGCAATCGCATATTGGCCGAGCCCGCCTGCGCCCACGATCAAAAGCCGCTGACCGGCGTGCACGTCGCAGCGCTCCAACGCCGACCAAGCGGTCAGCCCGGCACACAACAGCGGACCCGCGGCGACAGGATCGAGTCCGTCGGGAATTTCCGTCGCGAAAGCCGCCTCAACGATCGCATATTCCGCAAACGCGCCATAGGCATCGAGGCCGCGCGCCTTTTGCGACTGGCAAAAGGTCTCATGCCCGGTCAAGCAAGGATCGCAATGCTGGCAGGTCTCATAGAGCCACGGCAGGCCGATCCGGGTGCCCAGTGCAAGGGGACCGTCCCCCGCCACGATCCGGCCGATGCCCTCATGCCCGAGAATGAGCGGGAAGGCCTCCTCCGGCATCGGTTCCTCGCCGCGCTGCACATGCAGGTCCGAGTGACAGATGCCGCAGGCTTCGAGCCGCACAAGGTACTGCCCCGGTCCCGGCACGGGCACCGGCACCTCGGCGATCCGAAGCGGCGCGCCCGGAGCATCGCAAAGCGCGGCGTTCATCGTCGTGGGAAGGTCAGTCATGTTGGCTCCGTTCGGCCCCCAAAAGGCGCGGCAGGTTGCCGAACCGCCCGATCAGCCCGAAGATCAATGCCGACAGCACGGCGAAGACGACGGAGACCACGGCGAGGATCGGCGTATAGCCATAGCGCAGGGCATTGAAGATCTTGATCGGCAGGGTTTCGACGGTGAACCCCGCGACCATATAGGCGATGATGTATTCGTTGAGGCTGAGCACGAAGGCGAAGGCATAGCCCGAGACCATGAAGGGGACCAGCAGCGGCAGGATGACGGTGCGAAACACTCCCCAGCGTCCGGCCCCCATGACCCGCGCAGCTTCGATCAACGATCTGTCGATTCCCTGGAGGCCCAGCGAGATGGTCACCAAAGGCAGGGTCACAAGGAAGATGCCGTGAGAGACGATGGTCGCGTAGATCTGGCCATAGCCGCCGAGCGTCATCCAGAAGATCATGAAGCCGAGCGCAGAGATCACGGGCGGCAAGGCAAACGGGGCAAACCCCATCCCGGTGAGCGCCCGCGCGACGAGGCCGCGTCTTTCCCAAACGAACAACGCCAAGGGCAGGGCAATCGCCACCGCCAGCGCCGCCGCACAGGCCGCGATCACCAGGGAATGGCGCAGCGGCACAAGCCATTCGCTTTGCCGAAACAGCTCACCATACCAGCGCAGCGACGGATCGACCGGCGGAAAGCGCAGGCTCTGCGAGCCGTTCAAAGACACCGCCGCCACGACGATCAGCGGTGCGACCAGCAGGGCGAGGATCACCAGCACATAGGTGGTTTTCAAAGCGCGAGTCATGCCGCCCGCCTTTCACGTCCGGCCAGCGAGGCCAGCCCCACAAGCGCCAGCGCCACCAGCATGAGAAACACCGACATGGCCGCAGCAAAGGGCAGGTTGGACTGATAAATCGCCTGATCGGTTATGTGCACCGAGAGCGTCCAGTGCTCGGACCGGCCGAGAAGTTGCGGCAACAGGTAAGAACCCAGCGTGAAGACGAAAACGAGGATGAAGGCACCGACGATGGCGCCGCGCAGGTTCGGGACGATGACGCCGAAGAACGCGCGGGGGCCCGAGGCGCCCATGACGCGCGCCGCTTCGACGATCTCTGGGTCAAGCCGCGACACCGGCGGGTAGAGCACCAGAACGGCAAACGGGAAGCCGATGTAGCACAGGCCCGCAATGAGCGCGAAGAGCGAGGGCGTATAGGCGCGCGGCGCGTCGATCAGGCCCAACCAGTGAAACAGATTGCCGATGCCGGCGGTCTGCGACAACAGCGTGGAAAGCGAAAAGCCGATGATCACCTCGGACAGGGCCAGGGCGGACAACAACACGACCAGAATACGGGTCTGGGCCTTGTGCCCCATGTTCGACAGAAAGACGGTGAACGGGAAGGCCAGCGCAACACAGATCGCCGCTGCGGTAAGCGAAACCGAGATCGACACCACCATGACCTTGCCGAAAAAGGCGGATAAGAAGCGCGCGTAGCTGTCCCATTCGAAAGCCCATTCATAGAAACCACTGACATCGCGATGGGCGACGGAGACGGCCAACATGATGCCAAAGGGCACGAGGAAAAACAGCGTCAGCATGGCGGCGGGCCAGAGCCCGAGCCAGCGCGGAGTGGCGGTCTGTAGAGACGTCGCGCTCATTGCACCACCACCTTCTCCCCGTCACGAAAGCGGATGCCGATGGTCTGGCCGGTGCGCAGGTCATGGCCATGCCCCGGGGGCAGATGCGCGGTTATATCCTGATCGCCGACGCGCATCAGGACGTGCAGGCTTTCGCCCAGATCGCGCAGAAAGGTGATCTCGGCGGACAGGCCCTCGTCGGGGGGGCAGAGCAGCACATGTTCGGGACGCACCGACAGATGCATCTCGCCGGAGGTGATGGCGATCCGGTCGCCGTCAGTGATCGGGAAAGCATGGCCAAGGACGGAAACCGCACCATCTGCCACGGTGCAGGGCATCAGGTTCGTCGTGCCGATGAACTCCGCAACGAAAGCGTTGGCGGGGGTGTGATACAACTCCATCGGCGCGCCCGCCTGTTGGATCACACCGTCTTTCATCACGATCAGCAGATCGGCCATGGTCAGGGCCTCTTTCTGGTCATGGGTCACGACGACGGTGGTCACACCGAGGCGTTCCTGAATTTGGCGCAGTTCGATCTGCATATGTTCGCGCAGGCTGGCGTCGAGCGCGGACAACGGTTCATCCAGCAAGAAGACCTGCGGGTCGATAGACAACCCGCGGGCAATTGCGACGCGCTGACGCTGGCCGCCGGACAATTGGTGAATGCGGCGCGATCCAAGCCCCGGCAGGCGCACCAGATCGAGCAATTCCTCGGCACGCGCGCGGCGCTTTGCCTTGTCGACACCACGAATGGCGAGGGGATATGCGATGTTTTCAGCGACATCGAGATGCGGGAAAAGCGCGAGAGACTGGAACACCATGCCCATGCCGCGTTTGTGCGTTGGCACTTCGGTCTGGTCGGAGCCACCGACATAGACCCGCCCCTCCGTTGGCGCTTCAAGCCCTGCGATCAGCCGCAAAAGCGTGGTTTTGCCACAGCCCGAGGGGCCGAGCAGACATACGAATTTGCCATTGGGAATGTCCAACGACACGTCATCGAGTGCCCTGAATGTACCGAAGTCCTTGCTCAGGCCGTCGATGCGCAATTCGGTCATGTCGGATCTCCTGTCGTCGAAAATCGCGCCGCGGCAAGAGGTCCGCCGCGGCACGCCAGGGAAAGTTTAGCCGGTAATCTTTTCCGACCACATCTGGTTGATCCAGTCACCGCGATCGACATAGATCTGGGTGAGCGGCAGGATCGGCGCCTTGTCCGAAGACACGGCGGCGAATTCCTCGTCAGTGAGATCGGTCAGTTCGCGCGCCACGGTCGGGGCCGTGCCGACAAAGCGCGACAGTTTCGCCTGAATCTCCGGCTGCGCCATGTAGTCGATGAACACCTGCGCCGGCTCGATGGCTTTCGAGGCTTTCGACACCACCCAAGAGCCGCTATCCAGGACAGCGCCCTCATCCGGGAAGCTGGAGCGCACGGGCTTGCCTTGCGAGGCGGCCAGACCGGTCACGTCGTGGTAATATTGCCCCATCGGGATTTCGCCGGTTTCCAGCGCCTGCTGGAACTGACCTTCGTCGCGATACCAAAGGCGCACGTTGGGCTTCAACTCGGCGAGTTTTTCCATGACCTGAAGCACGCCCTCGTCGGTCTTGAGGATATCCGTGCCGCCAAAATAGGTCGTCGCGGTGATCTCCAGCAGGAAAGAGTTGGTCGCCAACGACATCAACCCAAGCTTGTCGGCATTGGCCGCATCCCAGAGCGCAGTCCATGAGGTCGGCGCTTCCGCGTAGGCTTCGGTGTTGGTCACCAGCGTGATGTACCAGCTCACCGCGCCTGTGCCATAGAGCTTGCCATCCTCATAGCGTTGCACGAAATGCTCCGGCAGGTTGCCGAGATTGCTCAGGGCGGTCTCGTCGAGCGGGGCCCAGAGACCGGAGCGTTCGCCCTTGAGGCGGGCCAGTTGTGCCATCATCGACACGTCCGCCGGGGCCTGACCGGCGCGGGCGGCCTGCGCCAGTTGTACGAGCCACGCTTCGCCGGTCGGCTCGGCAATGCTCTCGATCTCGATGCCGGTGGCGGCGGTGAAATCGGAGTAGATGTATTTGTCGAAACTCTCCTGAAAATAGCCGCCATAGGTGCCGACCTTGAGCGCGTTATTGGCCGCGCGCAGAACGGTCGGCGCGGAAAGGGCGGCGACGGTTGCGGCGCTCGCCTTGAGGAATTGACGTCTTTGCATTGGTGGATAACTCCCAAAAATCCGGCTTTTGATCAGCGACCCTGCGGCACGCCGGGCAGCGCGCAGAGCATTTCGAACAGGAAGTTCGCTGCGATCACGGCGGTATTGCCCGCCGGATCGTAGGGCGGCGAGACCTCGACGAGATCGCAACCCACAAGGTTCAGACCTGCAGTGCCACGGATGATCTCGAGACCTTGCATCGTGGTCAGACCACCGACCTCGACCGTACCGGTGCCGGGCGCGAAGGCCGGGTCGAGACTGTCGATGTCATAGGACAGATAGACCGGCGCATCGCCGATCTTTTCACGGATCTCGGTCATCAGCGGGGTCAGCGATTTGTGCCAGCACTCTTCGGCCTGAATGCAGGTCCAGCCCTGATCCCGACCCCAGTCGAAATCGGCCTTGCTATAGCCGGTGCCACGCAACCCGATCTGGAACACCTTGTCGTTTTGCAGACAGCCCTCTTCCCAGGCACGGCGGAACGGACAGCCATGCGCTTCTTTCTCGCCGAACATGTCCTCATTGGTGTCGGAATGGGCATCGACGTGAATGAGTGCGACGGGGCCGTGTTTTTCCGCCACGGCCCGCAGGATCGGCCAGGTCAGAGTGTGATCGCCACCGAGCGTCAGCGGGACCGCCCCGTGCGCGAGAACCCCGCGGTAATGCTCGGCGATGATGTCGACGGATTTTTTCAGATCATAGAGATTGACCGGCACGTCACCGATGTCGGCCACTTGCAGATGCTCAAAAGGCGCGGCCCCCGTCGCCATGTTATAGGGGCGGATCATCCGGCTTTCATCGCGGATCTGGCGCGGACCGAGGCGCGTTCCCGGACGGTTCGAGGTGCCAATGTCCATCGGAATCCCCAGGAAACAGGCATCCAGCCCCTCGGCGCTCTGCGCCACAGGCAGGCGCATCATCGAGGCCAGGCCGCCCGTACGCGGCATGTCGTTACCACTGAGGGGTTGATTGAAACGGTGCTCGCTCATCGGCTTTCTCCTTCGTTCAGGCGGAGAATGCGTGAAAGTCTTCATCCTAAAAATATCGCGATGAAGATTCTTAGTTCGATGAAAATGAAAGCTTCAGAAGGCCGCGCCGCTTTTTTTGGCAGTTTCCGCGCCAGGGTTTGACTGTTCACCATACAGTCGCGACAGCTCCTTGAGCATTTCCTGCGCCAAAGGCGAGGCATCGACATCCGGGCGGGTTATCGCCTCGAAGGTACAGCGATAGATAAACCGCTCGCTGAGCACCTGTTTAAGTCGCCCCCGCTCGACCCAAGTGGTCACGGAATGATCGGGCAGATACCCGATATAGGCGCCGGAAAGGATCATGATCAGCTGTTGTTCCAGCCCCTGCGCCATGGCGGGAGAGTTCGGAAAATCCCGGTTGTTCCAGTGATCGTCGCGCCAATAGCTGCGCCCGACAGTGCGCATGGTGGTGACAAATTCCGGCGTCAACTTGTCTTCGCCCACGTTCCACAACAGGTGGTTAGAGGCGCAATAGAGATAATTGGTCTCCGTGTAGAGCGGTTGGTAATCAAGCCCCGCGACCTTATGCGGAAACGACCCGATGCCCAGGTGCAGGGAGCCATCGCGCACCTGCGCCTGCAAATCCTGCGGACTGCATTGCGCCAGTTCGAAGCGCAGCGAGGTGGCGCGTTTCTCGAGCATGCCGATGGCCTCCGGCAGACGAAAATTGGGATCGGTCACCACGTGATCCACAACACCGATCCGCAAGGTGCCGGAGAGCGCCCCGCGCAGCACGGCGGTTTCCGACACGAATTCTTCGGAGGCGGCGAGAAAACGCACCACGGCCGCATGTACCGCCTCGCCTTTTTGCGTCAGACGAAATCCTGCCCGCCCGCGACGGCACAGCGTCATGCCAAGACGATCCTCGAAAGCGGTGATCTGGGTCGAAATCGTCGATTGGCTGACGTTCAGTTCGGCCTGCGCCGCAGCAAACCCACGGTGTCGCACCACCGCGTCGAACACGCGCATCAATCGGATATCCGCTCCGGAGAGTTGCATTATGCCTCGTCGCTAACCGGCCTGAAATCGCGTTCCTGTGTGGAGAGCGTCGTCGGATCATAGCATGCGCGGACAGTGGCGAGAAGCATCGCCGGGGAACGTCCGGCACTGGCAAGCACCTTGCCGTCCGCGCCTGCGACCACCGAACCGCCGAAATAGCTCAGATGCGCCTCCGTGCCGCAAAGGTTCGCATAGGCGATGCTCAACCCGTGATTGGCGGCCATCGCCGGCACGACATGCTCTCCCACATGCTCAAACGGGTCCATCGCCGCCGTCGGAGCAAGGATGATCTCGACGCCCCGGCGTTTGAGCGCGGCAATATGCGGGGCAAATTCCACGTCGTAACAGATCAGAATGGCAGCCTTACGTCCGGCCAGATCGAACACGGTATAGCGCGCTCCGGCGGTGAAACGTTTTGCCTCTTCGGGGCCGTAAAGCTGGATCTTGCGATGATTGCCGAGAAGCTCGCCCTCAGCCGACACACAAAGCGCCGCGTTATGGATCGTATCGCCCGCCCGCTCCGGTAGCCGACACAGATCGCACATCCCGCAGCCTGCGCGAAGCGGTATGACGTGTTGCCGGTCTCGATGATGACACAGTGGTGCGTGACGCGATCCAGCAGCGCGGTTGTCATCTTGGCGTCGCCGAAGACAGCGACCCATTGGCGCTGACAGCCGTGTCGGTCTCGGCCGCCCTGCCCTCAAAATTTCACAATCCGGGACCAATTAAGCCGTCATCAACAATCAGTTTCCAAATTACGGACAATGTAATGAGTGCAGGAGAATATTGAAGATGGCACAGGTATACACGATCTGCCGCACCCCGGTCGAGGCCCCGGTTCTGGATCTGCTGAAGCGCGAGCGCGCGATGGCGGTCAGCCCGCGGGAATGGAAATTCCGGCTTGCCGGTTATGGCTATGCGATCAAGGACGTGGCGGGTACCCAGGTGGTAACCAAGCTGCCCCAGAACACCGAACTCGGTGTACTTCCGACCCAGATCCACTGACAAAACGCCCCCACGCGGGGGCGTTGTCACGGTGATGCGCGCGTGATCAGCCCCGACCGGGAATCACGTCACGCGGCGGCGCGGGCTGCCAATTCTCGATAATATCGGCCGCCTCCTGGGCGGAATCGACAAAGCGGAACAGGCTCAGATCCTCGTCCGAGATGGTGCCGGCATCGGCCAGCGCCTGCCAGTTGATCACCGTCTCCCAGAAGCTGCGCCCGAAGAACACGAACGGCACGCGGTCCATGCGGCCGGTCTGGATCAGGGTCAGCGCCTCGAAGGTCTCGTCAAGGGTCCCGAAGCCGCCCGGAAACACGCCGATGGCGCGGGCACGCATCAGGAAGTGCATCTTGCGGATCGCGAAATAGTGAAAATTGAAGCTGAGCTCGGGCGTCACGTATTCGTTCGGCGCCTGTTCGTGCGGCAGCACGATCGACAGGCCCAGCGAAATGCCCCCGGCCTCCTGCGCGCCGCGATTGCCTGCCTCCATCACGCCGGGCCCGCCGCCGGTTGCGATCACGTATTCCCGGTTGCCGCTGGCAATGGCCTTTTCGGTCATCAGCCGGGCAAACTCGCGGGCCTCGTCGTAAAATGCGGACAGTTGCGACAGGGTCTTGGTGCGCGCAGTGTGCTTCTGCGCCGGCTCGGGGATGCGCGCGCCGCCGAACAGGACGACCGTGCTCTCGATCTGGCGCTCTTCCAGAAGAAGCTGCGGCTTGAGCAGTTCGAGCTGCAACCGCACCGGGCGCAACTCGTCCCGGCACATGAATTCTTCGTCGGTAAAGGCCAGCCGATAGGTCGACGACCGGCTTTGAGGCGTATCGGGAACCTGCCGTGCGGTGGTGCGGTCAAAATGGGCATCGCGGAAAACGCTGCGACGATCGTCTGTCATGATACTGGCCCTGAACAATTCTTCGGGGGCAGCCTTATCGCGTTCCCGTGTCGGTGGCCAGATGCCCCGGTGCGGCGGTCGGGGCGGCGCCGTCAAGCCAGCCCCGTTGCCCTTTCCGCCAAAGCCCCGTTATCTGGGCCGGCACGAACCGGGAAGGACAAGCTATGGTGGATCGTCAGGATATCGAGGCGGCGGCGGCGCGGATTGCCGGCCACGTGGTGCGCACGCCGGTGATGGAGGTGTCGGGGTTCGACCTGCCCTTTGCCGTCGAGATGAAGCTCGAGCAGGTGCAGCACACCGGCAGTTTCAAGGCCCGCGGCGCGTTCAACACGATGCTGGGCGGCGATGTGCCCGACGCGGGGCTGGTCGCGGCCTCGGGAGGCAACCACGGTGCGGCGGTGGCCCATGCCGCCCGCGCGCTGGGGCACCGCGCCGCAATCTTCGTGCCCGAGATGGCGGGGCCGGCCAAGATCGCGCTGATCGAACGCACCGGTGCCGACCTGCACGTGGTGGCCGGCGAGTATGCCAACGCGTTCCAGGCCGCGCAGGCCTATGAGGCCGAGACCGGGGCGGCGCAGATCCATGCCTATGACGCGCCCGCCACCGTCGCGGGCCAGGGCACTTGCCTGCGGGAGTGGGAGGGCCAGGGGCTGCGTGCCGATACCGTTCTGATCGCGGTGGGCGGCGGCGGGCTGATCGCGGGCGCGCTGGCCTGGTTGCGCGGGGCGCGCAAGGTGGTGGCGGTGGAACCCGAAACCTCCTGCGCGCTGAACGCCGCGCTGGCGGCGGGCGAGCCGGTGGATGTGGAGGTCTCCGGCATCGCCGCCAACGCGTTGGGGGCGCGGCGGATCGGGCAGATCTGTTTCGACCTGGCCCGGAATTTCGAGGCGCAATCGGTTCTGGTCCGTGATGACGCCATCGCCACCGCCCAGCGTGCCCTGTGGCAGGAGCGGCGGCAATTGGTCGAGCCGGCCGGCGCCACCGCGCTCGCCGCGCTGATGTCGGGCGCCTATGTGCCGGAGCCGGGCGAGCGGGTCGCGGTGCTGGTCTGTGGTGGCAACATCGCGTCCGATCCGCTGGGGTGACCGGCCCGCCGCCTGTTACAGGTAGCGCCCGCCGCGCTTGAGCACCTCGATCTGGTACCCGTCGGGATCGGCAATGAAGAAGAACTCGGCGATCACCTCGCCGGCGGGGGCAAAGGCCACGATGTCGCGCGGGGCCAGCCCCGCCGCCTTGAGCCGCGCATGTTCCGCCGCCAGATCCGCGACCGACACCGCCAGGTGCCCATAACCATCGCCCAGGTCATAGGGCTCGGTCCGGTCCTTGTTCACCGTCAGCTCCAGCTCGAACCCGGTTTCCTCGTTGCTGAGGTACACAAGGGTGAAACTGGGGAAATCCAGCCGGTCGGCGACCTTCAGGCCGAATGCGGTGTCGTAGAAGGCGACCGAGCGCGCCTCGTCGAGGACGCGGATCATGCTGTGAATGGCTTTGGCCATGGGTATCTCTCCTTGCAGGGGTGCTGACGGATTGTCGCCAAGCGGCGCGCCCGCTATAGGGCATGAAACCCGATCGGACGAGGAGAGAAAGATGTCCAACGCCCAACTGGAAGCCGCGATCGAATCCGCGTGGGAAACCCGCGACAGCATCACCCCCTCGACCGGCGGCGAAACCCGCGAAGCCATCGAAGACACTCTGAACGCGCTCGACAGCGGCAGCCTGCGCGTGGCCGAGAAACAGGCCGACGGATCCTGGCATGTGAACCAATGGGCGAAAAAGGCCGTCCTGCTGGGCTTTCGCATCAAGGACATGGAAGTGCACGACAACGGCCCGCAGGGCTCGGGCTGGTGGGACAAGGTCGACAGCAAGTTCAAGGGCTGGGGCGACAACGAATGGGGTGCCGCGGGCTTTCGCGCCGTCCCCAACTGCATCGTGCGCAAATCGGCCTATATCGCGCCCGGCGTGGTGCTGATGCCCTCTTTCGTCAACCTCGGCGCCTATGTCGACGAGGGCACCATGGTCGATACCTGGGCCACGGTGGGCAGCTGCGCCCAGATCGGCAAGGGCGTGCACCTGTCGGGTGGCGTCGGCATCGGCGGCGTGCTGGAGCCGATGCAGGCCGGCCCGACGATCATCGAGGACAATTGTTTCATCGGCGCCCGCTCCGAGGTGGTCGAGGGTTGCATCATCCGCGAAGGTTCGGTCCTCGGCATGGGGGTGTTCATCGGCCAGTCGACCAAGATCGTCGACCGCGAAACCGGCGAAGTGATGTACGGCGAGGTGCCGCCCTATTCGGTGGTGGTCTCCGGCTCGATGCCGTCCAAGAACGGCATCAACCTCTATTGTGCGGTGATCGTGAAACGGGTGGATGCGCAGACCCGCTCCAAGACCGGCATCAACGAGCTGCTGCGCGACTGATCGCGACGACGTTCCGGAAATGCAAAGGGGCGGCCATCTGGCCGCCCCTGTTTCGTTTGCCGTCCGGTCCGGATCAGGCCTCCAGCAACGCCCGGCTCTCGAAACCGCGCAGCGAGGGGCGCGCCGAGGGGCCATAGCCGAACCCGTCGTGGTCGGCGGCATCGGGCATCAGCCGCAGGATTTCTTCCCGCGTTTCGGCGTCAAAGCTTTCGACGGTCTCCCGCCCGGGATGATAGCTCTCGCTTTCCAGGCCGTTTCCACGAATGATCTGGTGCTGGTCGAACATGACATGCACATAGGTGACCGCCCCGCCGTCGCGGCGCAGGCGCACGGTGGACCCGTTCACCAGGTCCTTGGCCTTGACCAGAACCTCACCCTCTCCGAACAGCAGTTCCGCGCGGGCCGATTTCATCAGGACCCGGTGATTCGGCGAAAGCTCGGCCCGATCATGATCGCCCAGCGCACCGGCCTCGATCACTACCGGCGCATCCGGGCCGCTGGCGCGGCGGGTGGCCCGGCCGCACCAGCGCACCGGCTGCGGGCCGTCGTCGCGGGTCATGACCATGTCGCCCGGTCTCAGGCTTTCCACCGTGACCGAACCATTCGGCGTCTCGACCAGCGTGCCGGCCACGAGGCAGGGCAGCGTCGTCATCTCGACAAAGGCGGTGTCGGTGTTGCCGTCGTCGTCGGACACCTGGTAGCTGAAGGTATTGGTCTCGAAATCGCCGTCTGCCTCGACCGTCACGGTGCCGTCGGCGTTCAGCGTCACCGCCTCGCCGGTCGGCAGGATGATGGTATCGCCCGCCACCACCGGCTGGTTGTTGATCTGGGTGATGGTCAGCGTGCCGCCAGTGTTGCTGACATCGTTCTCCAGGATGTCAAAGGTGCCCTCGGCGCCCAGGACCTCGATCACGTCGTCACCGGCGATCAGCGCCGTCTGGATCGAATCCCCGGCGATCAGCAGGTTGCTGTCCCACTGCGAGTCGCCAGCATCGGCGACGCCGATCTTGATGGTATTCTCCTCGCCCGCGTTCACCGGCGCCTTCAGCGTCAGGGTGACGGTAAACCCGTCCATCTCGGTGTTGTAGAGGTCGAGTTCGCGCGGGTTGTCGACGTAGAGGTTCTCGTTGCTCTCGTCGTTGATGTTGTCGATGGTGATATCGCCGGTCCCGACCGTCAGTTCGGCCTGCACCCCGTTCACCCAGATCCCGACCGCATCGTTGAACCCGGAGTCGACGTATTCCAGGTATTCCTCGGACGAGAACGTGACCTGCATCGTCAGCGTGTCGCCATCGGGCACGAAGGTGGCCTCGAACACGGCGGCGTCAAAGGTCTGTTGCCCGGCAATGCCGGAGAGATCCGAATCGCCCGGGTCGTTGTTATTCGTCGTTGTATTCTCAAACCTGTTCGGATCACCGGAACTGTGGGTAATATCCTCGGCCTCGCCGGTCGACAGGATCACGCCTGTATCCGATGGCGTCAGATTCGGCGCGACCGAATCCCCGTCGGAATAGATGCCCGAGGCATCGGAATCGCCGGTGTAGCTGGCCGATGTGATGGAAATCCCGCTGCCGAACATGGCCTCGGCCATGTCCATCGCGGAAGCGGACGTGTCGATAGGAAGCTCGGAAGCCGTAACCATAACTATGCCTCAATATTAATGGGCCGCTTGAGCGGTTTTTCTTAATCGTCACTTATGAACAAAGAATTGGGCAAAAATGTGCAGTTCTCTTCAACTTCGCTAAAAAAGATCTGGAACGCCCGCCATCCACCACCGCGCTTGACCGCGACCGGCCGTTGCCGCTAAGGCCCGCGACATGAACACCAAATCCAAACCCTCCCGCCAACAGGTTTATACGCTGCTGGTTCAGATCGGCCGGAAATCCGGCGACGGCCTGCCCAAGGGCGCCACCGGCGCCGCGCTGATATGTTTCGCCTCGGGCGTGGACGAGGCCGAGGCGGTGCGTGAAACCGTGGCGATCCTGAAACAGGCCGAGACCGCGCCGCTGGATGTCACCGGCTACGGCACCCTGGCGGAACGGCAAGAGGCCGGCCACGAGATCGACGACGAGGAACGCGCGCTGATGCAAAGGGCGCTGGACGAGAACGCGGTGATCGTGGCGCAGATGACACCGTTTTTCGGCGACGCGCCCGATCCCGACGACATCCTGCACTGAACCGTGCGGCGCTCAGCGCCGCTGCCCGAACCACTCGCGGTAGATACGGTCATAGGTTCCGTCCTCGCGCAGCGCCAGCAGGGCCTGGTTCACCTCTTCAACCAGCGGGCTGCCGGTGGGAAAGGCGATTCCGTAGTTTTCCCGCAGGAACACCGGCCCGGCCAACTGCGCAACCTCGCGCCCGGCGGTGTTGGCGTAATGCGAAAGGATCGGCGCATCAAAGACCACCGCCTCGACCTCGCCCGCCTCGAAGACCTGCAGCATCGGCTCAAGCGCGCCGAACCCGTCATAGCCGATCTCGCGCCGGTCAAGGAAGGCGGCGGCGGTGGACCCCTCGATCGTGCCCACCCGCTTGCCGTACAGGTCGTTGACCGAGTTGACCGAGCCGCTGATCGCCTCGACCGTCATCACCGATGTGATCTTGGCGACGAATACCGACACGATGAACAGCGATGAGACCACCAGGATCACGCCGAAGAGACGACCGAGCAGGGTGCGCGGCACCCGCTCCTCGAAGCCGCCGTTCACCACCAGGTTCAGGGCCCACCAGAACGAGGGGAACCATGCCTCGTGCACGGGGCGATCGAAATAGGGCTGCGCGCGGCGTTCGAACAGCCACATCAACATGCCGCCGCCGATCAGCAGGACAAGGGCGGCACCGATGGCCAGCAGCAGGTCGGGCGACAAGATCGCCCGCCACACCGACGATCCGGCGCTATCACCGGGCGGCACCATGATCTGCAGCCCGGCCTCGAAGATCGGCTGGCTGAAATCCATCACCGCCTCGCGCGCCGCGGTGATCGAGATATTCGCAATGGCCAGATCCGCCGTCGCGGTGCCGTCGGTCACCGCGGCCAGCATGTCACCGAACCGCTCGACCCGCTCGACGCGATACTCCCAGCCCTGAGTCTCGGCCAGCGCGGCCAGAAGATCCATCGAGAATCCATCTTCCTCCCCGCCTTCGACCATCGAGAAGGGGGGGCGCGTGACAGTGGTCACGGTCAGGGTCTGGGCGGCGACGGCCTGGGCCCAAAGCGCCGTCACCAAGGTGAATATGGCGATAATCTTTTTCATCTGTCCCAGCGTTTTAACTTTGCTTACGCAGAATTCCTGAACGGGGCAAGCACGCGTACAGGTTTGGCGGGGGTTGGCATCACGCCGGTTTCGCCGCAAGTTGGCGCCGCCCACACATCAGGCAAAAGGAATACTCACGAATGCCCGCTACCGATCCCGCCCGGCTGACCGCCGATCTGATCCGCTGCCCCTCGGTCACACCGCAAGAGGGGGGCGCGCTGGTGCTGCTGGAAGAGCGGCTGAGCGCAGCAGGCTTTGCCTGCACCCGCGTCGACCGTGGCGTGGTCTCCAACCTCTTTGCCCGCTGGGGCGACAAGGGACATGCGCGCAGCTTCGGCTTCAACGGCCATACCGACGTGGTGCCGGTGGGCGATGAGGCCGCCTGGACAGTGCCGCCCTTCGGCGCGGTGGAAAAGGACGGCGTGCTGTACGGGCGCGGCGCCACCGACATGAAATCGGGGGTTGCCGCCTTTGCCGCCGCCGCCATCGACTTCGTCTCCAACACCCCGCCCGACGGCGCGGTGATCCTGGCCATCACCGGCGACGAGGAGGGCGATGCGCTGGACGGCACCACCGCCCTGCTCGACTACATGGACGAGGCCAGCGAAAAGATGTCCGTCTGCCTGGTGGGCGAGCCGACCTGCCCCGAGACCATGGGCGAGATGATCAAGATCGGTCGGCGCGGCTCGATGACCGCATGGTTCACCGTGGTGGGCAAGCAGGGGCATTCCGCCTATCCGCACCGGGCGAAAAACCCGCTGCCGGCGATGGCCCGGCTGATGGACCGGCTGGCCAGCCACGAGCTGGACAAGGGCACCGACCATTTCGACCCCTCGACGCTGGCGGTGGTGACCATCGACACCGGCAATCCCGCGACCAACGTGATCCCGGCGCAATGCAGCGGCACGGTGAACATCCGGTTCAACGATACCCACAACGGCGCCGACCTGAGCGACTGGCTGCGCGCCGAGGCCGACCGGGTGGCTCAAGACTTCGGTGTCACGGTGGAGATGAAGGTGAAGATCTCGGGCGAAAGCTTCCTCACCCCGCCGGGGCCGCTCTCGGATCTGGTGTCCGCGGCGGTCGAGGCCGAGACCGGGGTCCGGCCCGTGCTGTCGACCACCGGGGGCACCTCGGACGCGCGTTTCGTCAAGGATCACTGCCCGGTGGTCGAATTCGGGCTGGTCGGACAGACCATGCACCAGGTCGACGAACGGGTGCCGGTCGCGCAGATCCATCAGCTCAAGGCGATCTATACCCGGATCCTGCGCGACTATTTCGCGTGACGGCCCGATGCGCCGCCGAGCAGAGGCGGCGCCGACCCGGTCGCTTTTCGCGATGACGCGCCCGGCGCGCCGTGCTACCCCGAAACCATGACGCGCATACCCTCAAAACAGGAAATCCTCGACTGGATTTCCGCCCACCCCACCCAGTCCTCCAAACGCGATATCGCCAAGGCGTTCGGGATCAAGGGGGCCGACCGGATCGACCTGAAACGGGTTCTCAAGGAACTCGAGGCCGAGGGGCATCTGGAAAAGCGCAAGAAAACCTATCGTGACGCCGACAGCCTGCCGCCGGTGACCGTGCTGCTGGTCAAGGCGCCGGGCAAGGACGGCGATCTGTTCGCCCGCCCGCTGGAATGGCACGGCGAGGGGGTGGAACCCACGGTTCTGATCATGCCGCGCGCCTCGGATCCCGCACTGGGCGAGGGCGACCGCATCCTCGCGCGGCTGACGCTGGTGCACGAAGAAGACCACAACTACGAGGCGCGGCTGATCCGCCGCATCGGCACCAACCCAAAACGGGTGCTGGGCGTCTTTCGCAAGGGCGCCGAGGGTGGCCGCATCGTGCCGATCGACAAGGGCACCAACACCGAATGGCGCGTCGCCGAGGACGCCCGCCACGGCGCCAGGGATGGCGAACTGGTCGAGGCAGAACAGGCCGGGCCAAAGGGCCGGATGGGCCTGCCCCGCGCGCGCATCGTCGAGCGTCTGGGCGATCCCAGCGCGCCGCGGGCGGTGTCGTTGATCGCGATTCACCAGCATGGCATTCCCGATGACTTCCCCGACGACGTGATCGCCGAGGCCGACGCCTGCAAGCCCGTGGGCCTGAGCGGACGCGAGGATCTGCGCGACCTGCCGCTGATCACCATCGACCCGGCCGATGCGCGCGACCGTGACGACGCCTGTCTTGCCCTGCCCGACGACGATCCCAAGAACCCCGGCGGTTTCGTTATCTGGGTCGCCATCGCCGATGTCGCCGCCTTCGTCCGTCCCGGCAGCGCGCTGGATCGCGAGGCGTACAAGCGCGGCAACTCCTCCTACTTCCCCGACCGGGTGGTGCCGATGTTGCCCGACCGGCTGTCGGGTGACCTGTGTTCGCTGCATGAAAACGTGCCGCGCGCCTGTGTCGCCGTGCGGATGCAGATCGACGCGCAAGGCCACAAGATCGGCCATCGGTTCGTGCGCGGGCTGATGCGCTCGGCCGCCGCGTTGCACTATGGTGAGGTGCAGGAGGCAGTCGACGGCAATCCCAGCGAGAAAACCGAACCGTTGCTGGAGCCGATCCTGAAACCGCTCTACGCCGCCTACCGAGCGCTGCACAACGCGCGCGAGCAGCGCCAGCCGCTCGACCTCGACCTGCCGGAACGGCGGATCGTGCTGGGCGACGACGGCAAGGTCGCCTCGGTCAATTTCCGGGATCGGCTGGACGCGCACCGGCTGATCGAGGAGTTCATGATCCTCGCCAATGTCTCGGCCGCCGAGACGCTGATCGCCAAACGCTCGCCGCTGCTGTTCCGCGTCCACGAGGAGCCCAGTCCCGAGAAGCTCGAGGCGCTGCGCGAGACGGCGCAGGCGGCGGGCTACACGCTGGCCAAGGGGCAGGTGCTGCAGACCCGGCACCTCAACGCGCTGCTGGACCAGGCCGCCGACAGCGACGACGCCGAGCTGATCAACCTCTCGACCCTGCGGTCGATGACACAGGCCTATTACAGCCCTGAAAACTTTGGCCATTTCGGCCTCGCGCTGGGGCAATACGCGCATTTCACCTCTCCGATCCGACGCTATGCCGACCTGATCGTGCACCGCGCCCTGATCGCCGCCCATGGCTGGGGCGAGGACGGGTTGAAGCCCGACGAGATCGAGCGGCTGGACCGGACCGCCGAGCATATCTCCGAGACCGAGCGGCGCTCGATGATGGCCGAACGCGACACGACCGACCGCTATCTTGCCGCCTATCTGAGCGAGCGGGTCGGCAATGAGTTCACCGGGCGGATCAGTGGAATCGCTCGGTTCGGGGCCTTTGTCAAACTGGACGAGACCGGCGCCGACGGGCTGATCCCGATCCGGACCATGGGGCGCGAGTATTTCCATTTCGACCGCGAGGCCGGCACGCTGATGGGTTCCGAGACCGGCCTGACCATCGCCATCGGGCAGCGGGTGACCGTGCGACTGGTCGAGGCCGCGCCGGTGACCGGCGGGCTGGAGCTGGAACTCTTGACGCTGGAGGACAAGGCTTTGCCGCGCGGTTCCGGCGCCGGTCGTGGACGTTCCCCCAAGCGCAAGCCGGTGCGGTCCAAGAAAAAGTCCGACAAGGCCAAGCGCAAGCTGCGACGGCAGCGCTAAGCCCGGCACAAAGGCGCCGCCCGGCCCCCCGTGGATACGGGCCGCTTTCGCGAGATCGGTTTTCGCGCTAGAATCAGCGCTGAGCAGTCTGACAGGACAAAAAAAATGCGTGTTTGGTTATATGCCGCAGGGCTGGCCCTGTGCGGGGCGACTCCCGTCGTGGCAGAGGCAGTCATACGATCCCCCCGTCCCGAGGTCCGACCACCTTTGGTGTCGGATACGGTGCAGCGTGCCGCGCCCTCGGTGTTGATATCGCTGCGGCCCAGCCTGCGCCCGGCCCGGATGGAGGCGACCATGCCCGAGGGTAACGAGGTTGAGAACGCCCGGTTCCAGGCCTGGGTTCGGGCCTTCAAGCGGCGCGCGGCATCGCAGGGCATTCGCCGTGATGTCCTCGACCGGGCCTTTGCCGGGGTGCACTTCGACCCGGAGGTGATCCGGCTCGACCGCAACCAGTCGGAGTTCGTCAAACCGATCTGGGAATACCTCGACAGCGCCGTTTCCGACAGCAGAATTTCCAATGGCCGCAACGCCTTGCAGGAGCACCGCGCGGTTCTGGACCGGATCGAACGGGACTATGGCGTGGACCGGGAGGTGGTCCTCGCGATCTGGGGAATGGAGACCAATTTCGGTGGGTTCCGGGGTCGCAACAACGTGGTTCGCTCGCTGTCGACGCTGGCCTTCGAGGGACGGCGGGCCAGCTTTTTCGAGGCGCAACTGATCGCGGCGCTGCGGATCCTGCAAAGTGGCGACACCACGCCGGACCGGATGACCGGAAGCTGGGCGGGGGCGATGGGGCATACCCAGTTCATGCCGACCTCTTACCTGGAGCATGCGGTGGATTTCACCGGCGACGGGCGGCGTGATATCTGGTCCGAGGATCCCAGCGATGCGCTGGCCTCGACCGCTGCCTATCTCAAGCGGTTTGGCTGGACGAAACACCAGCCCTGGGGGGTCGAGGTTCGCCTGCCACAAGATTTTGACTTTCGCCTCGCGCAGCGGACCATCACGAAGTCGCCCGCCGACTGGGCCCGGATGGGGGTCGTGGGGATGGACGGGAAACCGGTTCCGAACCATGGTGCAGCGGCGATCCTTCTGCCCGCCGGGGGACGAGGGGCGGCCTTCATGATCTTCAACAATTTCAAGGTGATAGAGCGGTACAACCCGGCGGATGCCTATGTGATCGGGGTCGGGCACCTGGCCGACCGGATCGCGGGCGGCGGGCCGATCCGCGCGACCTGGCCGCGCGGCGACCGGGGGCTGAGTTTTACCGAGCGCAAGGAAATGCAGAAGCATCTGACCGCAAAGGGTTTTTCGACGGCGGGGATCGACGGGCGGATCGGGCCGAAGACGATGGCGGCGGTGCGGGCCTATCAACTGGCCAACGGGCTGTTGCCGGACGGCTATGCCTCGCTCGAACTGTTGAAGCGACTGCGCTGAGAAAGTGCGCACGATGCGTTAACCGGCCCCCGAGCGTGAGTCGGAGGGGGATTTTCGCGCCGCGCAGTTCGCCGTTTCGGGGAGTTTCAGGGCGGTTTCGTACAAGCCGCCCTGCCCCGCCCGGCCGCTTTCAGAGCGATTTGGGGGGTTTTCGGCGCGTTTCGTACAAAACCCCGCCGAAGCGCATTTTTCCGGGCGCAAAAGGGTTAACGCGCCCGAGATCGTGATCGCGATCGTGATGGATCCACCGGCCTCGGTCCCGAAGCCGGTGGTGTCCCGTTCAGGCCGTCAGGGCCGCAGCATGATCTTGCCACCGCGTCCGGGGGTAAGGGCGGCCTTCATCGCCTCGGCGGCCTCGGCCAGCGGATAGGTCCCGCCGGTATCGAGCGGCAATTGCCCCTGCGCGGCGAGGCCGACCAGTTCACCGATCAGGCGGAAGCGGGTTTCCGGCGCCATCTCCTTGCTGACCCGCGATCCCCAGAAGCCCTTGACGGTGATATGCTTCATGATGAGGTCGCCCGAGGACATCGACAGCGGCTGGCCGGTGGCGGTGCCGAAGACCACCAGTTCGCCGTCAATGCCCAGAAGCTGCACGAGATCGCCGGCCAGTTCGCCGCCGACGGAGTCGATGGCCGAGACCGCGCCAGCCTTGCCGATCAGGGCACGCGCCTTGCTCATCCAGTCCGCGTCCGAGGTCGACAGTACGTTGTCGATCCCGGCGGCGCGCAACTCTTCGGCGGCCTCCTCGCGGCGAACGAGGTTGAGCAGGTGAATGCCGCGCGCCTTGGCCAGGCCCGCCATGATCTTGCCGACCGCGCCGTTCGCTGCGGTCTGGATCAGCCAGTCGCCCTTGCCGACCTTGAGCGTTTCCAGCAGCGACAGCGCGCTGAACGGCATCGACACCAGTTGCGCGCCCGCCTCGTCGGGGATCGCGTCGGGCAGCGGCAGGAGGGTGGCCGCATCTGCGGTGAAATAGGCCGCCCATGTGCCGTGAACGCCCGCCGCGACGACGCGCTTGCCCACCAGATCCGCATCGACGCCTGCGCCGACCGCCTCGACGATGCCAAGGGCCTCGGAGCCGCCGATGGCGCCGGGCAACTCGGGCTTGTAGCCGTAGTTGCCGCGAATCGTCCACAGGTCGTGGTTGTGGATCGGGGAGAGCACCATGCGGATCAGGGCCTCGCCTTCGGCGGGGGTGGGTGTCTCGATCTCGCGCGGAGTCAGGACCTCGGCGGGTTCGCCGAAGGTGTCGTGGATGGCAGCATACATGCTGGTCTTCCTTTCAGGTTTTGGTTGGGTCCCCGGTCGGGGAGAGCTGTGCAGAGGTTTCGGCACGGGCCATGCGCAGCGGTGCGTCGCTGCGGGCGAGCTTGGCCAGCACCGCAACGCCGATCCATTTCGCATAGAGCATTCGGGCCGCCGTGTCGGGATCGTCCAGCGCCCGGACCGATCCGTCCCGGGCGCCTTGGCGCAGCAGGTGGGCGATGCGGGCGACAAGCGCGTCGACCCCCTTGTCGAGGGTCTTGCGCATGTCCTCGGAGAGGTCCGCGACCTCGGAGCCGAGCTTGACCACGAGGCATTCGCCAGCGATCCCGGCCGAACCGGAATGCGCCAGCCAGGCCTCCCAGAACCGGTCCAGCTTGTCGCCCGCCGGTCCCGGTTCCGCGATCAGCGCATCGACGCGTTCAAGGTAGCTGTCGACATACTCCGCAAGCAGCGCGGTGCCGAAAGCCTCTTTCGAGGCGAAGTAGTAATAGAACGATCCCTTGGGAACCTTGCTTTCCTTCAGGATCCGCGAAAGCCCGACCCCCGAGAACCCGTTGCGGAGCACCAGTGCGCGCCCGGCATCGAGGATGCGTTTTCGCGTGAGATCGGATTTGCTTACCTCTGTCATGGGGTGGCAGGTATGGCATAATAGACCGGTCGTCTAGTGCCGCTCGCGCAAACGTGAGCGACCGGGTTCCCCGGTCAATGGCATCGCTGCCCCCGAAACGACGACGCCCCCGCAAAGGTCTGCGAGGGCGTCCGTTGTCGGTGTTCGTGTCGGGGTTAGCTCGGGCTCATCCCGCGCAGGCGTTCGGAGCGGCGGCGCAGCATCTCGACCACGGTGAGCAGGCAGATCGAGATCCCCACCAGGATCGTCGCAACTGCAAGGATGGTCGGGCTGATCTGTTCACGCAGCCCGGTGAACATCTGCCACGGCAGCGTCTTTTGCCCGGCGGAGCCGACGAAGAGCACCACCACCACCTCGTCGAAGGAGGTGATGAAGGCGAACAGCCCGCCCGAGATCACGCCGGGCAGGATCAGCGGCATCTGCACCCGGAAGAAGGTGGTGACCGGATCGGCGCCCATGTTGGCCGCCGCGCGGGTCAGCGAGCGGTCGAAGCCCACCAGCGTCGCGGTCACGGTGATGATGACAAAGGGAATGCCCAGCGCCGCATGTGCCAGAACCACGCCCAGGTAGGTGCCCTGCAGCCCGATGCGGGAATAGAAGAAATACATCCCCGCCGCCGAGATGATCAGCGGCACGATCATCGGCGAGATCAGGATCGCCATGATCGCGCGGCGGAACGGCACGTGCTCGGAGCTCAGCCCGATCGCGGCAAGGGTGCCGAAGCTGACCGAGAGGAAGGTCGCGACCGGCGCGATCATCACCGAGTTCCTCAGCGCCTGCTGCCAATCGTCGTTGGTGAAGAAATCGCGGTAATGCTTGAGCGAGTAGCCGGCCGGATCGAAGCGCAGCATCTCGGGGGTGAAGGTGAAGAAATCCTCGGCGTTGAAGCTGAGCGGCATCACCACCAGGATCGGGGTGATCAGGAACACCAGGATGGCGCCACAGATCACCCGGAAGGCATAGTGCCAGAGCACCTGTCCCTGGGTCAGATAGGGCGGCAGCTTCGCCCGGTAGCGGCCTTCGTATGTCCAGAAGGTGAACCAGCCGAAGAACCAGCCGAGGCCGAGCACGAGCCCCGGTGCCCCGCCGATCAGCCAGCCGCCGACCACGAAGAGCGCGACGATGCCCCAACGCACCGCCTTTTCGTTGTCGACCAGCCGGGTTCCGGCCAGCGCGAGGATCGCCAGCAGCGCGGCGCCGGCGATGATGCCGAGCAGGCCGCTGCCCTGCGCGGTGCCGACGAAGAGGCCGGCAAAGGCCCCCGCCGCGGCCACGACGGGCACGTAGAAGGTGACGGGTGTGCGGAAAATCGGGGTCAGTGCAGCCACGTCTCAGCCTCCGTTTCGAATGTTCGCCGACGCCGGGTCGGGGCGGTGATGGGATATGCGCGTGCCTGTCATCGCCCTAACCCAGCTTCACGTTGTCGATGCCGACGATCTTGTCGTAGACCCAGTAGAGCCCCATCACGACCGCCAGCAGGATCGAGCCGAGCGCGGCGGCCAGCCCCCAGTTGAGCGAGGACGAGATGTGATAGGCGATCCGGTTCGAGATGAACGTCCCGGTGTTGCCGCCGACGATCTCGGGGGTGATGTAATAGCCGATCGACAGGATGAAGACGAGGATCGAGCCGGCGCCGATCCCCGGCACGCTTTGCGGGAAATAGACCCGCCAGAAGGCGGTCCAGTTGGTCGCGCCCAGAGATTTGGCGGCGCGCAGGTAGGTGGGCTGGATCGTCTGCATCACCGAGTAGAGCGGCAGGATCATGAACGGCAGCAGGATATGCGTCATCGCCACGATGGTGCCGAACTGGTTGTTGATCATCACCAGCCGCGCGTCGTCGGCCACCAGCCCGAGCCAGACCAGCGTATCGTTGATCACCCCCTGCTGTTGCAGCATCACCTTCCACGCCGAGGTGCGCACCAAGAGCGAGGTCCAGAACGGCAGCAGCACCAGGATCATCAGCAGGTTGGCGGTGCGGGACGGCAGGTTGGCCAGGATCCAGGCCACCGGGTAGCCCAGCAGGGCGCAGGACAGGGTGATCATGATCGACATGAATATCGTGCGCTTGAACAGCGTCATGTAGATCCGCTGGTTCTCGGGGCGTGCCTCGATCCCGTGCGGGGTTTTCTGCATGTCGATGGCGTTCAGGAAGTAGCCGCCGGTATAGGGCGGCGCGAAGGCCTTGATGGTGCCCCAGACCTCGGGATCGAGCCAGTCCTTGTCGGCCTTGGCGAATTGTTCGGACAGGGTGACCGTCTCGAACCCGTCGAGGGCGGCCGCGACCTTGGCGATGCGGGGATCGGTGGCGCCGTTGCCGCCGGTCTCGCGCAGGTCGAGGAACAGCGTGGTAAAGAGGAAATCCTCGATCTTCTCCTTGGCGGGGTCGTCGCCCTCGGAGACGAGATAGGCGGTCCAGCGATCCCAGCTGCGGGCGGTGAAGGGCAGCGCGGCGCGGTTGGCGTCGGACTGCATCATCGCGACCCAGGTTGCGGGATCCTTCCAGGTTTCGTCCAGCGCGGTGATCTGGTCGGTATAGCTGTCGGTGTCAAACCGCCCGACGCGGCGGCCGGACTTGCGGAACAGCGAGGAGATGCCGGTTTTCTCGTAGTTCAGGCGGGTGCCGAGGCGGGTGTGAAGCTTCTGTTCCTCGGCGATGAAGAGATCGACGTAAAGCGCGTCGAACACCGGCTCGGCAGGTGGCGAGCCGCCCTCGGAGTCCCAGTCGGCCAGCGCGACCACGGTCTCGGGAATGGTTTCCGAGACGATCTGGTTCTCGACCGAGCGGAACAGCATGTCGGCGATCGGCGCGATGAAGGTGAGCAGGATGAAGATCAGCAGCGGCGCGATCAGTGCCAGCGCGCGCAACTTCTGCATTCGGAGGGCGCGGGCGAGGCTGCGTTTGAGCGGGGTGCCGTCGGCGGACAGGACCGGGCCATCATCTGCGGCGCTGCCGTGGGCCTGTGCCCGTTCCCGCGCGGCGAGCGATGCCGCCTCGTGCAGGGCATCGTCGGGGGTGGGGGCGTCGGCGGTCTGTTGTCCGGTGCTCTTGAGGTCGCTCATCTATGTGCCCTCCGCCGTTGCGACGGCGGGGCCGGTCGCGTGGCGTTCAAGTTCCGTGCCCCGAGGGTGCCGGGGCGGTTGTCCTGCGGCGGCACCGTCGCCCGTGGGCAGGGCACCGTGGCAGGCCGGGGGTGGATGGGCCCCGAGCGGGCCCATCCGGAAATCGTCACGACAGGGCCTTACTTGGCCAGCCACGCCTGGAACTTGGCGTCGATGTCGTCGCGATAGTCAGCCCAGAACTCGTAGTTGTAGAGGAACGTGTTCTTGGCGTTGTTGGGATCGGTCGGCATGTGCGGCGCCATGTCGATGCCCAGGTCGGCGTGCTTGCCGACCAGCGGCGCCGAGGAGGCACGGGCCGGGCCGTAGGAGATGTACTTGGCCTGATCCGCCAGACGCTGGGTGTCGGTGGCGAACTTGACGAAGTCCTTGACGCGGGCCAGGCGATCGGCGGGCAGGCCGGCGGGAATGATCCAGCCGTCGAGGTCGAACACCTGCGCGTCCCAGAGCATGGCAACCGGCTGGTGCTGTTCTTCGATGACCGAGAACAGGCGCCCGTTGTAGGTCGAGCCCATCACGACTTCACCATCAGCCAGAAGCTGCGGCGTGTCGGCGCCTGCGGACCACCAGATCACGCTGTCCTTGATGGTGTCGAGCTTGGCGAGGGCCTTTTCCTGCCCCTCGGGGGTGGCCAGCACGTCATAGACTTCGTCCTTGGCGACGCCGTCGCAGAGCAGGGCCCATTCCATGTTGTTGATCGGACGCTTTTCGAGCGACCGCTTGCCCGGGTAGGCCTCGAGGTCGAAGACGTCGCAGATGTCGTCCGGCGGGGTGTCACCGACCAGGTCGGTACGATAGCCGAAGGCGGTCGAGTAGACGATCTGCGGAATGAAGCAGTCGGAGACGATCAGGTCGCCGAAGTCGTCCGCCGCCGAGGTGCCATCGGGCGCCGCGGCCAGCAGGTCTTCGGGGTCGTATTCCATCGCCAGGCCCTCGTCGCACAGGCGCATGGCGTCAGAGGCGACGACGTCGACCAGGTCCCAGGTGACATTGCCGGCCTCGGCCATGGCGCGCAGCTTGGCGACCGCCTCGTTCGAGCTGGAATCCCAGACGATCTCGACCTCGGGGTGCATGGCCTTGTAGGGGTCGGAATAGGCTTTGACCTGGCTGGTCTGATAGGCACCGCCCCAGCTGACCAGGGTCATGCTGTCGGCCATGTCCTGTGCATGGGCCATCGGGGCCAGAAGCGCCGTGCTGGCGGCCAGCGCGGCAAGCGATTTGAGTTTCATGATTGGACTCTCCTTGTGGTTTTCGCGTCGAATTGTTCGCGTTTCCTTGTTTTTCCCCCGGTCTGGGCGCCGGGGTTTCGGCACGTTCGTGCCCCTCACGCGTCGAGCGCCCGGCAATCCTCGGGAAGCCAGCCGATCTCGATCTGCTCGCCCGGTTTCAGGCGGACCTGGTCCGGCGCGTTGCGTGACTTGATGATGAATTCATCGTTGCCGGCAACGCTGAGGCGCGTGCGGAACACGTCCCCCATGTAGATGAATTCCTTGACCGTCGCCTTGAGGAGGTGCGCCCCCTCTTTCAGGCGGTCCTTCTGGAATTCGACACGCTCGGGCCGGATCGACACCTTGGTACGCTCGCCCACGGCGTGGACGTTGACCGGCATGCAGTCGATCAACTCTCCACCGTCGAGCTGAACCAGCGCCAGATCGTCGCTGAGTTCCTTGACGGTGCCTTCGAGCGTGTTGTTCTCGCCGATGAACTGGGCGACGAAACTGTTCTGCGGGCTTTCGTAAAGTTCGTCCGGCGGCGCGATCTGCTGGATCCGGCCATCGTCGAACACCGCCACGCGGTCGGACATGGTCAGCGCCTCGGTCTGGTCGTGGGTCACGTAAACCACGGTGATGCCGAGGCGGTGCGCCAGGTCGGTGATCTCGAACTGCATCTTTTCGCGCAGCTGCTTGTCGAGCGCGCCGAGCGGTTCGTCCATCAGCACCAGTTCCGGTTCGAACACCAGAGCGCGGGCCAGTGCGATCCGCTGTTGCTGACCGCCCGAGAGCTGGGCCGGGCGACGGCCGCCAAAGGCGCCCATCTCGACCATGTCGAGCGCGCGTTTGACCTTGGCCTCGCGGTCGGACTTGCCGATCTTGCGGACCTCGAGCGGAAAGCTGAGGTTCTCGTTGATCGTCATGTGCGGAAACAGCGCGTAGTTCTGAAAGACCATGCCGATGCCGCGCTTGTGCGGCGGGATGTTGTTGATCGGCCGTCCGTCGAGCTTGATCTCGCCGTGGGTGGCTGTCTCGAACCCGGCGAGCATCATCAGGCAGGTGGTCTTGCCCGATCCCGACGGGCCCAGCATGGTCAGAAACTCGCCCTTGGGCAGGGACAGGTTGAGATCTTTGACGACCAGCGTCTCGCCATCATAGCTCTTTTGCACGCGTTCGAATTCGACGAACGCATCGTTGCTTGATGTATCGGCCAAGAGTGGCTCCCCGTGATAATCGTTATTCTGCGATCTGCGCCGCTTTCTGTAATGAAATAAAACCTGTTAGCGGCCACAGTGCAACCCGTTAACGAAAAAAGACGGGACCGGGGTCGACGCGCGGGACCTTTATACAGGCTCTATTGTGGGTGAAAAAAGCGACACCACAACATGATGCGTTGCACAATTTTTCAGCGCGCCGGATTTGCATTTCGCGCGCTCTGCGCTGGGTCAAAGGGCCGGGCAAAAAAATATTTGTTCGCGCGAGTGCTTGTGTCCATATGGGCCGACTCCATGACAGTGTGACGAGGCGCGAAATGACCGTGATTGATCTGCCTTTTTCCCGCGACGAATACCGCCGCAGGCTGGATCTGACCCGCCGCGAGATGGCCGAACGGGGGTTGGATGCCCTGATCGTCACCGATCCGTCGAATCAGGCCTGGCTGACCGGCTACGACGGCTGGTCGTTCTACGTGCACCAGGGCGTGATCGTGCTGCCGGACGAGGATCCGATCTGGTGGGGCCGCAACCAGGACACCAACGGCGCGCTGCGCACGGTCTGGATGGAGGAGGACCGGGTCTGGGGGTACGCCGACAATTACGTGCAATCGACCGAGCGGCACCCGATGCAGGACCTGTCGGCCCGGCTGGCCGGGCTGGGCCTGGAACAGGGGCGGATCGGCGTGGAGATGGACAACTACTATTTCTCGGCCAAGGCGTTCGAGACCCTCTCGGCGACACTGTCGCAGGTGTTCTGGGTGGATGCGACCGCGCTGGTGAACTGGCAGCGCGCGGTGAAATCGGAGCCGGAAATCGCCTTCATGCGCAAGGCGGCCGCGATTTCCGAGAAGATCGTCGACGGGCTGCTGGAGCGGGTCGAGCCGGGCGTCGCCAAGAACGACGTGGTGGCCGAGATCTTTCGCGATGCGATTCGCGGTGTCGAGGGGGCCTGGGGCGATTACCCGGCGATCGTGCCGCTGCTGCCCTCGGGGCCGGATGCCGCGGCGCCGCACCTGACCTGGAACGGCAAGCCGTTCGAGACCGGACATGCGACCTTTTTCGAGGTCTCGGGCTGCTATCGGCGCTATCACGCGCCGTTCTGCCGCACCATCTTCCTCGGCACGCCGCCGGATTTCCTGTTGCGGGCCGAGGCGGCGCTGATCGAGGGGCTGGAGGCCGGGCTGGAGGCGGCGCGGCCGGGCAACCGGGCCTGTGACATCGCCAATGCGCTGGCCGAACCGCTGGAGCGGGCCGGGATCGAGCGCGGCGCGCGCTGCGGCTATCCGATCGGGCTGAGCTATCCGCCGGACTGGGGCGAGCGGACCATCTCCTTGCGGTCCGAGGATGAAACCGTGCTGGAGCCGGGCATGACGTTCCATTTCATGCCGGGGCTGTGGATGCTCGACTGGGGGCTGGAAATCACCGAGAGCATCCTGATCCGCGACGAAGGGCCGGCGGAGACCTTTTGCAACCGGCCACGAAAGATGTTCGTCAAACCATGAGCGCGCGGCTGAGTGAAACCGTGGCGCTGCTGGAGCGGCTGATTTCCTATCCGACGGTCTCTTCCGACAGCAACCTGGCGATGATCGCCGAGCTGGCGCAGCGGCTGGAGGCGGTCGGCGCACGGGTGGACCTGTTTGCCGATCCCAGCGGGCGCAAGGCCAACCTGTTTGCCACGCTGGGGCCGGAAGGGCCGGGCGGAATCATGCTGTCGGGTCATACCGACGTGGTTCCGGTCGAGGACCAGGACTGGACCGGCGATCCCTTTGCCCTGCGCGAGGAGGGCGGGCTGCTCTATGGTCGCGGCAGCTGCGACATGAAGGGGTTTATCGCCGCCGCGACGGTGATGGCGGCCGAATTCGCGCAGGCCGATCTGCGCCGCCCGGTGCATTTCGCCTTTACCTATGACGAGGAGGTCGGCTGTCTTGGCGCGCGGGCGCTGGTGCCCGAGCTGGAAAAGCGCGGGTTGCGCCCGGCGATGGCGGTGATCGGCGAGCCGACCTCGATGCGGGTGATCGAGGGGCACAAGGGTTGTTGCGAGTACACGGTGCGGTTTTCCGGGCTGGAGGGGCACGGATCATCGCCCGAGCGGGGGGTGAACGCGGCAGAATACGCGGCGCGCTATGTCACCCGGCTGATGGAGCTGCGGCAGGCGCTGATGCTGCGCGCGCCCGATGACGGCCGGTTCGAGCCGCCCTGGACCACGCTGAACGTGGGTCGGATCAGTGGCGGCGTGGCGCATAACGTGATCGCCGGCAAGGCCGAGGTCGACTGGGAAATGCGCCCGGTGCAGGACGCGGACGTGGATTTCGTCAAGGAGGCGGTCGCCGCCTATGTCGATCACGAGTTGCTGCCGGCGATGCGCGCGGTCTGCGACGAAGCCTGGATCGAAACCGAGGTGATCGGCGAGGTCGCCGGGCTGTTGCCGATGGAAGAGAATGCCGCCCGCGACCTGATATCGCGGCTGGTCGGGGCCAACGGCGCCCATGTGGTGCCCTTCGGCACCGAGGCCGGGCTGTTCCAGAAGATGGGAACCTCGGTCGTGGTTTGCGGGCCCGGCTCGATCGAGCAGGCGCACAAGCCCGACGAGTTCGTCAGCCTCGACCAGATGCAGGCCTGTTTGCAGATGCTGGAGAAACTGGGGCGCTCGGCGGCGCTGGTGGGGCCGGAGGACTAGGCGCGGCCGGGCGCGGTTTCCTGCGCCACATCAACACCTTGCGCCATGTTGCGCGGGGCGCTTGCGATGTGGGGAAGAAAGCTTGGAGCGGGCGGCGGGAATCGAACCCGCGTCATTAGCTTGGAAGGCTAAGGTCTTACCACTACACAACGCCCGCTCAGCGCCGGTAGTCCTAGGCAATGCGCGGGGTGCCGTCAAGGGTGCCTTTCGCGGGTCAGGGGACGCGGAATGCGCCCCCTGACGGAACCGCCGGTATGACGGTCAATCATCGGTTGCGGTCAGCGCCGGACCAGTTCCTCGTAGGTCTGGGCAATGTCACGGGTGAGCGCGCCAACCTCGAAATGGTAATCGCCGATCTGGCCGACCGGGGTGACCTCGGCGGCGGTGCCGGTCAGCCAGCTTTGCTCGAACCCTTCCAGTTCATAGGGTTCGATGTGGCGTTCATAGACCCGGATTCCCTTTTCCTTGAGCAGGCCAATCACGGTCTGGCGGGTGATCCCGTTCAGGAAACTGTCGGGCAGCGGCGTATGCACCTCGCCATCCTTGACGAAGAAGATGTTGGCGCCGGTGCATTCGGCCACGTAGCCGCGATAATCCATGAACAGCGCGTCCGAGAATCCCTGGGCCTCGGCCTCGTGCTTGGACATGGTGCAGATCATGTAGAGGCCGGCGGCCTTGGCGTGCACCGGGATCGTCTCGGGGCTGGGCCGTTTCCAGCGCGAGATGCCGATCTTGGCACCCTTGGTCTTGGCGTCGCCGTAATAGGCGCCCCATTCCCAGCCGGCCACCGCAAGGCGCACCGGGTTGCGCGCCGCCGAGACACCCATGTCCTCGCCCGCGCCGCGCCAGGCAATCGCGCGCACATAGGCGTCGGTCCAGCCGTTGGCCTTGAGCATGGCATATTTCGCCGCCTCGATCTCTTCGACCGAATAGGGGACCTCCATGTCCAGAAGCTGTGCCGAACTGCGCAGCCGGTGGGAGTGTTCGACGCCCTTGAAGATCTTGCCGTTATAGCACCGTTCGCCCTCGAATACCGAGCTCGCGTAATGCAGCGCGTGGGTCAGGATATGTACGTTCGCCTCACGCCAGTCAATCAACTGGCCATCCATCCAGATCTTGCCGTCGCGGTCATCATATCCCGACATTGCACATTCTCCATTCTTCTGTGCGGTTTCCTTTTGTTGCAGCTTCGCGTCCGAGTCGGACATAAAGTTGCGCAAAAGATGCGATTCGATATCGGTCTGGTCTTGGAATGTCAATAAGACTGACGTAAACTCTCCAAGACAGGATCAGAAAGGCTGCCAGCAGGGATGGGTACGACCATGACGGACGGGCGCACGGCGCAGGTGCACAGCGGCGAGAGCCTGCTGTTTCTTACCGACGAGCAACTGCGGCAGGGCATCGAGGCAATGTTCTTTGCCTATCGCGGGTTCACCGCCGATCCCGACCGCATATTGGCCGAGCTGGCCTATGGCCGCGCCCATCACCGGGCGATCCATTTCATCAACCGCGCGCCGGGCACCACGGTGAACAACCTGCTGGCCATCCTCGGGGTGACCAAGCAATCGCTGAACCGGGTGCTGCGGACGCTGATCGCCGACGGGCTGGTCGAGAGCCGGGTCGGCAACCTCGACAAGCGCGAGCGGCATCTCTACCTGACCGAGGCCGGGCACGAGCTGGAGGCGACTCTCTCCGATGCCCAGCGCGCCCGGATGCGCGCCGCCTACCGCGAGGCCGGGCCGGAGGCGGTGGCGGGCTTTCGCAAGGTACTGGAATCGATGATGGATGGCGACATGCACCGCTGTTACCTGCGGCTGAAGGACAGCGCCGGATGACCGCGATGGACGCCCACCTGCTGATCGTGGACGATGACGAGCGCATCCGCGAGCTGCTACAGAAGTTCCTGGTGCGGAACGGGTTCCTGGTCTCGGCCGCCCGCGATGCGGCCCATGCGCGGCGGATCCTGGCGGGGCTCGAGTTCGACCTGATCGTGATGGACGTGATGATGCCGGGCGAGGACGGGGTGAGCCTGACGCAGTCGCTGCGCGAAACGCTGAGCACGCCGATCCTGCTGTTGACCGCGCGGGGCGAGACCGAGCACCGGATCGCCGGTCTGGAGGCGGGCGCCGACGATTACCTGGCCAAGCCGTTCGAGCCCAAGGAGCTTTTGCTCCGTATCAACGCGATCCTGCGGCGGATGCCGGAGACCCCGGCGGAACAGGCGGTGCCCAAGATCCTGAACCTGGGGCCGATCCGCTATGACATCGAGCGCGGCGAGATGTGGCAGGGCGATGAGCTGGTGCGGCTGACCGCCACCGAAAGCCAGCTGATGCGGATCTTTTCCGCCTGCCCAGGCGAGCCGGTGAGCCGCGCCAAGCTGGTCGAGGACCTGGGCCGCGACCGGGGCCAGGCGCAGGAGCGGGCGGTGGACGTGCAGATCACCCGGCTGCGGCGCAAGATCGAGACCGACCCGAAACAGCCCCGCTACCTGCAGACGGTACGCGGCGCGGGCTACATGCTGGCGCCGGACTGAGGCGGTCGGAGCGAAGGCGGGGTTCGCTTTCAGCGCACGTGATTCCGGCCAGAAAAAGACGGGAGAGCCGATGACCACCGCCCTGATCACCCATGCCGAGTGTCTCGGGCACGAGACCCCGGCCGACCACCCCGAGCAGGTGGCGCGACTGGAGCGCGTGCTGCAGGCGCTGGAGCCGCTGGAGTTGCGGCGCGTGACCGCGCCGTTGGCGGCCGAGGACGACGTGTTGCGGCTGCATCCGGCCGCCTATCTGCAGGAATTGCGCGACCGTCGGCCCGAGGCCGGGATCGTGCAGCTGGACGCCGACACCTGGATGTCGCCCGGCTCGCTCGCGGCGGCGTTCCGCGCCGTCGGCGGCGCGCTGCGGGCGGTGGACCTGGTGCTTGCGGGCGAGGTCGGCAATGCCTTTTGCGCCACCCGCCCGCCGGGGCATCACGCCGAGGCGGAAACGCCGATGGGGTTCTGCCTGTTCGGCACCGCTGCGCTGGCAGCGCAATACGCGCTGGAGCATCACCGGCTGTCGCGGGTGGCGGTGGTGGATTTCGACGTCCATCACGGCAATGGCACGCAAGAGCTGCTCTCGGGGGAGCGGCGCGCGCTGGTGATCACCAGCCAGCAGCTGCCGCTCTGGCCCGGGACCGGGCAGGCCCATGAGACCGGCGGCTATGACAACGTGCTGAACCTGCCCCTGCCGCCGGGCAGCGGCAGCGCCGAGATGCGCACGGCCTGGGGCGCGGCCTTTGACCGGCTGCGCGCCTTCCGGCCCGAGCTGATCGTGATCTCGGCCGGATTCGACGCCCATCGCGACGATCCGCTGGCGCAGCTGGAGTGGGAGGTGCAGGATTATGCCTGGCTGACCGCCGAGCTGTGCAAACTTGCCGATACGCTGTGCGGGGGCCGGATCGTCTCGACTTTGGAGGGCGGGTATGATCTGAACGCGCTGGCCGTATCGGCCAAGGCGCATGTGGAAGAACTGATGAAGGCCGCGACATGACTGAGACCCCCCCGAGCACACCCGTCGAGAAGATGAGTTTCGAACAGGCGATGAAAGAGCTGGAGTCGGTGGTGGACCGGCTCGAGCGTGGCGAGGTGGCGCTGGAGGAATCCATCGCGCTGTACGAGCGCGGCGCCAAGCTGAAGAAACGCTGCGAGGACGAGTTGAAGCGCGCCGAGGAAAAGGTCGCGGCGATCACGCTGGACGCGGACGGCACCCCGACGGGCATAAAGCCGGTCGAAGGCCAGTAATGTTCGCCGAGCGGCTGGCCGGGGATGCGGCGCGCATCCAGGCGCATTTCGATCGCGTGCTGGTCGGGTTCGATGCCCTGCCGGTGGTGCAGGCGATGTCCTATGCCACGACCGGCGGCAAGCGGCTGCGCGGCTTCCTGGTGCTGGAGGGCGCGCGGCTGCACGACGTGGCACCGGAGCGGGCGATCTGGCCCGCCTGCGCGATCGAGGCGCTGCATGCCTACAGCCTCGTGCATGACGACCTGCCCTGCATGGATGACGACGACCTGCGCCGGGGCCGCCCCACGGTGCATGTGGAGTGGGACGAGGGCACGGCGGTGCTGGCGGGCGATGCCTTGCAGGCGCTGGCCTTCGAGCTGGCCGCGCACGAGGATTGCGGCGCGGCGACGGTGCGTGCCGACCTGGCGGTGAGCCTCGCCCGGGCCTCGGGCGCGCAGGGGATGGTGCTGGGCCAGGCGCTGGACATTGCCGCCGAGGCCGCCGAGGCACCGCTGTCGCTGGAGCAGATCACCCGGTTGCAGGCGGGCAAGACCGGGGCGCTGATCGAATGGGCGGCCTGTGCCGGGGCGCGGCTGGCCGGGGCGGAGACGGCGCCGCTGGCGGACTATGCGCGGGCGCTGGGGCTTGCCTTTCAGATCGCCGATGACATCTTGGATGAAGAGGGCGACGCCGCGAAGGCCGGCAAGCGGTTGCGCAAGGACGCCGAGGCCGGCAAGGCAACCTTTGTTTCGCTGTTGGGCCTGGAGGGCGCGCGGGCCCGTGCCAATGCGCTGGCCGAGCAGGCCGAAGCGGCGCTTGCCCCCTACGGCCAGCGGGCCGATCCCTTGCGGGAGGCGGCGCGCTTCGTTATCTCGCGCGAAAGCTAGACGCTGCTGCCGAAGGAGGCGCAGATGCCAGATCGACCGAACACACCGCTGCTGGACGGGATCGAATCCCCGGCCGACCTGAAGCGGCTGAGCGACAGCCAGCTGATCCAGCTGGCCGCGGAACTGCGCGCCGAGACCATCTCGGCGGTGAGCGCGACCGGCGGCCACCTGGGCGCCGGGCTGGGGGTGGTGGAATTGACCGTGGCGCTGCACGCGGTGTTCGACACCCCGCGCGACAAGCTGATCTGGGACGTGAGCCACCAGTGTTACCCGCACAAGATCCTGACCGGGCGGCGCGACCGCATCCGCACCCTGCGGCAAAAGGACGGGCTGAGCGGGTTCACCAAGCGCAGCGAGAGTCCCTTTGACCCGTTCGGCGCGGCGCATAGTTCGACGTCGATCAGTGCCGCGCTGGGCTTCGCGGTGGCGCGCGACCTGGGCGGGGTGGTGCCCGAGGGGCTGGGCGATGCCATCGCGGTGATCGGTGATGGCGCGATGAGTGCCGGCATGGCCTTTGAGGCGATGAACAACGCCGGCCACTTGGGCAAGCGGCTGATCGTGATCCTGAACGACAACGAGATGAGCATCGCGCCCCCGGTCGGCGCGCTGTCGGCGCACCTGTCGCGGCTGTATGCCGAGGAGCCGTTCCAGGAGCTGAAGGCGGCGGCCAAGGGGGCGATCTCTTTCCTGCCCGAGCCGTTCCGCGAGGGGGCCAAGCGCGCCAAGGACATGCTCAAGGGCATGGCGATGGGCGGCACCCTGTTCGAGGCGCTGGGGTTCTCCTATATCGGGCCGATCGACGGCCACGACCTGCACCAGGTCCTGCCGATCCTGCGCATGGTCAAGGCGCGGGCGACCGGACCGATCCTGATCCACGCGCTGACCAAGAAGGGCAAGGGCTATGCCCCCGCCGAGGCGGCGCGCGACAAGGGCCATGCCACCGCCCGGTTCGACGTGGTCACCGGCGAGCAGAAAAAGGCACCGTCGAACGCGCCGAGCTATACCAGCGTGTTCGGCGAGGCGCTGGTGCAGGAGGCCGCGCGCGACGACAAGATCGTGGCGGTGACGGCGGCGATGCCGGATGGCACCGGGCTGAACCTGTTCGCGGAGCGATTCCCGTCGCGCTGTTTCGATGTCGGCATCGCCGAGCAGCACGGGGTGACCTTTTCCGCAGCACTGGCCGCCGGGGGGATGAAACCGTTTTGCGCGATGTATTCGACGTTTCTGCAGCGCGGCTATGACCAGGTGGTGCATGACGTGGCGATCCAGCGGTTGCCGGTGCGCTTTGCAGTCGACCGGGCCGGGCTGGTCGGCGCCGACGGGGCGACCCATGCGGGCGCCTTCGACGTGGCCTTTCTTGCCAACCTGCCGGGCATGGTGGTGATGGCCGCCGCCGACGAGGCCGAGCTGAAGCACATGGTCGCCACCGCCGTTGCCCATGACGACGGGCCGATCGCCTTTCGCTATCCGCGCGGCGAGGGGGTGGGCGTGGAATTGCCCGAGCGCGGCGAGGTTCTGGAGATCGGCAAGGGCCGGATGATCCGCGACGGCGGGCGGGTGGCGATCCTGTCCTTCGGCACGCGGCTGTCGGAGGTGATGGCGGCCTCGGAGGCGCTGACGGCGCGGGGGATTTCCCCGACGGTGGCCGATGCGCGCTTTGCCAAGCCGCTGGACCGGGAGCTGATCCTGCGACTGGCGGCGGAGCACGAGGCGCTGATCACCATCGAGGAGGGCGCGGTGGGCGGTTTCGGCAGCCACGTGGCCCAGCTTCTCGCCGATGAGGGCGTGTTCGACAGCGGGTTGAAATACCGCTCGATGGTGCTGCCCGACAGTTTCATCGACCAGGCCAGCCCGGCGGACATGTACGCGGTGGCGGGCCTTGGCGCGGCGCAGATCGAGGCCAAGGTGCTCGAGGTGCTGGGCGTGGCCTCGATCGCGGGGAAACGGGCCTGAGGGCGTCTGCGCGTGACGTGACAGATCGGTGTGGTGTGGGGGTCAGCCCCCCACCAGCGCCATCACCGCCGCTCCCATGGCACCGCACATGGCGTAGCCCAGCAGCACGTAGAGCCCGTCGTGGGTGAGCAGCCCGAAGGCCACCAGCGCCACGGCGGCGGCGCCCAGCGAGGTGACCATCGGCACCAGCTCCAACGCCGGCCACATCATCGGCACCAGCACGCAGAGCGAGAACGCCGCCAGCCGCGCCGGGCCGCTGGTGAAGATGCGCAACCGGGCGTGTGAATGCCGGTCGATCCAGGACGAGGGGCGGCGCAACCAGGCGATGGCGCGGCGGAACCGGTCGGAGGCGATCCGGCGCCGCATCAGCGGGCCGGGCAGCCAGAGATGCCGCCGCCGCAACACCGCCTGCGCGCCGATCAGCACGATCACCAGCGCCGAGAGCGTCGGCACGCCGGGGATGCCTGAGATCGGCGAGACCAGCAGCACCGCGACGGCAAGGATCACCGGGGTGAAGGAACGGTCGCCGATATGGGTCAACAGGTCGGCGACACTGACGCTGGGGCCGGTGGCGGCCGCGTCCAGCGCATCGAGCAGGCCGGTCAGGCTGCCGGGCTGTGGCACCGTGTCGCCGCTCATCCCGCGCCGCTTTCGGCCAGCAGCGCCGCCAGCCCGGCGCGGTAATCTGGATAAAGCAGCTGCACCCCGAGGTCGCGCTTGATCCGGTCGTTTTTCACCCGCTTGTTCTCGGCGTAGAAGCTGCGCGCCATCGGTGTCATCTCGGCCGCGTCATAGGGTTCGGGCGGCGGCAGCGGCAGGCCGAGCAGGCGGGCGGCCTCGGCGATGACCTCTTCCGGCGGGGCCGGGTCGTCATCGCAGACATTGTAGACCGCGCCCGGGTCGGGCCGGTCGATGGAGGCGGCGAGCACCCGGGCGATGTCGTCGACATGGATGCGACTGAACACCTGGCCCGGCTTGACGATGCGCCGCGCCGTGCCGGCCCGGACCTTGGCAAAAGGACCGCGCCCGGGGCCGTAGATGCCCGCAAGGCGAAAGATGTGCAGCGGCAGGTGCGGCAGGGCGGCCCATTGCGCCTCGGCCTGCACGCGGGCCTTGCCGCGCGCGGTGGCCGGGGTCAGCGGCGTGTCCTCGTCGACCCAGCCGCCGCCGTGATCGCCGTAGACCGCCGTGGTGGAGAGGTAACCGACCCAATCGAGCCGGGGCGCGATGCGGGCAATCTGCTCGCCCAGCGTGGCGAGAACAGGGTCGCCATCCGGCCCCGGCGCGGCGGAGATCAGCAGATGCGTGGCCACGTCCAGCTCCGGCAAGGCCCCCTGCCCCGACCAGACTAGCGGCGTGATTCCGGTTTCGGCCAGTGCCCCGGCCCGGTCCGCGTGACGGGTGGTGCCGAGGATGCGCCAGCCCCGGGGCAGGAGGTGCCGCGCCAGGGCCCGGGCGCAATAGCCGTGGCCGATGCAGAGAAGCGTCTTGCTCATGCCCCCCTAGATGCGCGGGCGCGGGACCGCTTGCAAGCCCGGCTGCGGGGTTGATTTCCGTCCCGCGCTGGGCCTTGTTGGGGGCATGACAGACAAAACCCCCGATCTCGAAGCCGCCTATGACCTGAAAACGCCCGAGGATTCGCGGCACCTCTATGCCAGCTGGGCCGAGGATTACGACAGCAGTTTCGCCGATGCGCAGGACTACCGGTTGCACGTGCGCACCGCCCGCGCCTTTGCCGAGGCCGGCGGGCAGGGCCCGGTGCTGGACGTGGGCGCGGGCACCGGCCTGTGCGGCGCAGCTCTCTCCGGTTTGGGCGTCGGCCCGCTGGACGCCACCGACATCAGCCCCGAGATGCTGGCGCGCGCCGGGGAAAAGGCGGTGTATCGCCAGTTGATCGAGGCCGACCTGACCAAGGGGCTGCCGATGGCGCCGGAGAGCTATGCCGGCATCCTCTCTTCGGGCACCTTCACCACCGGTCATGTCGGCCCCGAGGCGCTGGAGGCGCTGTTGCCGGTGGCCAAGCCCGGGGCGCTGTTCGCGATCTCGATCAATGCCGCGCATTACCGCGCCGCCGGGTTCGCCGCCAAGCTGGAGGCGTTGAGCCGCCGCGCGATCCGCGACTTGCGCCTGCCCGAGGTTCGGATCTATGGCGACAAGGCGCAGGGCGAGCACAAGGACGACATCGCGCTGATCGCACTGTTCGAAAAGGTCTGAGGCGGCACGCGGTACCGCCGGCGGAGGTCTGTTGGATCACGACACGGCATATGAGCTGAAACGCCGCCTGGTCGCGCAGGCGCGCGACGAGGGATTCGTCGCTGCCCGGATCTGTCGCCCGTGGGACGTGCCCGAGGTGCCCGGCCGGCTGGCCGAATTCGTGGCGGCGGGCTGGCACGGGCAGATGGGCTGGATGGAGGAGCGGATGGCCTGGCGCGGCGATCCGCACGCGCTCTGGCCCGAGGCGCGCTCGGTCCTCATGCTGGCCGAAAGTTATACCCCCGACCACGATCCGCGCGCGATCCTGACCCGGCGCGACCGCGCCGCGATCTCGGTCTATGCGCAGAACCGCGATTACCACGACATCGTCAAGAAGCGGCTGAAGCGATTGGCGCGCTGGCTGATCGACACGGTCGAAAAGGGCGGCAACCGCGACAGCACGACCGGAAAATGGGTGCCGCTGCCGCCGGGCGCCGGCCCGCGGCCAGAGGTCAAGGTCTTCGTCGATACCGCGCCGGTGCCGGAGAAACCGCTGGCGCAGGCCGCCGGGCTGGGCTGGCAGGGCAAGCATACCAACCTGCTCAGCCGGGATTTCGGCAATTGGGCCTTTTTAGGGTCTGTTTTCACCACGCTGGAGCTGCCCGTCGACGCGCCTGAGCGCGATCATTGCGGATCCTGCCGCGCCTGCCTGTCGGCCTGCCCGACCGAGGCCTTTCCGGCACCCTATCGGCTCGACGCGCGGCGCTGCATTTCCTACCTGACCATCGAGCACAAGGGGCCGGTGGCGGAGGAATTGCGCGGCAAGCTGGGCAACCGGATCTATGGCTGCGACGACTGCCTGGCGGCCTGCCCGTGGAACAAGTTCGCGGTGGCTGCAAGCGATCTGCGCTATGCCGCGCGCGAAGAATTGGCGGCGCCGAGACTGTCCGAGCTGGCATTGCTTGATGACGCCGGGTTCCGGGCGCTGTTCTCGGGCAGTCCGATCAAGCGGATCGGGCGGGACCGCTTCGTGCGCAACGTGCTCTATGCCATCGGCAATTCCGGCGATGCGGCATTGGCCGGGGTGGCACGGGGGCTGACCGAAGACCCAGACCCGGCGGTGGCCGATGCGGCGCGCTGGGCGGTTGAACGGCTCACCAAATGACGCAAACGGGCGCGACGGGGCGCGGAACACCGGCTTAATGGTCGGACTCAGACACTGACAGGGGCATTCGGGCATGGCGCTGGCACTGGGCGTGGATACGGGCGGAACCTATACCGATGCGGTTCTTATCCGCGACGAGACCGAGGTGGTGGCCAGCGCCAAGGCGTTGACCACGCGGCAGGATCTGGCGGTGGGCGTCGGCGCGGCGGTGCGCGCGGTGCTGGCACAGGCCGGGGTGGACGCGGGCGCGGTGGGGCTGGCGGCGCTGTCGACCACGCTGGCCACCAATGCGCTGGTCGAGGGACAGGGCGGGCGCGTGGCGCTGGTCCTTGTGGGTTTCCGCCCCGCCACGCTGGAGCGGCCGGATCTGCGCGAGGCGCTGGCGGGCGACCCCGCGGTGATCGTCGCCGGTGGCCACAGCCACGCCGGCACCGAGGCCGAGGTGCTGGACGTGGCGGCGCTGAATGCCATTTTAGAGACTGAAACCGGGGTCTCTGGCTATGCGGTGGCGGCGCAGTTCGCCACCCGCAACCCGGCCCATGAACAGGAAGTGGCGCGGCTGATCGAGGCCCGCACGGGACGCCCGGTGAGCTGTTCACACCAGTTGTCGGCACGGCTGAACGGGCCGAAACGGGCGGTGACGGCGGTGTTGAACGCGCGGTTGATCGGCATGATCGACCGGCTGATCGGGCGCGCCGGCGATGTGCTGGCCGAGATCGGGGTGACCGCGCCGCTGATGGTGGTGCGGGGCGACGGCGCGTTGATGAGCGCGGATCAGGCCCGCGCGCGACCGATCGAGACGATCCTGAGCGGGCCGGCGGCCTCGATCGTCGGGGCACGCTGGCTGACCGGGGCCAAGGAGGCGCTGGTCTCGGACATCGGCGGAACCACCACGGATGTGGCCCTGATCAAGGGCGGACGGCCCGCGATCGACCCGGACGGCGCGCAGGTCGGCGGGCATCGCACCATGGTCGAGGCGGTGGCGATGCGCACCAGCGGGCTGGGTGGCGACAGCGAGGTGCGGCCGCGCACCGAGGGGCTGGACGGCGGTGTCACGCTGGGGCCGCGCCGGGTGCTGCCGATCGCGCTGATCTCGACCGAGGGCGGCGCGGCGGTTCGCGCGGCCTTGGAGGCACAGTTGCGCAACCCGGTGCCGAACGAGCATGACGCGCGCTTTGCCCGTGCGGTGCCGGGGCTGGTGCCGGATCGGCTGGACCCGCGCGAGGCGACGCTGCTGGAGCGCCTGGGCGAAGATGTGCAACCACTGGCACGGGTGTTGCGGGTGCGGACAGACCGGGGCGCGCTGGACCGGCTGGTGAGCCGGGGGCTGGTGCAGATCGCCGGGGTGACCCCGACGGATGCCAGCCACGGTCTGGGGAGGCTCGACACCTGGGACGCAGAGGCGGCGCGGATGGCGCTGGAGCTGATGGCGCGCAAGCGCACCGGAAGCGGCGGGCCGCTTGCCTCCGGGGCGGACCACCTTGCCCGGATGATCATAGATCAACTGACCGAACAGACCGTATTGGCCCTGTTAGAGACTGCCTTTGCCGAAGAGGCCGATGATTTTGGCCTGCCCCCGGCCGAACTGGCGCGACACGTGCTGCTACGCCGGGGATTGGACGGGCATCGCGGCTTGCTGGCGCTGGACGCGGCGCTGAACGTGGACGTGGTGGGGCTGGGCGCCTCGGCCGGCAGCTATTACCCGGCGGTGGGAGAGCGGCTGCGCTGCCAAATGATCCTGCCAGCGCACGCCGGGGTCGCCAATGCCATCGGCGCGGTGGTCGGCCGGGTGACCGTGCGGCGCAGCGGGACGGTCACCTCGCCCTCGGAGGGGAGGTTCCGCGCCCACCTGGCGCAGGGCCCCGAGGATTTCCCGGACCCGGAGGCGGCGATGGCCCGGCTGGAGGCGGCCCTGCGGCAGGAGGTCGAGGCCGCCGCCCGCGCCGCCGGGGCCGAGGGCATCCACGTCAGCGCCAGTCGCGACATCCGCACCGCGAGTGTCGAGGCGCGCTCGGTCTTCGTCGAGGCCACGCTGACGGTGGAGGCCAGCGGGCGGCCACGGGTGGCGGTGGAGCAACCTGCCTGACGCCGTCTAACAACGAAAAACCCCCGCCGGTCGGGCGGGGGTTTAATGTCTCGGCGTCCTGGTCCGAATCAGACCTGGAAGCGCTTGCCCTTGATCGGGGCCCAGATCTTCTTGTTGGTCAGGTAGAGCAGCGCCGCGAGGATGACCAGGAACAGCACGCCGACAAGGCCGGCCTGCTTGCGCGCCATCATCTTGGGCTCGGCGGCCCACATCAGGAAGGCGGCGACGTCCTGTGCCATGTGGTGCACGCTGTTGTCGTGACCGTCGGCAAACTCCACCAGCTCGTCGGACAGCGGCGGCGCCATCGCGATCCAGCCCCCCGGGAAGGCGTGGTTCTCATAGAACAGCGTGCCGGCCTCTTCCTTTTCCTCGCCGGTGTAACCGGTGAGGATCGAGGCGATGTATTCCGGTCCGCCGATCCCCTTGAAGAACTGGTTGATCCCGGTGCCATAGGGGCCGTGGAACCCGGCGCGGGCCTTGGCCATCAGGCTGAGGTCCGGGGCGCCGGCCGAGGTGTTGGCCGGGAAGTGATCGACAGGCTTGGCCGGGCGGAAATCGTCCAGCTCGGCGTCGAACACCTCGAAGTTCTGCTCGGCATAGGCGCGGACCTGGTCCTCGGGCAGGTGCGGCCCGCCCTCGTCGGCCAGGGTGCGGATCGGCACGAACTTCATCCCGTGGCAGGCGCTGCAGACCTCGGTATAGATCTGCAAGCCGCGCTGGAGCTGGTTCTGGTCATAGGTGCCGAAGGGTCCCTCGAAGGAGAACGAGAAATCCTCCACGTGACCGCCGGCGCCCGCCGCGTAGGTGGCTGCCGGGGCGGTCAGCCCCAGGGCAACAGCGGCACCGATTGCAAGTTTCTTGAACATCTTATGCGGTCCCTTCTCTTACTCGGCCGGGGTGGCTTCGGGCGCGGAGGCGTCCGGTTTCTTGCCGTAATGGGCCTCGAAATCCTCTTCGATCGTCGCGGGCATCTCGGTCGGTTTCTCGATCACGCCGAGGATCGGCAGGATGATCAGGAAGTAGCCGAACCAATAGGCCGAGGCGATCAGCGAGAACGAGGCGTAGGGCTCTTCCGCGGGCATGGCGCCCAGCCACATCAGGGCGAAGAAGTCGATGATCAGCAGGTAGAACCACCATTTGAACATCGGGCGGTACTTGCCCGAGCGCACCGAGGAGGTATCCAGCCAGGGCACCAGCGCCATCGCCAGGATCGCGCCGAACATCGCCAGCACGCCGAAGAACTTGGCGTCGACGATGCCGCCGGTGATGAAGGAAGCGATCTGCACCACCCAGACCTCGGAGGTGAAGGCGCGCAGGATGGCGTAGAACGGCAGGAAGTACCATTCGGGCACGATATGCGCGGGCGTCGAGAGCGGGTTCGCCTCGATGTAGTTGTCGGGGTGGCCGAGGTAGTTCGGCATGAAGCCGACGATCGCCCAGAACACCACCAGAACCACGACCAGCGCGAACAGGTCCTTGATCACGAAGTAGGGCCAGAACGGCAGCGTGTCCTTCTTGGCCTCTTCCTTGGAGCCACGGCGCACCTCGACCCCGGTGGGGTTGTTGTTGCCGGTGGTGTGGAAGGCCCAGATGTGCACGACCACAAGCGCCGCGATCACGAAGGGCAGCAGGTAGTGCAGCGAGAAGAAACGGTTCAGCGTGGCGTTGTCCACCGCCGGTCCGCCGAGCAGCCAAGTCTGGATCGATTCGCCGACGAAGGGGATCGCGCCGAACAGGCCGGTGATCACCGTGGCGCCCCAGAACGACATCTGACCCCAGGGCAGGACATAGCCCATGAAGCCGGTCGCCATCATGGCGAGGAAGATCAGCATGCCGATGATCCAGGTGATCTCGCGCGGCGATTTGTACGAGCCGTAGAACAGCCCGCGGAACAGGTGGATGTAGACGGCGACAAAGAACAGCGAGGCACCGTTGGCGTGCATGTAGCGCAGCATGTAGCCGCCGTTCACGTCCCGCATGATGTGTTCGACCGAGGCAAAGGCCAGGTCGACATGCGGGGTATAGTGCATCACCAGGACGATGCCGGTGACGATCTGCAGCGCCAGGCAGAAGGCCAGGACGATGCCCCAGATCCACCACCAGTTCAGGTTCTTCGGCGTCGGGATCATCAGGGTGTCATAAAGCAGCCCGACGATCGGCAGGCGCTTGTTCAGCCACTTTTCGCCGCCGGTCTTGGGTTCGTAATGGTCGTGCGGAATTCCGGACATATTTGCGTTCCCTTACCCCAGTTTGATGGTGGTTTCGTCGACGAATTCCGCCAACGGGATCGGCAGGTTCCGCGGCGCGGGCCCTTTGCGGATGCGTCCGGCGGTATCGTAGTGCGAGCCGTGGCAGGGGCAGAACCAGCCGTTGAAATCGCCCGAGTTGTTGCCCAGCGGAACGCAGCCCAGGTGGGTGCAGACCCCCATCATGACCAGCCATTCGCCGGCCTCGTCCATGGTGCGGTTCTCGTCGATGGCGGTGGCATCGGCATTGAGGTTGCTGTTCTCGGCGCCAGCATCCACGAGGTCGGCCAGTTCGACGGCGCGGGCCTGTTCGATCTCTTCCTCGGTGCGGCGACGGATGAACACCGGCTTGCCAAGGAACTTGACGGTGATCTGGGTGCCGGTTTCGACCCCGCTGACGTCGACGCGGATCGACGACATCGCCTGCACGTCGGCCGAGGGGTTCATTTGGTTGACCAGCGGCCAGATGGCGGCCCCGGCGGTCACGGCACCTGCGCCGGCAGTGGCGTAGTAGAGGAAATCCCTCCGGGTGCCTTCGTGGTCTTCTGCGTGGGACACGAGGTTTTCTCCGATTCCTGCGCCCGCAAGGGGCAAATAAGCACGGGCACCGCTGCATGCGCGCGGTGTCTCACGGCGGGTATCTATCGTTGTGAACCGGCTTCGTCCAGCGGCTTTGACGGTTCAAGGAGTCGCAGACGTGGCCGTTTGACGCAGTTTGGTCACACCTGCGCGACCGCGTTTCGCCCGAGCCGGCGGTCGCCGCGAGCGCAGGCGCGGGTCAGCCGGGGGCCGGGTCCGGCGGTTGCGGGATCTGGGTGCTGTGTTCGACAAGGCCGGGAAGGCGCCCCGCCCCGAGCACGAGGACCGGACAGCGCGCCACGTCGAGCAGCGCCCGGATCTGCCCGGAGGTGCGGAACGGCCCGGTGGCGGCATCGACCACCACCGCCGCCGCATGCAGCCGGCCCACCCGCGACAGGATATCCACCTCGGGCGTGGTATCGGGGATCAGCTCGACGCCGGTGCGCAGCGATTGTGCCAGCACCCCGGTCAGCTCGGCGACACCGTCCGGACCGCCATCCTCATGGGCGATGCCCACCACCTTACCGGCGTGGCGCCCGGCGGGCAGGTGCCCGATCAGCAGCCAGTCCCAGCTTTGCGCCGCACCGCAGAGGTCCGCCACCGGATCGCCCGGCAGCCGCTCGAAACTCCAGCGAAGGCTTTGGCGCGCGGCAAGCTGCATCAGCTGTTCGCGAAAGGCGCGCGCGTCGCTTTGCCACATCCGCCGTAGCCCGTGCCGCGACGGCACCCCGCGAAGGGCACCGCGTGGGCTGACCAGCGCGCAAAGTCCCGGCGCGGCGGCCTCCATCATGCCGCGATCCTCGAGGAACACGCCGCCGATGTCGCTGATGCCGAATCCGGCCAGACGCTCGAGAATGGCCAGAGCCGCGCGGGCGTCGGCATAGCTGCCGGCGCCGACAAGGATACGTCTGTGTCCGGTCCCCCGTGCCGCCATGCTCAGCCCCCCTGTCCCGAAGGCTTGGCGTCGCGGGCGAATTTCAACCGCTGTTCAGCAAAGCCGCGCAGCCGGGCCTCGGCCAGCCCGTTGACCGAGTCGGGCGGATAGCTGCCATCCGCGCCGCGCACCCCGGGATCACGCCCGGTCAGCACCGCCAGCCCCTCGTCGATACTGTGGATCGCGATCACCCGGAACTTGCCGTCGCGCACCGCATCGACCACGTCCTGGCGCAGCATGAGGTGATCCACGTTGGCGGCCGGGATGATCACCCCCTGCGTCCCGGTCAGCCCCCGGTCGGCGCAGGTCTCGAAAAATCCCTCGATCTTCTCGTTGACGCCACCGATGGCCTGAACCTCGCCGTTCTGGTTGACCGAACCGGTGACGCCGAACCGCTGGGCAAGCGGCAGCCCGGACAGCGAGGAGATCAGCGCGAAAAGCTCCGCCGCCGAGGCGCTGTCGCCATCGACGCCGCCATAGCTCTGTTCGAACACGAGGCTGGCCTGCAGCGAGAACGGCACGTCGAGCGCATAGGTCGAGCTGAGATAGCCCGACAGGATCAGCACCCCCTTGGAATGCAGCGGGCCGCCCAGTTCCACCTCGCGCTCGATGTCGATCAGCTTGCCGCTGCCCATGCGGGTGCGGGCGGTGATCCGTGCCGGCCGCCCGAAACGATAACCGCCCAGCCCAATCACCGAGAGCCCGTTGACCTGGCCCACCTGCGCCCCCTCGGTGTCGATCAGGATGGTCTTTCGCGTCACCATCTCGCGCATGCGGTCCTTGATCCGCGATGCGCGGCGGTCGGCCTGCTGCACGGCCTTTTCCACATCCTCGGCCTCGATGGTCTCGCGCCGGTTCCGGTCGGCATAGTGATCGGCCTCGCGCAGGATATCGCCCAGCGCGCCGAGGTGCAGCGACAGCTTGCCGGCATCCTCGGCCAGGCGCACCGCCTCGTCCATGAGCCGCGCCACGCCGCCGGCCGAGACCGGGCGCAGCCCGTCACTGGCCGCGCGCGCCCCGAGGACGCGGGCGAACAACGCCTGGCTTTCGGGGCTGCGGTCGATGCTCTCCTCGAAATCGGCCTGCAGCTTGAACAGTTCGGCGAAATCCGGGTCGAGCGTGATCAGCGCCGCGTAGAGCATCCGGTCGCCGATCAGCACCACCCGCAGGTTCATCGGGATCGGATCCGGCTCCAGCGAGGTGGTGGACACCAGGCTGAGCCGCTCTCCCATCGAGGTGATGGTGATCGATTCGCTTTGCAGGCATTGCTTGAGCGCGGGCCAGGCCATCGGTTCGGTCAGCAGCCGGCGCGCGTCCAGCACCAGGTAGCCGCCGTTGGCGCGATGCAGCGCACCGGGCTTGATCATCATGAAGCTGGTGATCAGCGCGCCCATCTGCTGTGCATGTTCGATCCGCCCGGTCAGCCGGTCGAGGGTCGGCAGATCCTCGGTCTCCAGCGGGGCGCCGCGTGCCTCGCCCTCCGCGCGGGTGACCATGACGTTGACCATGTACCGCTGGAACACCGGGTTGCTGTGCGCCTTGTGCACCGATTCGGGAAACGGCCCGTCGGCCTGTTCGGGTTGCTGCATCACCGCAAGGAACATCTCGGCGTTGCCGGTCATGTCCTGCTCGACCGTGGCCAGGTACTCCTGCACCGGGTCCAGCCCGGCAAAGGCGTCGCGTGCCTCGCGCAGGCGCGACGAGACCACCTCGCCCAGCATCTCGGCGTTCAGCGCCTCGATCCGGCGGCGGCGTTCGCGGTCGAGCTTTGGGGCGTTGCGCAGGATCTCGGACAGCTCGGTCTGCAGCCGGCCGATCTTTTCCTCGATCTCCTTCTGCTCGGCCTCCGGCAGGGTCTCGAAATGGTCCGACTTGACCACCTCGCCATCCTTGATCGCGGTCAGCATGATGCCCATCGGCGTACGCATCAGCGCGATGTTCTCGGCCTTGGCCTTGTCGGCAAACTCCGACATGGCGTGCTCCTGCTGCTCACCAAACTCCTCGTTGATGGCCCGGCTGGCCGCCTGGTAATCGTCGGATTCGAACAGCGCCGCGATGTCGATCGCCAGGTCGTCGACCACGTCCTCCATCTCGTCCTTGAGCCTGCGCGCCACTCCCGGCGGCAGCCGCAACGCGCGCGGCCGATGCGGCGCGTCGAAGTTGTTGACATAGGCCCAGTCGTCGGGCTCGGGCAGGGTGGCGGCATGTTTTGCCAGGTAGGTATCGACCGAGGCGCGCCGCCCGGTGCCCGGCGGCCCCTGCACGAAGAGGTTGAAATCCGCCGCGCGCATCCCGGCGGCCAGCCCGATCGCCTCGATCGCGCGGTCCTGCCCGATCAACCCCTCAAGCGGCTCCAGCTCTGCCGTGGTGGCAAATCCGAGGTCGGCCGGATCACAGCTCCGGCGAAGCGTTTCCACGGCGACCGGTTCGATGGCGTCGGTGTGCGCGGTATCGGTCATTGGCATCCCTTCCTTACCTTTCGCGATCCTGACCCGGCGCAAACGGCCGGACCATGATCTGCGTCAAGCGCGGCGCGGACCCCGCCGCCTCAGCTGTCCGGGCGCGTCGCCACCATCGTCGGGCGTTGTTCGAACCCGGCGAACCAGTCGGCCAGGTCCGGCGCCGCGCCGCGCCAGTCGCGGTCGCCGTGGCGGAAATCGAGATAGCCCAGCGCGCAGCCCACCGCGATCTGCGCCATGTCGAGCGGCCCGTCGAGCTGGTCGAGCCAGCGATCGTTCACCGCCTTGACCGCCGTCATCGCCTTGGTCCACTGCGCCTCGATCCAGGGGGGGTAATGCAGCGCCTCGGGGCGCACGCGGCCCTCGTAGACCATCAGCACGGCGGCCTCGAGAATGCCGTCGGCGGTGGCCTCCAGCGTCAGCACGTCCCAGAGCCGGTTCTCGGGATACAGCCCGGCCCGCGCGCGGGCGTCGAGAAAGCGGGTGATCACCCGGCTGTCATGCAGCGCGCGGCCATCCTCCAGCACCAGCGCCGGGATCTTGCCCAGCGGGTTGGCCGCCCAGACCGCCTCGGCCGTGTTCACCGGCGTGGTGGCCACCTCGACCTCTTCGACATCGTCGCTCTGGCCGGTTTCCCCGATCAGCACCCTGACCTTGCGGACAAAGGGCGAGGCGGGGGACATGATCAGTTTCATCGGGCGCTCCGTTCGCTGTGTTCGGAGGCAGCCTAAGACCGCGCGCGGCGCCTGTCCATCATTCGCCCGCCAGGTCGCGCATGAGTCGCGCCAGCGTCGACACCTCGGAACCGACACCGCCGCCGGCGACCCCCTCGGCCGCCCCGAGGCGGGCCGCCTCCGGCTTGTTCTGGGCCAGTTTCCAGGTACCGTCGATCGCCTCGATCCGCAGCCGCACCGGCACGATCATCCGCATCAGCCGCGCCAGCGCCTCCGCCTCCATCTTGTCGGCCCGCCAGTCCGGCTTGGGTGCCAGCCGCGCCTCGAATTCCGCCGAGAGCCGGTCGAGAAAGCCGCGCAACTCTGAATCGGCGCATGGCTCCAGCTGCCCGGTCAGATGCACCGCGACATAGTTCCAGGTCGGTACCTGGTCCGCCATCCCGTACCAGTCGGGCGAGACATAGCCATCCGGCCCGCTGACCGCGATCCGCGCCGGCACCGGCGCGGCGATCGCCCGCGCGATGGGGTTGGACCGAACCAGGTGCAGCTCGGCGGTGGCGGCGTCCTCCGACAGCACGAAGGGCACGTGGCTCAGCATGGGCGCACCGCCCTGCGGATCGCTCACCGCCAGCACGCCGAAGCCGCGGTCACGGGCGAAGCCGATGTTCCGGGCGGCATCGGCATTGCGATAGATCGGGTTGGGGTGCATCGGCCTCTCCTGCGTCGCGGTATGCTGGACCGGCGCCGCGCGGCTTGGCAAGGGCGCGCCCCGCTTCTTCTCTTTGCAAGTACTCCGGGGGTGAGGCCGCAGGCCGAGGGGGCAGCGCCCCCTACCCCCCCTGGGCTACGCCCGTTCGGCGCTGAAACCAGTCCACTGGACTGATTTCCGAGCGCGCCTCACCCAAGGTACGCCTTCAAGGCCGGCGGCGGGGTGTCGAGCAAATCGGCGGTCGGCTGCGGCGGATGCGCCACCCCCTCGGCCACCAGGATCGCCTGATCGGTGATGCGGCGGGCGTCTTCGGGATCGTGGCTGATCATCAGCAGCGTGGCGCCGGTTTCCGCCGCCAGGTCCGCGACCAGGTCCAGCATCTCGGTCTTGAGCGCCGGGCCCAGCGCGGCAAAGGGTTCGTCGAGCAGCAGCAAGGGCCGGTCCTGCAACAGCACCCGGGCCAGCGCGGCGCGGCTCTGCTGGCCGCCCGACAGCGCGCCGGGCTTGCGATCCTCCATCCCGGCCAATCCGACGCGGGCCAGCGCGGTGGTCACGCGCTCTTTCTGCTCCGCGCTCAGCCGCAGATCGGGGCGCAACCCAAGGCCCGCGTTCTGCGCCACGGTGAGATGCGGAAACAGGTTGCCGTCCTGGAACAACATGGCGACGGGCCGCGCGCCCGGTGCCGCGCCGGTGATGTCGCGCCCGTCCCAGAGAAGGCGGCCCCGTTCCACCCAGCGGAATCCGGCGATCGCCTCGATCAGCGTGGTCTTGCCGGCGCCCGACGGGCCGATGACGGCGACTTTCGCGCCCGGATCAACCTCGAAGTCCGCCGTCACGGTGAACGCCCCGTTGCGGATCACCGCCCCCTCAACCTTCAGCATGCCAGCGCCCCCCGCGGTCGAACATCCAGAACGCCAGCATCGACAGCGCCAGCAGCAACAGCGAGGCCCCCGCCGCCGCCTCCATCCGATAAGCACCCATCAGGCGATAGATCTGCAGCGGCAGCGTCGCCACCTCCGGATCGGCAAACAGCGCGATCACCCCGAGATCCCCCATCGAGAGCGCGGCGGCAAGCCCGGCGGCAAAGCCGATCTGCGGCCGCATCCGGGGCAGCAGCACCAGCCGCAGGAACGGCAGGCCACCCATGTCCAGGCTGACCCCCAGCCGCCCGAAATCGCCGATCACCGCGCGGGCGCGCGGCACCAGGATTCGCAACGCGAAAGGCAGCGCCGAGATCGCGTTGACCAGCGCCGTCACCGGCAGGGCCAGCGCGAAGGGATCGGCAAAGGGATGCACCACGATGAACAGCCCGGTCCCGATCACCAGCGGCGAGACCGCAAGCCCCAGAAGCCCGGCCAGCTCGATCCAGCCGCCGTGCCGGGCCATGGCGATGCTGGCCGCCATCGGCACCGCCAGCAACAGCAGGGTCGCGGTGCTGGCCGCCGCGATCGCGACAGAGGTCCCGGCGGCGCGAAAGACGCTGCCCGGCAGGGACGCGACCCCGGCCAGCCCGTTGACCGCGATCGCCGCCAGCGGCAGCAGCAGGAACAACGCCGCGAGCGTGATCGCCGCACCATCCTGCGCCCGCAACAGGCTGCTCTGCGCATCCCAGCGGCGCAGGGGCCGGTCCAGCCCGGCACCAAAGCCGCCGCCGGGCGCCGCGCGCAGGGCCAGGCCTGCCGCCAGCACGGTCAGCGCGATCTGGATGCACGCCAGCAGCGCCGCGCGGCCTAGGTCGAAATCGAACCGAAACGCCTGGTAGATCGCCAGTTCGACCGTGGTCGCGCGCGGGCCGCCCCCCAAGGTCAGCGCCACCGCAAAAGAGGTCAGGCAGATCGCAAAGACCACCGCCAGCGCGGCGAGCACGGTCCGCGCCAGCATCGGGCGCTCCAGGAGCCGCCAGATCGCCCCCGGCCCGGCGCCCAGATGGGCGGCCAGACGAAAGCGTTCGCTGGGAATCTCCTGCCAGCCCTGCAGGATCAGCCGGGTCGCAAGCGGCAGGTTGAAGAACACATGCGCCAGCACCACCCCGTGCATCCCGTAGATGCGCAGCGGCTCCAGCCCGAATAGGCCCAGCGCCTGGCTGACCCAGCCGGCGCGGCCGAACACCGTGAGCAGGCCCAGCACCGCCACGATCACCGGCAGGATGAAGGGCGCGCCCAGCAGCGTGATCAGCGCCCCGCGCCCGGCGAACCGCCGCCGCGCCAGCGCGCGCGCCACCGGCACCGCCAGCGCCACGCTGATCGCCGCCGAAAGTGCCGCCTGCAGCAGGGTGAACCGCACCGCCTGCCAATCGGCGGGGCCCAGGCCGGTCCCGGCCTCGGCCCGCAGGGCCACGGCGGCAAGCGCCCCCAGGATCAGCACGGCCACGCAAAGCGCCGCGCCGATCCCCGGCCCCGCGCTTAGCGGCTGAGCGCGGTCAGCCATTCGGCCAGCGCCGGATCGCGCAGCGCCGCCGCCTCGTCAGGCGCAAGAAGCAGCGCCTTGTCGGGTGCGATCAGGGTCTCGAACCCCTGCGGCAGCCCGGCCTCGGGCGTCACCGCCGGGTACATCCAGTTGGTGGTGGGCAGCACCGATTGCACCGCGTCCGAGACCATGAACTGCAGGAACTTGTCGGCCAGCTCGGGCTGATCGCTGGCGGCCAGCTTGCCGGCCACCTCGACCTGCATGTAATGGCCCTCGTCGAACCGGGCGGCGGTCTTGCTGCCGTCCTCCTCCGCGATCAGGTGATAGGCCGGCGAGGTGGTGTAAGAGAGCACCATGTCGGCCTCGCCCTCCAAAAACAGCCCATAGGCCTCGGACCAGCCCTTGGTCACGGTGACGATATTGTCCGCCAAGCCGTCCCAGATCGCCGGGGCGTCATCGCCATAAGCCGATTTGACCCACATCAGCAGGCCCAGCCCGGGGGTCGAGCTGCGCGGATCCTGGATCACGATCTTCAGGTCGCTGTCGGCCAGCGCGCGGAAATCGGCGGGCGCCTCCAGCCCCCTGTCGTGGACAAAAGCGAAATAGCCCCAGTCATAGGGCACGAAATCCGCATCGGCCCAGTCGACCGGCAGGTCATAGGTTGCCGTTACCGCATGGGGGGCGAACAACCCGGTGTCGCGCGCCGCCTGGATCAGGTTGGTGTCCAGCCCCAGCACGACATCGGCCTCGCTGCGCGCGCCTTCCAGCCGGATGCGGGCCAGCAGCGCCGCGCCATCCCCGGCACCGACGAATTTCAGATCACAGCCGCAGACCTCCTCGAAGGCCGCCTCGACCGCCGGGCCGGGCCCCCAGTCGGAGATGAAACTGTCATAGGTATAAACGGTCAGTTCGGGCGTGTCGGCAAGCGCCGCCGTCGCCGAAAGCAATCCCGCTGCAAACGTTAGATACTTCATGGCATCCTCCTTTTGCGGCGACAGGGCAAGGGGGATGGAAAACCATGTGCCTTCCCTACGCCGGTATGAGCCGGTTCAGGTTCAACGGGTTCGCCTGCGCATCTCAGCCCTGGACAGCAACGGTCCGGGCACCCCGAGGTAGCCCGCAACCTAGTGCGCGCGCCCGACCCCCGCAAGGCAAAACCCCTTGAGCGCCCCGCCCCGCCCGGCTAGACCGCCGGGCAAAGGAGTGCCGCCCCATGTCCATCAACAGTTTCGGTCATCTCTTCCGCGTCACCACCTGGGGCGAAAGCCACGGACCCGCGCTGGGCGCCACGGTGGACGGCTGCCCGCCCGGCGTGCCGGTGGACGAGGGCATGATCCAGCAATGGCTCGACCGGCGCAAACCGGGCACCAGCCGCTACACCACCCAGCGGCGCGAACCGGACGCGGTGAAAATCCTGTCGGGGGTGTTCGAGGGCCAGACCACCGGCACCCCGGTGCAACTGATGATCGAGAACACCGACCAGCGCTCCAAGGATTACTCCGAGATCATGGAGAAGTTCCGCCCCGGTCACGCCGACATCACCTATTGGCAGAAATACGGCATCCGCGATTACCGCGGTGGCGGCCGCTCCTCGGCGCGGGAAACGGCGGCGCGGGTCGCCGCCGGCGGGCTGGCGCGGGCGGCGCTGGCAAAACTGGCGCCCGATTTGCAGATCACCGGCTACATGACCCGGATCGGCCCGCAGGAGATCGACCGCGAACGCTTCGATTGGGACCAGATCGGCGAAAACCCGTTCTGGTGCCCCGACGCGCAGGCCGCCGGGGACTGGGCCGATTACATGGACGCGCTGCGCAAGTCCGGCAACTCGGTCGGCGCCGTGGTCGAAGTGGTGGCGCGCGGCGTGCCGGCGGGCCTCGGCGCGCCGGTCTATGGCAAGCTCGACACCGACCTGGCCGCCGCGATGATGTCGATCAACGCGGTCAAGGGCGTCGAGATCGGCGAGGGCATGGGTGCGGCCACGCTCACCGGCGAGGACAACGCCGACGAGATCTTCATGGGCAACGACGGCAAGCCGGTGTTTTCGTCGAACCATGCCGGCGGCATCCTCGGAGGCATCTCCACCGGGCAGGACGTGGTGGTGCGTTTCGCGGTCAAGCCGACCTCGTCGATCCTCAAGACCCGCCAGACCATCACCAAGTCCGGCGAGGCGGCCGAGATCATCACCAAGGGCCGCCACGACCCCTGCGTCGGCATCCGCGCCGTCCCGGTGGGCGAAGCGATGATGGCCTGCGTGATCCTCGATCATATCCTGCTGAACCGCGGCCAGGTCGGCGGCGCGGTGGGCGAAACGCGCGGCCGCATCGGCTGAGCCCGCCGCATGAACGACATCCTCGGCATCACCTTTCCGATCTACGCCGCCGTCGCCATCGGCTACGCGGTGGTGCGACTGGGCTGGTTCAAGCCGCAGGACATGGCGGTGCTGGGGAAATACGTGCTGAACGTGGCGCTTCCGGCGCTGCTGTTCAACGCGGTGGCCGGGCGCGACCTGGGCGAAGTGCTGCACCCGGGCTACCTGCTGGTGATGGCCACCGGCGGGCTGGCGACCATCGCCGCCGCCTGGCTGTGGTTCAGCGTCACAGCCCCGGACAAGCCGCGCCGCGCGCTGGCGGTGATGGGGGCGTCCTGCCCCAATTCCGGCTTTGTCGGCTACCCGGTGCTGCTGCTGGTGCTGCCGGACCTGGCCGGGGTGATCCTGGCGCTGAATTTCCTGGTCGAGAACATCCTGATCATCCCGCTCGGCCTGGTGCTGATGGACCTCGCCGCAGGGCGCGGCGGCGGATCGCCGCTGCGGCTGGTCGGCAGGGCGCTGCTGGACCTGCTCAAGCGCCCGATGGTGATCGGGCTGTTGCTGGGGTTGGCTGCCTCCGCCTCCGGGCTGACGCTCCCCGCGCCAATGGACCGCCTGATGGGAATGCTGGCCGCCTCGGCCGCCGCGCTGTCGCTCATCGTGATCGGCGGCTCGCTGGTGGGGCTGCCGATGAAGGGCAACAAGTTGCTGGCCGGCCAGATCGCCGCCGCCAAGCTGCTGCTGCACCCGGCGATGATCGCGCTGGCCGCGCTGGCGCTGCCGCTGCTCGGGCTCGCCGCACTGAGCGATGAGATGCGGATCGCCGCCATCCTCTCGGCGGCGATGCCGATGTTCGGCATCTATACCGTGCTGGCGCAGGAACGCGGCCTCGGCGGGGCGGCCTCGATCGCCATGCTGGTGGCGACCTCGGGCGCCTTCGTCACGCTCAGCGCGCTGCTGTTCTGGCTGATCTGAGCCGGCCGGATCCCGACAGGGAAGGCGGCGGGCGCCTCCCCTGCTTCTTCTCTTTCCAAATACTCAATTCCCCGGCCGGACACCGGGCAAACCGTCAGGAAAAAAGCCCGGCATAGGCATCGCGCAGCGCCTTTTTCTGCACCTTGCCCATGGTGTTGCGCGGCAGCGCCTCGATCATGAAGATCCGTTTCGGCTGCTTGAACCGGGCCAGTTTTCCCTCCAGCGCGGCGGTGATGGCCTCGGGCGTCGTGCCCTCACCCTCTGGAACCACGACGGCGACCACACCCTCGCCGAAATCGGGATGCGGCACGCCGATCACTGCGCTTTCCAGCACGCCGGGCAGATCGTCGATCAGGCTCTCGACCTCTTTCGGATAGACGTTGAAGCCGCCGGTGATGACCAGGTCCTTTTCACGACCGACGATGGTGACATAGCCGTCGGCGTCGATCATCGCCATGTCGCCGGTGATGAACCAGCCGTCCGGGCGCAGCTCTTCCGCCGTCTTCTCGGGCATCTGCCAATAGCCCTGGAACACGTTCGTCCCGCGTACCTCCAACACGCCGATCTCGCCCGCGGGCACCTCCTTCCCTTCGTGCATCACCCGCGCCTCGACCCCCGGCAGGGGAAAGCCGACGGTGCCGGCGCGGCGCTCGCCGTCATAGGGGTTCGAGGTGCTCATGTTGGTTTCGGTCATGCCATAGCGTTCAAGGATGCGGTGGCCGGTGCGCGCCTCCCACTGCTCATGGGTTTCGACCAGCAGCGGCGCCGAGCCGGAGATGAACAGGCGCATGTTGGCCGCGCGGTCCTTGGTGAGGCGCGGATCGGCCAGCAGACGGGTGTAGAACGTCGGCACCCCCATCAGCGCAGTGGCCTGCGGCATCGCCTTTAGGATCGCGTCGGCATCGAACCCCTTGAGGAAGACCACCCGCGCGCCAGCCAGCAGTGCGACGTTGGTGGCGACGAACAACCCGTGGGTGTGAAAGATCGGCAGCGCGTGGATCAGCACGTCGCTGTCGGTAAAGCGCCAGTAATCGCGCAGGGTCTCCGAGTTGCTGGCCAGGTTGGCGTGGCTCAGCATCGCGCCCTTGGAGCGCCCGGTGGTGCCCGATGTGTACAAAATGGCGGCCAGATCGTCCGGTCCGCGCGGCACCGGCGTGAAGCCGCCGCGCCCGACCACCGCGTCGGTCAGCGTGCCCAGCCCCTTGGCGTCGAGCGTGACGACGCGGGCCGCACCGGCGACCTCGGCGATCTCGTCTTCGCGGGCGGGATCGCAGACCACCACGCGCGGGGTGGCGTCGCCGAGGAAATAGGCCACCTCGGGCGTGGTATAGGCGGTGTTGAGCGGCAGGAACACGCCCCCGGCCATCACCGTACCGAGATAAAGCTGGATCGCCTCGATGCTCTTGTCGACCTGCACCGCCACCCGGTCGCCGGGTTGCACGCCCATGCCCGCCAGTGCGGCGGCATTCCGCTCGGCGCCCGCGAAAAGTTCGCCGAATGTCATGCTGGCGCGGGCCGGGAAGGTGGCGAAGTTGCGCGTCTCATGCCCCAGCGAGGCGGCACGCAGGCGGGTGATCAGGTGGTTGTCGTCATACATGGGCGTGGCTCCGGCTTGGTTCTGCCTATCTGCGCCCCGGGGGCGGGTGAAATCAACCCGTTGATCTTTTCCGCCGCTCGGCGCAGGGTCCGCGGATGGCAATATCGTTAACATCGCATCGACCCGGCCTTGCCGTGACGCTGAAGCTCAGCGCCATTTTCCTGTTCTCGATGATGTCGGCACTGATCAAGGCGACGTCCGAGGATGTGCCGGCGGGCGAGGCGGTGTTCTTTCGCTCGTTCTTTGCGATCCCGGTGATCCTGGTCTGGATCGCCGCCAAGGGAGAGCTGCGCAGCGGGTTGGTCGCGCATCGGCCGATGGGGCATTTCTGGCGCGGGATCATCGGCACCTCGGCGATGGGGCTGACCTTTGCCGGGCTTGGCCTGTTGCCGCTGCCCGAGGTCACCGCGATCGGCTATGCCACGCCGATCTTTACCCTGATCCTGGCGGCCGTGATGCTGGGCGAGCGGATCCGGATGATCCGGATCAGCGCGGTTCTGATCGGGCTGGTCGGCGTGATGATCATGGTCTGGCCGCGCCTTGGCGGTGGCGGCGGGCTGCGCGACGCGGCGGCGCTGGGCGCGCTGTTCATCCTCGCCTCGACGATGCTGCGGGCGCTGGTGCAGATCCATATCCGCCGCATGGTCGAGACCGAGCGCACCTCGGCGATCGTGTTCTATTTCTCGGCCACCGCCTCGGTGCTTTCGCTGCTGACCTTGCCGTTCGGCTGGGTGCTGCCGACGGGCGAGACGGCGCTGCTTCTGGTGCTGGCGGGGATCGTCGGGGGGGTGGCGCAGATCCTGCTGACCTCTTCCTATCGCTTCGGCCCCGCCTCGATGCTGGCACCCTATGACTACGCCTCGATGCTGTTCGCGATCCTGATCGGCTATGCCTGGTTCGGCGATGTGCCGACGCTGGTGATGCTGTCGGGGGCGGCACTGGTGATCGCCGGCAATATCCTGGTGATCTGGCGCGAACATCACCTGGGGCTGGAACGCGCCCGTGCCCGGTCGGTCAGCGATCCGAAAGCGTGATCTTTACGCGCGGCGCAACCCGCCTATGATCCGCCCTTCATTCATGAAGGACAGCCCATGACCGAGACCGACGCCCACAAAGAGAAAATGAAGCAAGTTCAGGCCAAGCATCGCGCCAAGGTCGCCGAGGCCAGCGATCCGGGCCGGGGGCTGGTGCTGGTGCATACCGGCAAGGGCAAGGGCAAGTCCTCCAGCGCCTTCGGCGTGGTGGTGCGCGCGCTGGGCTGGCGGCAGACCGTGGGCGTGGTGCAGTTCATCAAGGGCAACTGGATCACCGGCGAGCGGCAGTTCTTTGAACGCCTCGGCGACGTGACCTGGCACACGATGGGCGAGGGGTTCACCTGGGACACCCAGGACCGCGACCGTGACATCGCCGCCGCGCAGGCCGCCTTTGCCCGCGCGCGCGAGATGATGGAGAGCGGCGATTTCGACCTCGTGGTGCTGGACGAGATCAACATCGCCCTGCGCTATGGCTACCTGAGCCCCGAGGAGGTTCTGGCCGGGCTGAAGGCCCGGGCCGACCGCACCGGCGTGATCCTGACCGGGCGCGACGCGCCGGAGGAGATTTGTGCCTATGCCGACCTGGTCACCGAGATGACCGAGGTGAAGCACCCCTACCAGGCCGGGATCAAGGCCCAGCGCGGGGTGGATTTCTAGGCCCCTCCCCGCCCGCAAAGACAGCGCCCCGGACAAGACCGGGGCGCCCTGGCCTCAGGAGGCCGCTTTCATCAGACCCTGTTCCAGAAGCTGCGCATGGCATTCGTCCAGCGCCGTCCGCGCGCGGGCGATCAGGGTGTCAATCTCTTCCTTGGTGATGACCAGCGGCGGAGAGATCACCATCCGGTCGCCCACGTGGCGCATGATCAGGTTGTTGGCAAAGCACCGCTCGCGGCAGATGTAGCCGACCGTGCCGGCATCAGAGGCGAACTTGGCCCGCGTTGCCTTGTCGGGCGTCAGCGCCAGTGAGGCCATCATGCCGACGATCTTGGTCTCGCCCACGAGCGGGTGATCGGCAAGCTCGTGCCATTTCTCGGCGAGGTAGGGGGCGGTTTCGGCGCGCACGCGGTCGACGATCCCCTCTTCCTGCAGAATCCGCAGGTTTTCCAGCGCGACCGCCGAGGCGACCGGGTGCCCGGAATAGGTATAGCCGTGGTTGAACTCCACCCCGTCGATGGTCTTGGCGACCTCGTCGCTGACCACCGAGGCGCCGATCGGCTGATAGCCCGAGCTGAGCCCCTTGGCGATGGTGATGATGTCGGGGCGGATGTTCAGGGTCTGGCAACCGAACCAGTTGCCGGTGCGACCGAAACCGCAGATCACCTCGTCGACGATCAGCAGGATCTCGTACTTGTCGCAGATGCGCTGGATCTCGGGCCAATAGCTGTCGGGCGCCACGATCACGCCGCCGGCACCCTGCACCGGCTCGGCGATGAAGGCGGCGACGCGGTCCTCGCCCAGATCGAGGATCGCCTGCTCCAGCTCCTGCGCGCGGGCAAGGCCGAAGTCCTCGGGGCTCATCTCGCCGCCCTCGGCCCACCAGTCGGGCTGGTTGATGTGGTGGATGTCGGGGATCGGCAGGCCGCCCTGCGCGTGCATTCCCGACATGCCGCCCAGCGAGGCGCTGCCCATCGAGGTCCCGTGATAGGCATTGTGGCGGCTGATGATGGTTTTCTTGCCCGGCTTGCCCTTGGCATCCCAATAGGTACGCACCATGCGGATGTTGGTGTCATTCGCCTCGGACCCGCCGGAGGCGAAGAACACGTGGTTCAGGTCACCCGGCGCCAGTTCGGCGATCTTGTTGGCCAGCGCGATGGCCGGCACATGGGTGGTCTGGAAGAAGGTGTTGTAATAGGGCAACTCGCGCATCTGGCGCGCGGCCACATCGGCCAGTTCGTCGCGGCCATAGCCGATGTTGACGCACCACAGCCCAGCCATGCCATCGAGGATCTCGACCCCCTCGCTGTCGGTGAGAAAGACGCCCTCGGCGCGGGTGATCACCCGGGGGCCCTTCTCGGCCAACTCGTCACCAGTGGTGAACGGGTGCATGTGGTGGGCAACATCGAGCGCCTGAAGCTCGGCGGTCGGCATGTGATTGGTGATGGCAGACATCGGGCGACTCCTGAACAAGGGGGGATTCCGGTGGTTTCGCCCAGAATATGATCAAATTTTTTCGTGTCAATCGAAGTCGGTCGAATCAGGATTTCTCCGCCTGTTCCGACAGCACCGCATCGACCATGTCCATGCCCTGTTCCACGTCCTGCGCCATCGCTTCGGCCGTCGCCTCGGGATCGCCGGCGCGCAGCGCATCCAGCATGTCCTTGTGCCGGTCCGGCAGGTTCTGGGTGCCGAAGCGGCCGCACACGACCCGCAGCGAGGGCCCGAAGCGCAGCCACAGACGGTCGGCGAAATCCGCCATAACGGCGGCCTGCGCCTGGGCGTAAAGCACCGTGTGGAACTGGTAGTTACACTGCAGGTATCCACTCACATCGCCGGTCGCGATGGCCGAATCCAGCGCCGCGTCGATCGCCTCCAACTCGGCGATCAGGGCGGGGGTGACATGGCGCGCGGCGCGGCGGGCCAGTTCCGACTCGATTGATTTCCGGACGAAAATCAGCTGTTCGGCATCCGCGGGGGACAGCACCGGCACGCTGACCCGTCGATTGCCCTGGAACACCAGCGCCCCGTCCGAGATCAGCCGCCGGATCGCCTCGCGCACCGGAGTCATGCCGGCGCCCAGCGAATCGGTCAGCCCCTGGATGGTCACCGGCTGGCCCGGAGCCATCTCTCCGAACAGGATCTGGGCCCGCAATTTCTGGTAAACCTGCTCATGAACCGGGGGGTCGGCGGCGGATTTCGGAGCTTTCTGCGCCGTTTTTTTGATCAAATTCAAAGAAGTGTTCCTGATGCTGTTGACTTCGCTTGCGCTGAAAGAGGCTGCGTGGAAACATATCCCCTGTTGCCGCAGAAGGCAAAACTTGATCAAATCGAGAAATGCGGGATCAACCCGTTCCTTCACAGGGAGATAGATATGACAATCAAATCGCTGAGCCTGACTGCGGTTCTGGCGCTGGGCGCCACCGTCGCGCAGGCCGAGGAAGTCCGCGTCTACAACTGGTCGGACTATATCGACGAGGACCTTCTGACCAAGTTCGAGGAAGAGACCGGCATCGACCTGATCTATGACGTGTTCGACAGCAACGAGGTTCTGGAAACCAAGATGCTGGCCGGCGGATCGGGCTATGACGTGGTGGTGCCCTCGGGCTCGTTCCTGCAGCGCCAGATCTCGGCGGGGGCGTTCCAGAAACTGGACATGGCGAGACTGCCGAACCACGTCAACATGTGGGACGTGGTCGAAAAGCGCACCGCGCAATACGACCCCGACAACGCCTATTCGATCAACTACATGTGGGGCACCACCGGCATCGGCGTGAACCTCGGCAAGGTGAAGGAAGCCTTGGGTGAAGATGCCCCGATCGACAGCTGGTCACTGGTCTTCGATCCCACCAACATGGAAAAACTGGCCGACTGCGGCGTGCATTTCCTCGATGCGCCGGGGGAAATGATCCCGGCCGCGCTGAAATACATCGGCGAGAACCCCGACAGCCACGATCCCGACGTGATTGCCAAGGCAGAGGCCGTGTACATGGCCGTTCGCCCCTATATCCAGAAGTTCCACAGCTCGGAATACATCAACGCCCTGGCCAATGGTGACATTTGCGTTGCCGTGGGGTGGTCGGGCGATGTGCTGCAGGCGCGCGACCGTGCCGCCGAGGCCGAAAACGGCGTCGAGATCGCCTATCACGCACCCAAGGAAGGCGCGCAGATGTGGTTCGACCAGATGGCGATCCCGGTCGATGCGCCGAACCCGGATGCCGCGCACAAGTTCCTGAATTTCATCATGGATCCGCAGAACATGGCGGCGGCGTCGAACTATGTCTATTACGCCAACGGCAACAAGGCGAGCCAGGAGTTCCTGGTCGAGGACGTGATCGGCGATCCGGCGATCTATCCGGATGCGGCGACGCTGGAAAACCTGTTCACCACCACGCCCTATCCGGCCAAGGTGCAGCGGGTCGTCACCCGCCTGTGGACCAAGATCAAGTCGGGCACCTGAGCCCCGATTACGCGGGCGGGCCGGTTGCGGCCCGCCCCGACGACGCTCAGACAAACGGGGGCCACCTTGCAATCCACTGTTTTCGCGCCTTGGGATGACCCAGAGGCAAAACCGCTGATCCGCTTTCAGAACGTGACGAAACGGTTCGGCACCTTCACCGCCATCGACAACCTTTCGCTGGATATCTACGAGCGGGAGTTCTTTGCCCTGCTGGGTCCGTCGGGCTGCGGCAAGACCACGATGATGCGGATGCTGGGCGGGTTCGAATCCCCCACCGAGGGCCGCATCGAACTGTCCGGCAAGGATATCGTCGGGGTGCCCCCGAACAAGCGCGCGGTGAACATGATGTTCCAGTCCTACGCGCTGTTTCCGCACCTGAGCGTCTGGGACAACATCGCCTTTGGCCTGCGCCGCGACCACCGGCCGAAACCCGAGGTCGAGGCCCGCGTCGCCGAGATGCTGAAACTGACCCGGCTGGAGAAATTCGCCCGCCGCAAGCCGCACCAGATCTCGGGCGGTCAGCGTCAGCGCGTGGCGCTTGCGCGCAGCCTGGCCAAGGCGCCGAAACTGCTGTTGCTCGACGAACCGCTGGGCGCACTCGACAAGAAGCTGCGCCAGGACACCCAGTTCGAGCTGATGGACATCCAGGAAAAGACCGGCACCACCTTTGTCATCGTCACCCACGACCAGGAAGAGGCGATGACCGTCGCCAGCCGCGTGGCGGTGATGGACGAGGGCCAGCTGATCCAGGTGGCGACACCGGACCGGATCTATGAATCGCCCGCCAACATCTATGTCGCGGATTTCATCGGCGACGTGAACATCATCGAGGGGCGCGCGACCCCGGTCGCCGACGACACCTATACCATCGACTGGGCCGAAGGCGAGACGCCGCTGCAGGCGACCTCTTCGACCCGGTTCGACTCGGGCCAGAGCTGCGCGCTGGCGATCCGACCGGAAAAGGTGACGATTTCCGCCGACCGCCCCGAGGGCGCGGTGAACGCGGTGCAGGGCAAGGTTCTGGACATCGCGTACCTGGGCAACATCTCGACCTATCACGTCGAGCTGCCCTCGGGCACGGTGATCAAGGCGCAGACGGCCAACACGCGCCGCATCTCGCGCCGCAGTTTCACCTGGGAAGATCCCGTCTGGCTGTCCTGGACGGTCACCGGCGGCGTTCTTCTGGCGGGGTGACGTGATGCGCCGGTTCCTTTTGATCGCGGTTCCCTATTTCTGGCTTCTGGCGCTGTTCCTGGTGCCCTTTGTCATCGTCTTCAAGATCTCGCTCTCCGACATCGCGCTGGCGATCCCGCCCTATACACCCACCCTCGACTTCTCCGCCGGGTGGGTGGGGGTCAAGGCGTTCTTCTCGGGGTTGGATTTCGAGAATTTCACCTGGCTGACCCAGGACGACCTCTATTGGAAGGCCTATCTCAGCAGCTTGCAGATCGCGCTGATCTCGACGGTGATCACCCTGGCGGTGGGCTATCCCATCGCCTACGCGATGGCCCGCGCGCCGGGCGAATGGCGACCGACCCTGATGATGCTGATCATCCTGCCGTTCTGGACCAGCTTCCTGATCCGGGTCTATTCCTGGATGGGCATCCTCAGCCAGGAGGGGTTCCTGAACCAGTTCCTGATGTGGCTGGGCCTCATCGACGAACCGCTGGTCATCCTCAACACCAATACCGCCGTCTACATCGGCATCGTCTATACCTACCTGCCGTTCATGATCCTGCCAATTTATGCCGCGCTGGACCGGCTCGATGAATCGCTGATCGAGGCGGCCGAGGACCTGGGCTGTTCGCGGCTCTCGGCCTTTTGGCTGATCACCGTGCCGCTGTCCCGCAACGGGATCGCGGCGGGCAGTTTCCTGGTCTTCATCCCGGCGCTGGGCGAATTCGTGATCCCCTCGCTGCTGGGCGGATCGGGCACGTTGATGATCGGCAAGGTGCTGTGGGAGGAGTTTTTCTCGAACCGCGACTGGCCGGTGGCCAGCGCCGTGGCGATCGTTCTGCTGCTGATCCTCGTGATCCCGATCGTGCTGTTCCAGCGCAACCAGCAGAAACAGGCGGAGGCCGAACAATGAACAGGTTGAGCTGGTTCAACACGGTCTCGCTGACGCTGGGCTTCGCGTTTCTCTACATCCCGATGGTGATCCTCGTGATCTTCAGCTTCAACGCCAGCAAGCTGGTCACCGTCTGGGCCGGGTTCTCGACCAAGTGGTACGGCGAACTGCTTGGAAACGAGGCGTTTCTCGACGCCGCCTGGGTCACGCTCAAGGTCGCGGTGTTCTCCTCCTCCATCGCCACGGTGCTGGGCACCATGGCCGCCTATGTGCTGGTGCGTGGCAGGCGGTTTCTTGGCCGGACGCTGTTTTCCGGCATGATCTATGCACCGCTGGTGATGCCCGAGGTGATCACCGGCCTGTCGCTGCTGCTCTTGTTCATCGGCATCGGACTGGATCGCGGGGTGCTGACCATCGTGCTGGCGCATACCACGTTCTCGATGTGCTATGTCTCGGTCGTGGTGTCCTCGCGGTTGGTGACCTTTGACAAGTCGCTGGAAGAGGCCGCGCTCGACCTTGGCTGTTCGCCGGCGCAGGCCTTCCGACTGGTCACCCTGCCGATCATCGCGCCGGCGGTGATCTCGGGCTGGCTGCTGGCCTTTACCCTGTCGCTGGACGACCTGGTGATCGCCTCCTTCACCTCGGGGCCCTCGGCGACCACGCTGCCGATCAAGATCTTTTCCTCGATCCGGCTGGGCGTCAGCCCCGAGATCAACGCGCTCTCGACGGTGATGATCAGCATCGTCGCGGTGGGCGTGATCGCGGCCTCGCTGATTTCCAAACGCTCCCTCGTGCGCCAGCAGAAGGACGAACAGGACGCGGCGCGCGCGCAATGAGACGGATTTTCAGCACCTTCGCCTATTCCGATGCGCCGCGCGACGGCTGCTGGTGGGATGAAACCGAAACGCGCCCCGACTGGCCCGAGGCGCGGGGCGATCTGCGCGCCGATGTCGCGGTGATCGGCGGCGGCTTTACCGGGTTGTCCGCCGCGCTGCACCTGGCCGAGGCGGGCGTCTCGGTCGCGGTACTGGACGCGGAATATCCCGGCTGGGGCGCCTCGGGGCGCAACGGCGGGTTCTGCTGCCTGGGCGGATCGTTCATGGAGGGTTCCGGCCTGACCGCCCGGTACGGCGCCGAGCAGGCGCAGGTCTTTCGCGCCGCCGAGGTCGCGGCGGTCGACCTGGTGGCCGGTCTGCTGGCACGGCTGGGAATCGACGCCGACACCCATTCGCGCGGCGAAACCCAGATGGCCCACAGCCGGCGCGCGATGGACCGGTTGCGCCGCGCGGCGCAGGACAAACCGGGGGCGGTGCTGACCGAAGCGGCGGATCTTGCGGCGCAGGGCATGGCCGGGCCGTTCCACGGCGCGTTGACGGTTCCGGTGGGATTCGGCCTCAACCCCCGCAAATACGTGCTGGGGCTGGCGCGCGCCGCCGCGCAGGCGGGCGCGGACCTGTATCAGAAAAGCCCGGCCGGCCGGATCGAGAAGATCGCCGGCGGGCACCGGATTGCCCTGCCGCAGGGCAGCCTGACCGCCGAAACGGTGCTGATCTGCACCAATGGTTATTCGAGCGAGGATGTCCCCGGCTGGCTGGCTGGCCGCTACATGCCGGCGCAATCGACGGTTCTGGTCACCCGACCCCTGAGCGACGACGAGCTTGCCGCGCAGGGCTGGACCTCGGACCAGATGGCCTATGACACTCGCAACCTGCTGCATTATTTCCGGCTGATGCCGGATCGACGTTTCCTGTTCGGCATGCGTGGCGGGATGATGTCCTCACCGCGCGCCGAGGCCGCCGCACGTGCGCGCACGCGGCGCGATTTCGAGCGGATGTTCCCCGCCTGGCGCACGGTGGAAAGCCCTTACATGTGGTCCGGCATGGTCTGCATGGCCGCCAACCTCGTGCCCTTCGCCGGGCCGGTTCCGGGGACGACGGGGATGTTTGCCGGGCTGGCCTATCACGGCAATGGCGTGGCGATGGGCAGCTATTCCGGGCGTCTGCTGGCCGACCTGGCGCAAGGCCGCACACCCGAGTTGCCCTATCCCGAACCGATGCAGCGCCCGATGCGGCGGTTTCCGTTGGGCCGGGCGAGGCGGGCGTTGATGCCGCCCCTTTATGCGGCGATGGCGCTCGGCGATCTGTGACCGACCCGCACCTGCCTTGGTTGACAGGTCGCGCCGGATCGCCCATCCCTGAGGAAAACCGCGTTTGAGGACGGGCTTATGAAAATTGCGATGATCGGGACGGGCTATGTCGGGCTGGTCTCTGGTGTGTGTTTCTCGGACTTCGGACACGACGTGGTCTGCGTCGACAAGAACCCCGACAAGATCGCCATGCTGGAGCGCGGCGAGGTTCCGATCTATGAACCCGGACTCGACGCGCTTATCGAGAAGAACGTCGAAGCCGGGCGCCTGACCTTCAGCACCGATCTGTCGGCGGCGGTGGACGGGGCCGAAGCGGTGTTCATCGCGGTCGGCACCCCCACTCGGCGCGGCGACGGCCATGCGGACCTGTCCTATGTGATGGCGGCAGCCGAAGAGATTGCCCAGGCGCTGACCGGGTATGCGGTGGTGGTGACCAAATCCACGGTTCCGGTGGGCACCAACCGGCAGGTCAAACGAACCATCGCCAAGGCCAACCCGAGCGCCGAGTTCGACGTCGCCTCGAACCCCGAATTCCTGCGCGAGGGCGCGGCGATCGAGGATTTCATGAAGCCCGACCGCGTGATCGTCGGCGTGCAGAACGACCGCGCCGCCGACCTCATGTCCGAGATCTACCGCCCGCTTTACCTGCGCGAGTTTCCGATCATCACCACTGATCTGGAAAGCGCGGAGATGATCAAATACGCCGCCAATGCCTTTCTGGCGACCAAGATCACCTTCATCAACGAGATCGCCGCGCTTTGCGAACGGGTCGGCGCCGACATCAAGCAGGTGAGCAAGGGGATGGGCCTGGACGGGCGCATCGGCAACAAGTTCCTGCACGCCGGCCCCGGCTATGGCGGATCGTGTTTTCCCAAGGATACCAAGGCGCTGGCCCGGATCGGACAGGATCACGCGGTGCCGATGCAGATCACCGAGACGGTCATCAAGGTCAATGACGAGACCCGCCGCCGGATGATCGAGAAGATCACCGACATGATGGACGGGCATCTTGCCGGCAAGACCGTGGCGGTGCTGGGCGTGACCTTCAAGCCCAACACCGACGACATGCGCGAGGCCCCCAGCCTGACGGTCATCCCCGCTTTGATTGGCGCCGGCGCACGCGTGCGGGTTGTCGACCCGCAAGGCCGGCGCGAGGGCGAGGAGCTGCTGCCCGGGGTGCATTGGGTCGAGGATGCCTACAAGGCGGCGCAGAACGCCGACGCTCTGGTGATCCTGACCGAGTGGAACGAGTTCCGCGCGCTGGACCTGAAGCGGCTGGCAAAGAAGATGGCGACCCCGGCACTGGCCGATCTGCGCAACATCTATTCGGCGCAGGATGCGAAGCGGGCGGGCTTTTCGGCCTATGTCTCGATCGGGCGAACCGATTTCCGCGCCGAGGCGTGACGCGGAAGCGCCGCGCGCTCCAACGTGAGTCCTTCGGCGTAGTCCGCGCGCCCGCGTTCGGCCTGGTACAGGCAATAGGCCGCCATGCGCCAGTGATACCACGGCCGCAGCGCGTGGAAGCGTTCCACCGTGGTCGGGTCCGGGTAAGCCCCTAGAAACGCGTCGTTTTCCGCCGCGCTCAAGGGGGTGCCGCGATAGATCCGCTGCATTGCCGGCGAGGTGAAAATCGCCAGGTCCCCCGCCGGATCGCCCAGCGCCGGGCATTGCCAGTCGATCAGGGCGGCGCGGCCCCCCTGCACAACGATATTGCCGGGCACCGGATCGCCATGCACAAGCCGCCGCAGGCCGGAGGCGACAACATCGCCGCGCGGCTGGCAGCGGCGCAGCTCCTCCACGTCGGCCGAGCGGCAAAGCGACAGGATCTCAAGGGTTTGGCGCGTGATCTCGGCGCTGCCGTCCGGGGCGGTGGGCAACTCGTCCAGCGGCGCATGATCATGCACACGGGCCAGGACGCACGCGACCGCCTCGACCCCTTCCGTCCAACCCTTCCCCGGTAGGTGGCGATAGAGGATCCAGGGCCGCTCCGCCTGCGCGTCGCCGGTCAAAGGCACAGGCGCCAACCCGCTGTCGGCAAGGGCCGACAGGCAGGCCGCCTCGCGCAGCGGATCGTTGGCGAACAGCGGGGTCGCGCCCTCCGGATCGTAGAGTTTGAGGACCAGATCGTACAAAACGCCGCGCAGCCGCCAGACCCGGTTGATGCGCCCCCCCTCGAGCGGCACGGGGGCCGGGTCGGCGGCCAGGTGGCCGCCCCGGCGCAGCCGCGCGATCAGCTCGGCGGGGGGAGAAATGTCGGTCGGGGTCAGGGCGCGGGCTCCGCATCTGAGATCAGGCCCGACGATGCGGGCATCGCGGCAGGATCGCGCGACGCGGGCGGCGGTGCAAGGGCCCGGCATCGCAGTTGAGTTTGCCGGCCAAAGCGCCTATCTCGGCCCCATTGGCCGAACGACGCGGAAAGCAGCGAGGACCCCGGACGTGGCGAACCAACTTTACCAGAACGACCTGCCCGACGGGCTTGACCTTGGCCCCGTGGTCGCCATCGACTGCGAGACGATGGGGCTGAACCCGCATCGCGACCGGCTGTGCGTGATCCAGATGTCCGGCGGCGACGGCGAGGCGCATATCGTGCAGGTGGCCAAGGGCCAGACCCAGGCGCCGAACCTGTGCCGGATGCTGGAAGACCCCGATGTGCTGAAACTGTTCCATTTCGGCCGTTTCGACATCGCCGCGATGTACAACGCCTTTGGCGCGCTGGCCGCGCCGGTTTATTGCACCAAGATCGCCAGCCGGCTGGTGCGGACCTATACCGACCGCCACGGGCTGAAAAACCTGACCTCGGAACTGATCGGGGTGGATATCTCCAAGCAGCAACAGATGAGCGACTGGGGCGCCGAGACGCTGACCCGCGCACAGCTCGATTACGCGGCCTCGGACGTGCTGTACCTGCACCGGCTGCGCGAGGAACTGAACAAGCGGCTGGCGCGAGAGGGGCGCAGCGAGTTGGCGCAATCCTGTTTCGACTTCCTGCCGACGCGGGCGAAACTCGACCTCGAAGGCTGGCCCGAGATCGACATCTTCGCCCATTCATGAGCCGGTTCCAGGATATCGCCCGCCGGGTCATCGAGACCGAGGCCGAGGGGCTGCGGCAACTGGCCGGGGGGCTGAACGGCGATTTCGACAGCGCGGTCGAGACGCTGCTCAAGGCCAGCGGGCGCGTGGTTGTCAGCGGCATGGGAAAATCGGGCCATATCGCGCGCAAGATCGCGGCAACGCTGGCCAGCACCGGCACGCCGGCGCAATTCGTCCACCCGGCCGAGGCCAGCCACGGCGACCTGGGCATGATGGCACGGGGCGATGTGGCGCTGGTGCTGTCGAACTCGGGCGAGACGCCGGAACTGGCCGACCTCGTGGCCTATACCCGCCGCTTCTCGATCCCGCTGATCGGGGTGGCGAGCCGGGCGGACTCGACCCTGTTGCGGCAATCCGACGTGGCGCTGGTGCTGCCGCAGGTGGAAGAGGCCTGCAACACCGGCGTGGTGCCCACCACCTCGACCACGATGACGCTGGCCTTGGGCGATGCGCTGGCGGTGGCGCTGATGGAGCATCGCCAGTTCACCCCTGCGCATTTCCGCGAGTTTCACCCCGGCGGCAAGCTGGGTGCACGGCTGAGCAAGGTGCGCGACCTGATGCACACCGGCGACGCGCTGCCCACCGTTCCCGCCGGCGCCCCGATGAGCGACACGCTGCTCGAGATCAGCCACAAGGGCTTTGGCGTGGCCGGCGTGACCGGGGAGGGCGGCGCCCTAACCGGCATCATCACCGACGGCGACCTGCGGCGCCACATGGACGGGTTGTTGTCGCTTCGGGCCGCCGAGGTGATGACGGCGAACCCCACCACCATCGGCCCCGACGCACTGGCCGAAGAGGCGCTGGGCCTGATGAACGCGCGCAAGATCACCTGCCTGTTCGTGGTCGATCCCGACGGGCCGCCGGTCGTGCAGGGCCTGTTGCACATCCACGACTGCCTGCGGGCGGGGCTGGGTTGATCCGGTGCGCAGGATGGACAGCCATTCGCGTTTTGTCGCCTATCTGAAGGTCATCCTGCCGCTGGCGGCGGTCGCGCTGTTGTCGACGCTGTTCCTGCTGTCGCGCAGCGTCGATCCCACCGCGACCCTGCCCTTTGCCCAACACGAGGTGGAGGAACGCGTACGCGGACAGCAAGTGACCGCACCGTTCTATTCCAGCACCACCGATGACGGCGACGAGATCACCGTCGAGGCGCGGCTTGCCCGCGCGGCGGTTGGCGGCGGGCTCGCCGAGGCCGAAGACCTGAACGCACGCCTGAAACTGGCCCGGGGCGGGCAGATCGCGCTGCGGTCGCAGACCGGCACGATCGACGCCGTCACCGACACGGCCAGCTTTTCCGGCGCGGTGGAGATTGCCACCAGCACCGGCTATGTCGTGTTGACCGACCGGCTGGACGCCACCATCGGCGATTTCCATGCAAGCACCCCGGGAGAGGTGCGCGCAACCGGGCCGGTGGGTACGCTAACCGCCGGCCGGATGGAGATCGGTGCGAAAAACCCGGGAGAACCAATGCATATGCTGTTCAAAAATGGCGTGAAGCTGGTATACGATCCCGGCAAAACGCCGGAGGAATAGAGTTTGCCTTATTTTCGAGCCTTTTTCCTCTGGCTTCTCGTTTGCCTCGGAACCGGTCCGGTTCTGGCGCAGGACACCCGCGTGGCCTTTGGCACGGCCCCGACCGACCCCAACCAGCCGGTCGAGGTGACTGCCGACAGCCTGAACGTGAACCAGGCCGATGGATCGGCCGAGTTCACCGGCGAGGTGCTGGTGATCCAGGGCGCGATGCGGATGACCGCCGACCGCATGTTCGTGATCTATGACAACGAGGCCAGCCGCATCGCCCGGCTGGAGGCGACCGGCGGCGTCGTGCTGGTCAACGGTCCGGACGCTGCCGAATCCGACCGCGCCGAGTACAGCATCGACAGCGGCGTGATCGTGATGACGGGCAGCGTTCTTCTGACCCAGGGGCCGAGCGTACTGAGTTCGAACCGCATGGTGGTCAACCTGACCACGGGCACCGCCGAGATGGCCGGGCGGGTCAAGACGATCCTGAACCCGGGCCAGAAAGCGGACGGCGAAGACTGATGACAACACCGGAGCTGACCGTAACCGAGGGCAACCTGGGCCTGCGCGTGGAACGGGTGCGCAAGTCGTACCGAAAGCGGGTGGTGATTCGCGACGTGTCGATGACCCTGGACCGGGGCGAAGTGGTGGCGCTGCTGGGGCCGAACGGATCGGGCAAGACCACCAGTTTCTATGCCATCGCCGGGCTGGTCTTTCCCGAGGCGGGGAGTGTCACGCTGGACGGGCAGGTGGTGACGAACCTGCCGATGTACCGGCGAGCCAAGATGGGGATCGGCTATCTGCCGCAGGAAATGTCGATCTTTCGCGGCTTGAGTGTCGAGGACAACATCCTCGCGGTGCTGGAGATCTCCGAACGGGACCCGCATTCGCGGCGGGAGCGGTTGGAAGAGTTGCTGTCGGATTTCTCGATCGAACACCTGCGCCGGGCACCGGCACTGGCGCTGTCGGGCGGCGAGCGTCGCCGCGTCGAGATTGCCCGCTGCCTGGCGGCCGATCCCAAGTACCTGCTGCTCGACGAACCCTTTGCCGGGGTCGATCCGATCAGCGTGGGCGACATCCGACACCTTGTCGCCGACCTCAAGAAACGCGGAATCGGGGTGCTGATCACCGATCACAACGTGCGCGAGACGCTGGAGATCGTCGATCGCGCCTATATCCTGCATGATGGCCAGGTGCTGATGTCGGGCACGCCGGGCGAGGTGGTGGAAAACGAAAACGTACGCCGCGTCTACCTGGGCGAGAGTTTTCGGATCTCCTGACAGCCGATATGGGCAGAGGATGCGACCCGATTTTCCGCTTATCTGTGACGCGATCCGTTGACTCTTGCCCCGCAACTCGCCTCAAATGGGGCATGGCACGCATGCAGTTCGATGCAGTTTCCGATCCGGCCTTTCTGACAGGGCCTGACCGTGCACTTTCCGCGGCGGTGCCATTCCCCACCACCCGCCGATGACACAGGCCGGACGACCGGAACAGGCCGGGTGAGAAAATGAAAAGGAGAGCACATGCGCTATCAGATCAGCGGCAAACAGATCGACATCGGCACGGCCCTTCAGACCCACGTCAAGTCGGAACTGAACGAGGCGGTCAAGAAATACGCCGAGCGTCCGACCGATGCCAACGTCATCTTTTCCCGCAACGCGCATGAATACGTCTGCGAGGCCACGGTGCACCTGTCGACCGGGTTGAACGCCACGGCCAAGGCGCGTGCGAATGAAATCTATGCCGCCTTCGATGCCTGCCGCGACAAGATGGAGAAGCAGTTGCGGCGGTACAAGCGTCGGCTGAAGGACCATTATCGCGACCGGTCGGAACCGGTTGAACTCTTCGGTGCGTCCTCGTATATCCTCGCCGCGGAAGAACAGGCCGACGATTCCGAGCCCGAAACCCTGCAGCCGATCATCGTTGCCGAGATGGAGACCCAGATCCCCTCTCTCAGCGTTGGCGAGGCCGTGATGCAGATGGAGCTGGCGGGCGCACCGGTGCTGGTTTTCCGCAACGAGAAGAAAAAGGGGGTCAATGTCGTGTATCGCCGTGAAGACGGCAATATCGGCTGGATCGACCCGCAGATGGACGGATAACAGCGAGAGGCGCCGCGTGGCGCTGGAGCGGAGCAGTCACTGATGGCACTAGCGAGCATCCTCAAGCCCGAGGCGGTAAAGGTATTTTCCGCCGCGTCCAGCAAGAAACGCCTGTTCCAGGAGATCGGAGACGTGGCGCAGAGTGCCTATGGCCTCGACTCCCAGGACACCGTCGAGGCGCTGCTCGAACGCGAAAGCCTTGGCCCAACCGGTGTGGGCCATGGCGTTGCCCTGCCCCATGCGCGGATGCCGGGGCTGGACGATGTGGTGGGCATCTTTCTGATGCTGGAAAAACCCATCGACTTCGGCGCGGTGGACCGTCAGCCGATCGACATCGCCTTTTCCCTGTTTGCCCCGGAAGACAGCGGGGTCGAACACCTGAAGGCGCTGGCGCTGGTGTCGCGCACCCTGCGCGATGCCGCGCTTTGTGCCAAGCTGCGGGCCAATCCGGACGCGGCCACGCTCTACACCATGCTGACCGAGGCGCAGCCGGTCGCGGCCTGATCCGCCGCTCTGGCGTGCGTCAATCCGCGCGCCAGGCTCCGAACCCGAACATCATGTAATCACGCTGGTAGATGTCGGCGACGCGCTCTTCCAGCGCGGCGTCATAGATCTCTGCCAAGGCAACCGGCCCGGCGGTATCGTCCCCTAGGGGCGCGGGTGGCGCGGCGTGGCCGACCCGGCGGGCCATCTCGGGCAAAAGTGTCGCCATCTCATCCTCGCGCAGCACCAGGTCAGGCAGGGCGAAATCGGCAAAGCCCGACAGGGTCTGGGCCTGGGTGCCCCAGGCCCCGTCGACGCGGATCGCGGTCTGCCCGGCAAGGTTCATCTTGATGAAATCGAGAAACCCGAGAAAGGCGGCGCGATGCGCCTCGGCGTCGTAGCCATCCCCGGGGGCGGACTTCGGGATCGGCAGCTTGAACTTGCGGCGCAGCGTGTCGCGGATCTGGCGGAAACTGCCCGGCCCGTCGTCGAGGATGCGGGTGCAGAACACGTGATGCGCCCGGGCCACCGGATGGCGCAGCACGGTAAAGCTGCGGTGGCCGGGATGGCGGCGCTTCCACTGGCGCAGGTCCTTTTGCGTCATCTTGCGTGGCAGCGCCTCGGGGTCGATGCCGTCGAGCGTGGCAAGCCATTGGATCACCGCCTCTTCCGGGCCGCCACGCACCGGCATATAGAGCAGCGGAGTCTCGACCGCGGCAAGATAGGTCGGCACCGCCGGACCCCGGCGCGGTTCGAAATTGGGGGTGCGGGTCAGGTTGAACCGATCCAGCCCGGCCAGTGCCGCCGTCATCTCTTGGGGGTTCGAGACCTTTTCGGTCATCGGGATCGGGTTCTGCGGCTTGAGGCTCTGGTCGATCTGATCGAGACGCGCCGCCACCCCCAGCCACTGGGCCAACCCGTTCATCACCGACAGGTCGTGCAGATCCTCGTAGGCGATGTAAAAGGCGGTCTGCCCGCTGGACTGGAGCCGATGCAGCAGCAGGCGCTGGAACCCCTGCAGCGCCTCGACATGCGCAGCGAATTCTTCGGCGTCGAAACGTGCCTGGGCGGCCTTGCGCCGCTTCACGTCGGTCAGTTTCCACTGGCCGGTGGCCTGGGCGATCTTCCACGAGACATAGCTGTCGAGCGGGTTGCGGGTGAGCACGATCTTGGCACAGCGCGGATCGTCCAGCATCGTATCCAGCACGCGCGGGTCGTGATCGTGGAAATAGCGGAAGCCACCCATCCCGCCCGCATCGTCGCGCACGGCGGCGATCAGCGCCTGCGGATCCTCGTCGCGCGCCTCGCGGCTGATGCCCAGCATTTCGCTGCGGTTGGGATAGCCGATGAAATGGGGATTGAACGCCTCGCCGTGGCAGGTCACCCCATCCAGCGCATTGAGGTTGGTTTCCAGGAAGTTGGAGCCGGTGCGCATCTCGGCGAAGACCACGAAGTAATCGAAATCAGCCATGCCTGCTCACCGCACCAGATAGGGTTTGCGGGCCGGCTGGCCCTGGTTGACCGGGTCGTGATTCACCGGGAAATCCCCCATCAGATAGGGGTGCATCCCCTGGTTCTTGAGATTCTGCAGGAACTGCCCGAAGCCGGTCAGGTCGACCATCTTGGGCGCCTCGTTCAGGTGGCGCGGCGCGGCCGAGCCAAGCTCGCCCAATATGGTCTGAAGCGGCTCCATCGGGGCCTCGACGAACTCGGCCATGTTCCAGATCCGGATCCGCGCCTTGGCCTGGGCCGCGCGCAGAATGTCGAGCTGCTTGTTCTCGATCCGCTGGAGTTTCGCCGCCTCCTTGCGCAGGTCGGCGAAATTGCGGTTCGAGCGGAACAGCGGCACCGCCCAGGCGCCGGTGATGACCGAGATCTGCGCATTCGGATCCCGGGTGATGGTCCAGTTGATCTTTTGATTGTCGCGCGGGCCGAACTGGAAACACTGCCGTTCCCCCCGGGTGTTCCAGATCAGGTTGGTAAGAAAAGCGGCCGGTTCGTAATCGCGCTGCGCGGCGCTGTCGCTGAGCGCGCCGTTGATCACCCCTTGCCCGCCAGCGTACTCGACCCGGTCCGGCGCGAAAAGATGGCCATGCACCCGGGCGCCGGTGGTCCGGGCCAGCCAGGCCTCGAAGTTCTCGAACAGCTCGGCAAAGCCCTGGAACACCGAATAGGGGGTGGCGGTCAGCCCGTTTTCCCAGCCCGGATTGGGAAAGCGGCTTTGCATGTAGAGCCCTGACCGCCCGCGCGTACGCCGCTCGACCGCCTTGGCAAAGATGCGGTCGATCTTGCCCGGGTTCGGTTCGGTCCGTTTCATCGCCCCGGCGGCATCGGTCAGGAATGCCTTGTAGAGGCGGTCGGCGCGCGGCCAGATCTTGCGCGCGACGAAACAGTCGGACCGGCGCAGCAACTGCAGGTGATCGTCGTAGAAGATATGCGGTTTGCCCTGGAAATCGAACTTCGACAGGGTGAGAGAGCGGCTTTCGATACTGGTGGAATACTTCCGCGCCAGGGTCTGGAAATAGCTCTCGTCGGGGATCCAGACCCGGCGAAAATACCGTTCATATGTCTTGCGTTGAGGATCCTCGAGGATCGCCGACAAGGTCTGACGGGTCAGGCACCACCACTGGCTGCCCATGTGCGGGACAAGCCCGGCGGGAATGCGCCGCTTGTACCCGGTACGGCGCTGGAAATCGACATAGGCGTCGAACAGCCGCCGCTGCCGTTTCCACGAGAAGGGAAAGCGCAGGGTGAAACGCTCCACGTCCAGCCCGCCGACCGTCCAGGGGACATCGGCGGTGGTCGCGCTCTCGATGAAATCGGTGCGCGGTCGGGCGGCGAGGTAATCGACCAGTTCCGGCACCGGGCGCAGCGGCAGGCAGGACCCGGAGGCGAGGTAGACGTGCCGCACCCCCGCGAACCGCTCCAGCATCAGGCCCGCCGCCGCCTGGGTCGCCGCCACGATCCCCCATGTGCCCCATTCGCAGCGATGGCGTGGGCTGAACAGGATGCCGGAATCCTCGGACAGCGCGGCGCAGAACCGCTCGTAGGTGCGGCGCGCCACCTTCTGATCGACGTGGATCACCACCGGGCAGCCGGCCGCGCGCCAGTGCCGCGCCACCTGTTCGGCGCGATGCAGCGCGGTGTGCACCAGCATCACGATGCCGACGCTGCCGCTCATGCCCAGTTGCCCTTGGACATCAGCCCCAGAATCTCGAGCTGGCGCCAGTTGATGTATTTCTCGGACCACTTGCACCAGAGGTCCGGGTCATCCTTGAGGCTGTCGGCATAGGCGCGGTATTCGACCGAGGCCGCGTAATGCTGTTTGCGATCAAGCTCTTCTGCCGCCTTGGCCGAGAAGGTGTCGAGGAATTTCGCGTGCAGCAACATGCCGCTGGCCTTTTCGCCGCCCCATTCGTCATAGGTCTGGTTCAGCCCGCGCGGCAGCAGCATGTGGGTCGAGCTGACGTAGGCATACTTGCGATCCCATTTGACCAGCGGGATCTTGTTCAGCGCCGGCGCCTTGGCCGGGCGGTCGGGAAAGAACACCCGGCTGCGCGGCCCGCCCTGGATCCACAGGTTGCCATAGCGTTTGTTCTTTTTCAGGGTGTAATTGCCGCTGTCGAACCAGCGGGCGATCTCGAACGGATCCTGCCCCTCCTTGTAGGGCTGCGCATCGAGCCGCCCCTTGGGATACATGTCCAGCAGCATCGCCGAGAACGACTTGATCGACGAGGCGTCAAGCCAGTCGGTCAGCGCACGCAACGGCCGGGTGTCGCAGAAGGGGTAGATCAGAAACTCGTCCGGATCGACTGTCAGGCACCAGTGGCGGTGGCCGTATTTTCGTTGCAGCCAGTTCAGCCAGTCCACCCCGAAGCGGGCCCGCTTGTACCCGGCGGCCGTGTGCCAGAGCGACACGTCCTCCTGTTCGCGCAGGTATTCTGCCGATCCGTCAGTGCTGTCGTTGTCGACGATCAGGAAGTGGTTGACGCCAAGATCACGGTAGTACTTGAGGAAATAGGGCAACCGTTTGCGTTCGTTGCGCTGGGTGCAGAACAACAGGATATCGTCGCGACGGATCGCGGCCGTGCGATTGGCGACGGGCGAGAGTTCACGCCGCTTTCGGACCGCGCGGATCAGCCAGCGTTTCCGCTGCATCCGCAGGCGATATGTCTGCCATACGCCCAAATCTCGCCCTTTTCACCCATTTGCAGATCACCCGGTCCAGCGCCTATCAGGTTAACCTTAAGACGATGTTGAAGTGCTCCTCCCAACTCGGCGGGACGAATTCTGCATCACTTGCTGCCTCACGCGGACGCCCCGGGCCCTCTGCGAGGGTCTTGATGGCGTCATGCCATTGATACCGATCCGATTCTTTCACGTAAACTGGAATGTTCCCAAGGATTTCGCGGACCGAGGGTAAATCTGCGCTTGCCACCGGCACGCCAAGCGCCGCCGCCTCGATCGGCGGCAGCCCATAGCCCTCGGCCCGGCTGGGAAACAACAGCCCGCGCGACTGGCTGAGAAGGGCAGCGATCTGCCCGTCGTCCAGCCCCGGCATCTCGCGCACCGGCCCGCCGGGGGGAAGGCGGTCCAGCCGGTCGAACACCGCCCGGTTGTTCCAGCCCCGGGCGCCGCAAATGACCAGCCCGGGCGCCTCCGCGCCCATCGCGTCCCAGACATCCAGCAGCAGATCATGCCCCTTGCGCGGCTCGATCGTGCCCAGCACCACGAAATACGGACGATCCGGATCAATCCCCTCCGGCAGCGCGCCCGGCGCGGCCAGTTCCACGCCCAGATGCGCCACCACGCCCGCCGGCACCGGCCCCCAGTCGCGCATCCGCGCCTCGGTCCGGACGCGGGTGTCCTCGGAGTTGTAGAGGATCAGGTCGGCGTGGGCGCGGACACGTTTCAGCTTGGCACGGAAAACTTCCGGCGTGCCGGGCCGCTGGTACTGCGGGAACTCCAACGGGATCACGTCGTGGATCAGAACCGCGATGCGCGCCGCCCCGCCCCGGCGCAGCCCGCGCAGGCTGCGCGCGCTCAGGTTGGTATGACCCACGTTGAGCGCGGCGAAGCCTGCCGGCAGGTGCCGTGCCAGCATCCGCGCCAGCCCGGTCGGCCGGCAGCGGGCAAGGGCAAGCCTGCGCAGATCGCTCTCGGCCCGGCGCAACTGCGGGGACATCCGGCGCACCAGGCGCGACAGCAGATCCGGCCGCCCCCAGGGCACCGCGCCGTCCAGCCGTGCGGCGATCCCCGCCAGCCCTTGCGCATCCAGCAGGATATAGCCCCAGGCACTTCGGGCCAGCCCGAACAGCGGCACCGCATCGCGGGACAGATGATCCAGATAGGCCCGCTCTACCCGGTCGATCCCGGTCGGCTGCCGCCCCGCCCGGCGGATCAGCCGGGTGACGTCGAGCAGCCGCGCCGACGAGGTCTCTGGTCTGCTGATCGGAATGATGCGCGCTCCGGGCGAAAGGTGATCCCTCGGGTCAGCCTAACGCGCGCGCGCCCAAGGCCCAACACCCTTGCGGGTCCACCTGTCCAGTTTATTGTGCGGCGCGGTCGATCTCGACCACCTCGGCGAGGTAGCGCGACAGCTCCTCGCGCAGGTCGTCGCGGGCCAGCGCGAAGGCCACCGTCGCCTGCAGGAACCCCGCCTTGGAGCCGCAGTCGAAGCGTTGGCCGCGGAACCGGTAGCCATAGACCGGCACGTCATTGGCCAAGTCCTCGGCGATCGCGTCGGTCAGCTGGATCTCGCCGCCCGTGCCGGTGCGCATCCGGTTCAGGTTGCGCAGCACCGAGGGCCCCAGAACGTAACGCCCGATCACCGCCAGGTTCGACGGCGCCGTGCCCGGCTCGGGCTTTTCCACCATGCCGCGCGCCCGCACCACCTGGCCCATGTCCTCGGCCACGTCCAGCACGCCATAGGCACTCGCCTTCTCCGGCGGCACCTCCATCGCGGCCACCATGTTGCCGCCGGTTTCCTCGTAGGCCTCGATCATCTGGCCCAGGCAGGGTTTCTCGGCCGCGATCACGTCGTCGGGCAGGATCACCGCGAAGGGCTCGTTGGCGATCAGCCGCCGCGCGCACCAGACCGCGTGGCCCAGCCCCAGCGCCTTGTGCTGGCGCACGTAGGCGATTTCGCCCGAATCCATGTTGCTCGCCCTCAACTCGGCCAGCAGCGCATCCTTTCCCTTTTTCTTGAGCTGCTGTTCCAGCATCGGCGCGTGGTCGAAGTAATCCTCCAGTGCCGATTTGCCGCGCGAGGTCACGAAGATGAATTCCTTGATCCCCGCCTCCCGCGCCTCGTCGATCGCGTATTGCACCAGCGGGCGGTCCACCAGCGTCATGATCTCCTTGGGAACCGATTTCGTCGCCGGCAGAAACCGCGTTCCAAGACCCGCGACCGGAAAAATCGCCTTCGTTACCTTCTTGCGCATGAATTCCTCGAAGCCTTCTTGCCGAACCAATCACGCGATTGATGGCATATTGAGACCGACGGGAACATGGCCTTTGGGTTGATTTTCCACCAAATGCCCGTTTTTTTCGCATCAAGGCTGTTTGATGCCCATTCCAGCCTCGAATCCCCGCACTCGGCGCACCCGCGCGACCTCGTCGCGGACCCGGTCGGCAAAGGACCAGAACCGAATGGCCGGCTGGTTGCGGTCGCTTTTTCCAAAGAGTCCGCCTGTATGTTCCCAGATCCCGTCCTTGGTGAAGGTGACCCGATGATAAAGCGCAGAGGGCGAAAACCGGAACAGGGTTGCACTGTTGCCGGCGGCCAGCTCTGCCCGTGCCGCCGCGCGCAGCCGCCGCCGCGACCAGACACGGCCCGCCAGCAGGACCGCGCGCGCATCGGTCCGCACCGGCACCGGGCGGAACGGGTCCCGAGGTCCGGGCAGCGTCGGCAGCGGCAGGGGTTGCCGCACCCGCCCGTCGTCGAAGCCGGCGTGCAGCCCGGCCAGCAGGCGGGTAACGTCGCGCGGTTCCAGCCGCCCGGCCACCATGTGGCGCAGGGCGCGGCGACGCTCGGCGGCCCGGATTTCGGCCCAGACCGCACCGCGCCGCGCCTGCGGGCAATGGCGGGCCAGGAACACCGCCCAGCTCGCGCCGATCTCGTGCAGGTCACGCGGCACCCGGTCGGCGCGGCGCCGGGGGCTTTCGGCAAAGCCGTGGTGCACCTGCGCCAAGGGCACAAGAGCGGTCACCGCCCCCCGCTCGGCCAGGCGCAGGTTCAGGTCGGTCTCGTCGAGAAAGAAGCGATAGCGCGGATCGAATCCGCCAAGATCGGCCAGGACCGACCGGCGAAAGGCCATGTTGGTGCCCTCAGTCTTGATCGCCCGACCGGCGCGCGCGGTCAGCAGGGTGATGCCATCGGGGGCAAGATCCAGCGGGACCTCCCGCCCCGCTCCATCGACCATCGCCGCCCGCGACTGGAACGAGATGCCGTTGCGCCCGCGCACGTATCCCCCCGCCGCCGCCACCGCCGGATCGGCGAAGGCCGCCGCCAGATAGCTGAGCCAGGTGGGTTCGGGCACCGCGTCATCGTCGATGAAGGCAATGACCTCGCCCGCCGCCGCCGCAATCCCGGCATTGCGCGCGGCAGAGATGTTGGCCGCGTCGAAGGCGACCTGTTTCACATGCGCCACGAACGGCATCTCGCGCAACGCAGCGCGCCCGGCGGCATCGGCGACCACCACCACCTCGTACGGAACGTGGCGCAGCTGCGACACCCCGAGCAGACAGCGACGCAGCGCAGGCGCGCGGTCGCGGCTGACGATCACGACAGAGACCGTCAGCCCGGCGGTCATGCCACCCCCATCTCCGCCATCATGGCCTCGATCCGGGCGACGTCCTCGGGGTTGTTCAATTCCCAGAACTGCCGCCCGCGCGCCTCGACCTCGACGCAGAGGATGCGGTGGCCGTGCTCGATGAAGCGGAGCTGTTCCAGCCCCTCCAACTGTTCCAGGGGACCGGCTGGCCAACGCGGGTAGGCGCCCAGCGCCGAGGGGCGATAGGCATAGACGCCGACGTGGTGGAACACCGGCGTTTCCACCGCGTCATCGGGATAGCGGGCCGGGGTGTAGGGGATCACCTCCTTGGAGAAATAGAGCGCATGGTTCTCCTGGGTGAACACCGCCGTGGTGCCGCCGACGCGGCCCGCCTTGCGGTCGTCGAGAAACCCGTTCAGCGCCCGACCGTCACAGCGCAGCACCGGGGTGGCCACCTCGGCCATCGGATCGGCCCGCAGCCCGGCAACCAGCTCCTCGACGAACCAGGCAGGGGTCAGCGGCGCATCGCCCTGCAGGTTGACCACGATGTCGTATTCCCCGCCCAGCGCGTCGAGCACCTCGGCGCAGCGTTCGGTGCCGTTGGCACAGGACTCGGAGGTCATCACCACCTCGGCGCCGAACCCCTCGGCGGCGACGCGAATGCGGTCGTCGTCGGTGGCCACGACCACCCGGTCGACGCCCTGCACGGCGCAGGCCGCCTCCCAGCTGCGCTGGACCAGGCTTTTCGCCTCACCGGTGGCGCCTTTCAGCGCCACCAGCGGCTTGCCCGGATAGCGGGACGATGCGAAGCGCGCCGGGATCGCGACCAGGACCGGCATCATGCCTCCTTGAGGTCGACGCCCGGCGCGTAGGCGATGAAGAACGGGTTGGCATAGCCTTCCTTGCCGTAGGTCAGCGGCGTGTGATCATCAAACCGCACCACCTTGCCCCCCGCGCCCAGCAGCACCGCGTGACCGGCGGCGGTATCCCATTCCATGGTGCGACCGACACGCGGGTAGAGGTCGGCCTCACCGGTGGCGACGAGGCAGAATTTCAGCGACGAGCCCGCGCTCTTGCTGTCCTTCACCTTGTACTTGTTGATGTAATCGTCGGTGGCTTGGTCGCGGTGCGATTTCGAGGCCACCACCATCAGGGCGTCGTTGTCGCACTCGGCGACCCGGATCGGCGTGACCGCGCCCATCTTTGCGGGATCGAAGGGGCCAGTCTCCTCGACCGAGCTGCCATCGGCCAGGGTGAAGAACATCCGCTCCCGGGCCGGCGCATAGACCACGCCGCGCGTCGGCACACCGTTTTCCACCAGCGCGATGTTGACGGTGAAGTCGCCACGGCGGTTGATGAATTCCTTGGTCCCGTCCAGCGGGTCCACGATCAGGAAGGTCTCTCCGGTCAGCCCGTGCGAGGCGGCCTGTTCCTCGGTCACCAGCATCATGTCGGGAAAGGCCGCGCGCAGCCCGGCCGAGATCAGCGCATCCGCCGCTTCGTCCGCCTCGGTCACCGGGCTGTCGTCGGATTTGACCTTCACGTGGAAGTCGTCAGCGTTGTAAATCTGCATGATTTTGGTCCCCGCCTCGATCGCGAGTTGGCGGATGACGGGAATTAAGGCATCATATTCCACAAAATGGCTCCATTTTTGCGCCGTATTACTGCTAATTATGGCGTCAGTTATGCTGTGGATACAACTGAACGGCAAGGCATCCGTGACATAACGGAACCGAGTCACAAGGGCAGGATTGAATGTTTCAACTTCGCACTCAACGGTCGAAATTGTCCGGCGCGGTCACGATCCTCGAATTGATCTTTCACTCGGTCGTGCGCAACGTACGGGCATCGCACAACAACGCCTTCATCGCCATCGGCAAGAACATGTTGCAGGTGGTGGTCTTCGTTCTGGCGTTCTACGTGATGTTCTCGGTGCTCGGGCTTCGGAAATCGGCGGTGCGCGGGGATTTCCTGCTGTACGTGATGTCCGGTATCTTCCTCTACATGTGCCACACCAAGGCGGTGGGCGCGCTCGTGCAATCCGAGGGGCCGAACCACCCTATGATGCAGCACGCACCGTTGAATACGGCGATCACCATCACCGCCGCAGCGGTCGGATCGCTTTATATCCAGGTGCTGACGATGGTCGTGATCCTGTTCATGTACCATGTCGTCATCACGCCGATCACCATCTACCAGCCGATCCAGGCCTTTGGCATGTTGCTGCTGTCGTGGTTCACCGGCTGCGCGGTGGGAATGGTCCTGCTCGCGGTGCGGCCCTGGTTCCCCACCGCGGTCAGCGTGATCTCGACCATCTATCGGCGCGCCAACATGATCGCCTCGGGCAAGATGTTCCTGGCCAACACGCTGCCGGGCTTCATGCTGCCGATCTTTGTCTGGAACCCGCTGTTTCATACCATCGACCAGGCGCGCGGTTTCGTCTTCATCAACTACAACCCGATGAACAGCAACTGGCACTACGCGCTCTGGCTGGGCATCGTTCTGGTGATGATCGGGTTGATGGGCGAATTCTATACCCGTCGGCATGCCTCGCTGAGTTGGAGCGCGCGGCGCTAGGCCGGTTCAGGTCACCACCCGCATCGTCAGGTTCAGCCGCCCGCCCCTTGGCAGCAGGCGCGAGGATTTGAACCGGATCCGGTCCACCCCGTGATAGGTCAGCCGCGCCGGACCGCCCATGACCACCACGTCGCCCGAGTTCAGCCAGACCGTTTCGGTCCGGCCGCCCCGGGTGGGGTTGCCGATACGGAAAAGCCCGTCGTCGCCCAGGCTGACCGAGACCACGGGAAAGGAGAAATCGGCTTCGTCCTTGTCCTGGTGCAGGCCCATGCGCGCGCCCTCGCCGTAATAGTTGATCAGGCAGCAATCGGGCTCGCGCCCCAGCCCCGTCACCTGGCGCCAGATCTCGAGGATCTCATCCGGGATCGGCGGCCAGTCGACGCCGCCGGGGTGCTGCGGCGCATAGCGATATCCCTTGCGGTCCGAGATCCAGCCAAGCCGCCCGGCCGAGGTCATCCGCACCGACATCTTGCGTCCCGTAGGAGTTTCGGGGGTAAAGGGCGGCGCCGCCTTGAGCACCGGGCGCAACGCCGCGATCAGCGCGGCCTGGGCCGGCGGGTCAAGATAGGACTTCTCGATCACGAAATCGCGGATCGTCAACCGCGTCATCAAACCGCTCCCTTGTCATGCCAGGCCCCCGGGATCGCCACGAAACACACTCACAAATTCGTGACCGCCGGCCGTCAAGGACGGTTGCAGGGGCATTTACCGCTCCCTATATACGCCGGGACGCACGGTGGACCACCGCCGTGCCACATCATCGGGGCCGGGACGCCATAACGGGTTCGGGTCTCGGGTAATCGCCTTGAACATAAAAAGGGATCGAAACGCATGAGCAAAGTTATCGGGATCGACCTGGGGACCACCAACAGCTGTGTCGCCATCATGGACGGCGCGCAACCCAAGGTTATCGAGAACGCGGAAGGGGCACGCACGACCCCCTCGATCGTCGCCTTTACCGACGACGAGCGGCTGGTCGGCCAGCCGGCGAAACGCCAGGCCGTCACCAACCCCGAAAACACCATCTTTGGCGTCAAGCGCCTGATCGGCCGTCGGGTCGACGACGCGGATCTGGCCAAGGACAAGAAAAACATGCCGTTCAACGTCATTGATGGCGGCAACGGCGACGCTTGGGTCGAAGCCAAGAGCGACAAGTATTCCCCGTCGCAGATCTCGGCCTTTATCCTGGGCAAGATGAAAGAGACCGCCGAAAGCTATCTCGGCGAAGAGGTGACGCAGGCCGTCATCACCGTTCCGGCCTATTTCAACGACGCCCAGCGTCAGGCCACCAAGGACGCCGGCAAGATCGCCGGGCTCGAGGTGCTGCGGATCATCAACGAACCGACCGCCGCCGCGCTGGCCTATGGCCTCGACAAGGAAGAAAGCCACACCATCGCGGTCTATGACCTTGGCGGTGGTACCTTCGACGTGACCATCCTCGAGATCGACGACGGGCTGTTCGAGGTAAAGTCGACCAACGGCGACACCTTCCTTGGCGGCGAAGACTTCGACATGCGGATCGTCACCTACCTGGCCGAACAGTTCAAGAAAGAGCATGGCGTCGACCTGACGAAGGACAAGATGGCGCTGCAACGGCTGAAGGAAGCCGCCGAAAAGGCCAAGATCGAGCTGTCGAGCTCGTCGCAGACCGAGATCAACCAGCCGTTCATCTCGATGGGCAAGGATGGCTCGCCGCTGCACATGGTCATGAAACTGACCCGCGCCAAGCTGGAAAGCCTGGTCGGCGACCTGATCAAGGCCTCGCTCAAGCCCTGCCAGGCGGCGTTGAAGGATGCCGGCCTGTCGGCCTCGGACGTGGACGAAGTGGTTCTGGTCGGCGGTCAGACCCGGATGCCCAAGGTCTTCGAAGAGGTGACCAAGTTCTTTGGTAAGGAGCCGCACAAGGGTGTGAACCCCGATGAGGTCGTGGCCATGGGCGCCGCCATTCAGGCCGGCGTGCTGCAGGGCGACGTCAAGGACGTGGTTCTGCTCGACGTGACCCCGCTGAGCCTGGGGATCGAGACGCTGGGTGGCGTGTTCACCCGCCTGATCGACCGCAACACCACGATCCCGACCAAGAAATCCCAGGTCTTCTCGACCGCCGAGGACAACCAGGGCGCGGTGACCATTCGCGTGTTCCAAGGTGAACGGGAAATGGCTGCCGACAACAAGATGCTCGGCCAGTTCAACCTCGAGGACATCCCGCCGGCACCGCGCGGCATGCCGCAGATCGAGGTGACCTTCGACATCGACGCCAACGGCATCGTGTCGGTCAGCGCCAAGGACAAGGGCACCGGCAAGGAACAGAAGATCACCATCCAGGCATCGGGCGGCCTTTCGGACGCCGACATCGACAAGATGGTCAAGGACGCCGAGGAGAACGCCGAGGCCGACAAGGCCCGCCGCGAACTGATCGAAGCCAAGAACCAGGCCGAAAGCCTGATCCATTCGACCGAGAAATCGGTCGAGGAGCATGGCGACAAGGTCGACCCGACGACCGTCGAGGCGATCGAACTGGCCGTTGCCGCGCTCAGGGACGATCTGGAAAAGGAGGATATCACCGCCGACAAGATCAAGTCGGGCCTGCAGAACGTGACCGAGGCCGCGATGAAGCTGGGCGAAGCCATCTACAAGGCCAGCCAGGAAGAGGCCGGCGAAGAGCCGAGCGCGGCAGATGCCGGTCCGGCCGAGGATGACATCGTCGACGCCGAGTTCGAGGACCTGGACGACAGCAAGCGTTCCTGAGGTGTAACACCGGGTCAAGGCGGGCCGGGCCGGTCTCCGGACCGGCCCGCTTTCGTTCCGGCAAAAGGAAAATGACCGATGTCAAAGCGTGATTATTACGACGTTCTGGGCGTGTCCAAGGGCGCATCGGCCGACGAGATCAAGAAAGCCTATCGCAAGAAGGCCAAGGAACTGCACCCCGACCGCAACTCCGACAACCCGGAGGCCGAGGCGCAGTTCAAGGAGGCCAACGAGGCCTATGAGGTTCTGAAGGACGCCGAGAAGAAGGCGGCCTATGACCGCTTCGGCCATGCGGCCTTCGAGGGTGGCATGGGCGGCGGACAGCGCCCCGGTGGTTTCGGTGGCGGCGGTGGCGATTTTTCCAGCGCGTTCTCCGACGTGTTCGACGATCTCTTCGGCGATTTCATGGGCGGCCAGCGTGGCCGGCAGCGCGCGACGCGCGGCTCCGACCTGCGCTATAACCTGCGGGTGACCCTGGAAGAGGCCTACTCCGGCATTCACAAGACCATCAACGTGCCCACCTCGGTGGCCTGTTCGGCCTGCGAAGGCACCGGTGCCGAGGGCGGGGTCGAGCCCACCACCTGCCCGACCTGCTCCGGTATGGGCAAGGTCCGCGCGCAACAGGGCTTCTTTACCGTCGAGCGCACCTGTCCGACCTGCTCGGGCATGGGCCAGATCATCAAGAACCCCTGCAAGGCCTGCGGCGGCGCGGGCCGGGTCGAGAAGGACCGCGCGCTGAGCGTGAACATTCCCGCCGGCGTGGAAACCGGCACCCGCATCCGCCTTGCCGGCGAGGGCGAGGCAGGGATGCGGGGTGGTCCGCAGGGCGACCTCTATATCTTCGTCGAGGTCGCGCCGCATGAGCTGTTCGAGCGCGACGGGGTCAACCTCTATTGCCGGGTTCCGGTCAGCATGTCGACGGCGGCGCTGGGCGGCGCCATCGAGGTTCCGACCATCGACGGCGGACGCGGCCGGGTCCAGATCCCGGCGGGCAGCCAGTCGGGCCGGCAGATGCGCCTGCGCGGCAAGGGGATGCCACCACTCCGAGGCGGCGGGCATGGCGACATGTTCATCGAACTGGCGGTGGAAACCCCGGTGAACCTGACCAGTCGCCAGAAGGAAATCCTGAAGGAGTTCGACGCGTTGAGCGAGGACAACAACCCCGAGAGCAAGACTTTCTTCTCCTCGGTCAAATCCTTCTGGGACAGCATGAAGGGGTGAGCGCCGCCTCGGAAAGGCTCCGGTGGAGCCTTTCAGGCGCGAACGGACGAAGCCCCGACCATTTCAAAAAGGCGCCTCTCGAGGCGCCTTTTTCCTTGTCCAGCCGTCCCCATTGATCACCACTCTCCCTGTCATCCCCGCGAAAGCGGGGACCTCCCTGGATAGGCGCGAGAGTTGCAGGATTCCCGCTTTCGCGAGAATGACAGCCATGGCGAGCGGCGTTAACCCGGCGTTTACCGGACCCCGGCATGGTTTTCCGATGACTGATCGGCACGCCTTCGACGACGCCTCCGGCGCCCTCTTCACCCCGGACGAGGCACCGGAACTGCCGTTGCCCTCGGGGCGACTGCCCTCCTATATCCGCGATCACCGGCAACGGTTGCGCGACCGCTTCATGACCGGCGGCGCCACCGCGATGCCCGATTACGAGTTGTTGGAGTTGCTGCTGTTCCGGTCGATCCCGCGCCGCGATGTCAAGCCGCTGGCGCGCGCCCTGCTGGATCAGTTCGGTGATTTCAACCGGGTTCTGGCTGCCGCGCCAGAACGGTTGGGAAAGGTCAGCGGGATCGGCCCGGCGGTGATCGCCGACCTGAAGATCGTCGAGGCCGCCGCCCACCGAATGGCGCGCGCCAGGGTCCTGAAACGCCACGTGATTTCAAGCTGGGACGCGGTTCTGGACTATTGCCGGACCACGATGGCCCACCGGGATACCGAGCAGTTCCGCGTGCTTTACCTGGACACCAAGAACACGCTGATCGCGGATGAGGAGCAGGGGCGCGGCACCGTCGATCATGTTCCCGTCTACCCACGCGAAGTGGCCAAACGGGCTCTGGAGCTGAACGCCTCGGCCCTGATCCTGGTGCACAATCACCCGTCGGGCGATCCCAGCCCGTCGGACGCCGACATCCGCATGACCGAGCAGATCGACAGGGCCTGTGGCGCGCTGGGAATCACCCTGCACGACCACCTGATCGTCGGCAAGTCGCGCGAAACCAGCTTTCGGGCCGAGGGCTATCTCTCGACTATCTGACCCAGACCTCGACCCGCCGGTTCACCTGGCGGCCCCAATCGCTGTCGTCGCAGGCCATCGGCAAGGCCTCGCCAAAGGCCTCCACCGCCATGTCGACGCGCGGCTCGTCCGGGGTCTGCAGCGCTTGGCGCACCGCGTCGCGCACCGCCTCGGCCCGACGCGTGGCAATCCGCTTGTTCCCCGCCGCCGGTCCCTGTCCATCACTGAAGCCGACGAACAGCAGCGTGCTCGAATCATAGGTTCCGATCTCGATGGCGCGGGCAAGCTGGGCGATATTGGCACGCGATTGCGCGTCGGGCCGGGTCGATCCGGTCTCGAACCGGAAGGATGTCGACAGCCGCGCCAACGGCCCCAGCGTCCCGATCATACGCTGCAACTCGTCCAGCGGGATCTCTTCCCCGGCGGTCGCGATGGCGTTGGCCAGCCGATCGCCCTGGACGTTGACACCGATGCGCTCGGGCGCCTGGTCGACGAACCCCGCGCGCCGGATCACGATCTGCGCCGCCGGGCTTTGTACGTAGAGCAGGAATTCCCGCGCGACCTTGGGCAGCCGCCGCGCCGGAAGATAGAGGAACATCGGTGCGGTCAGCGGGTAATCCTCGGTCTTGATTGTGCGCCGGCTGGCAGCAAGCGAAAAGCCGCAGCTTCCAGTCAGCGTCAGCGCCCGCGCCGCGCCGGTTTCGGAAAAACTGGCGATGCCGATGGCAAAGGGGTCGGCACTAACCGCGCGGGCCAGGTCACTGCTGCGCGCGTGGCGCTGAACCTGCTCGGTCAGCGCCAGCTTTGCCGGCCGCAACAGACGGTCCTCCACCGCCTGCGCCAACCCCGAGCCGGCGGCGGGCAGATGCAGGTCGATCGGCGCGTCGGGCCCGCCCAGCTCTGACCAGTTGGCAATCTCGCCGGCAAAGATCCGGGCCAGCTCGGGCGTCGAGATGCGGCGCAGCGGATTGCCCGGCGCCACCACCGGCACCATCGCATCCAGCGCCAGAACGCGGCTGCGGTTGCCATCGGTCATATCACCCATACCGGCCTCGAAGGCGCGACGGCGTTCCTCCTTGCGGATCTCGCGCATGGCCATGACGACATCGGCCTCGTTGGCCAGCAGGTCGGCAAAACCCTCGTCGGTGGTGCTGACGCGAAAGGTGAAATAGGCCATCGGCTTGCCGCTCTCCGGGCGCAGCAGGCCATAGCGGAAATGGGTTCCGTCCAGGGTTTCGCGGGACGCGCGCCATCCGTTGCGCAGGGCAAACCCCTCGACCAAAGCCGGCAACAGCACCTCGGCCATGGTCGATGACCCCGACAGCGACAGCTCGGCCACGTAATCGGTCAGGCTGGGGCATCCCGGCCCGTCGCAGGACACGCCCGAACCATCCACCGTGAGTTCGCCGAACTTGGTATCGACACGATAAAACTCGCCATCGAACCCCAGCAGGGTGCCGGAGATCTCGACCGCGCCGTCGGGCGAGGTCAGCGTGACATCCTGGGCCAGTAGTGGACGGCAATGCGAAAAAAGAATGAGTGCGGCGATTGCCGCCGCACGAAACCAGCTCATGTGAAACCTTGATTTGACCGCGAATTACTTGGCAGCGATCTTCAGGTCATCGAGCAGATTATTCAACACCAGAAAATCACCAACCGCGGTGCATCCGGGCACCGTCAGGTCAAGCGCGCGGGTCTGCATGCGATCAGTACCCTTGCGCTCGAGCAACTGGGCGGAAATGTCGCGTCCGCAATTGTCGGCGTTCACCTCGGCCTCGACGCTCAGGGCGATGTCGCCGCTGCGGTCGGCAGCGGCCGCCGGAAAGGTATAAACCTCGGCCAGAAGCGGCGAGAGGGCATCATCTGTCCCCAAACGCACGACGGTTCCGGTGGTACGATCGCCGGCCGCCTTCGGATCAGCCCCCGACCAGACGTGGCCCGGCTCGCCATAGCTGGCCCCGAATTCGAGCGCGTGGATCTGGAACCCCGCCTTGCCCTGCCATTGCAGGACGATCCGGTCGAAATCCGCGATATCCGGCACATGGGTGGTGGCGACGGCGCCCTCTCCGTTGTCGAAGGCGGCAATGAACACCGCCCGCTCGGCCAGTGCCGGCACGGTGACGTCAAGGGCGCCATCCTCATCGGTGATGGCGGTAAAGGTCATGCCGTTGTGGTGCACCACCAGCCGGGAATTTCCAAGGCAAGGCGCCGAAACCGCGAGATCCACCGTCGCCATCGGGCCGGGCGTTGCCAGGGCGGTCACGGCGCAGCCCAGGCTGGGCACCTCGGGATCCTTCGGGGTTGCCGGCAGCGCGGCAGCCGGCGCCGGGTCCGGCACTGCGGGCGCGGCGGTCAGCGCGATCTTCTCGATGTCCAGTGGCGAGATCTCGGCGGTGCGCAGGGCACCGGGGCGCGGCGACAGCTGGGGTCCGCCCTCGGGCGTCGGGGCGGCCGGTGTATCCTGGGCCGCGACCGGGGCGGGCGCGGGGACCGGGACCGGCTGCGTGCTCTGCATCACGTGGCCGATGCCCAGCGCACAGGCCACGGTTCCGCCGGCCAGGCCAATCATACGCAATCTGGACATCACACCCTCCGTCACCATTCAGGTCACGTCAGATGTGCCCTTGAAACGCGGCCATGATGTGGCCGCGGGTGGGAGTCATTCTGGCAACTTCGTGTCGCGGGTCAGCTCAGGCGCCCGTGACAATGCTTGAATTTCTTGCCGCTGCCGCAGGGGCATTTCTCGTTCCGGCCCGGATTGCCCCAGGTGCTTGGGTCATCCTCGACGAACCCGGGGGCGGCGCCCTCCGGGGTGGCGGCGGCCTCGCCGGTGACCTCGGCCTCGGCGACGTCGGCCTGCTTCTGAAGCTGGGCCTCCTGCGCGGCCATCTGCGCCAGCATCTGGTTCTGCTCCTCGGAGGTCAGCGGACGCACGTGGGCCAACTGCTGGGTCACGGTTTCACGCAGCCCGTCGAGCATCCCCTCGAACAGCTGGAAGCTCTCGGTCTTGTATTCGTTCAGCGGATCGCGTTGGGCATAGCCCCGGAACCCGATGACCGACCGCAGGTGTTCCAGCGTCACCAGATGTTCGCGCCACTTGGTGTCGATGGTCTGCAACAGGACCTGCTTTTCGATCTGGCGCATGTTCTCGGCGCCGAAGTCGACCGCCTTTTTCGCCATCATCTCGTCGCTCGCCTTGATCAGGCGTTCGCGGATCTCCTCGTCGTCGACCCCCTCTTCGGCGGCCCATTCCATCACCGGCACGTCGAGGCCCAGCTTTTCCAGCACCTGGGCATAAAGCCCCTCGGTGTCCCACTGGTCGGCATAGGTCTTCGGCGGCATGTGGGCGTCGATCAGGTCGTCGATCACCTGGTGGCGCATGTCACCCGCGATGTCCGACAGATCGTCGGCGGCCATGATCTCGCGCCGCTGGGAAAAGATCACCTTGCGCTGATCGTTCATCACGTCGTCGAACTTGAGGATGTTCTTGCGCATGTCGAAGTTGCGGCCCTCGACCTTGGCCTGGGCCCGTTCGAGCGACTTGTTGACCCAGGGGTGCACGATGGCCTCGCCCTCTTTCAGGCCCAGCGTCTTGAGCACCTTGTCCAGACGCTCGGAGCCGAAGATGCGCATCAGGTCATCTTCGAGGCTGAGATAGAACACCGTGCGGCCCGGGTCACCCTGACGGCCGGAACGGCCGCGCAGCTGGTTGTCAATCCGGCGGCTTTCGTGGCGCTCGGAGGCGATCACGAACAACCCGCCGGCCTCGATCACCTTTTGCTTTTCCGCGGCGTGCTTGGCTTCTTCAGAGGCGCGCAGCTCGGCCGGGTCGGCATCCGGGTTCTGCTCCAGCGCGGCCATCACCTTCATGTCGATGTTGCCGCCAAGCTGGATGTCGGTGCCGCGTCCGGCCATGTTGGTGGCGATGGTCACCGCGCCCAGCCGACCGGCGTCGGCGACGATCTCGGCCTCGCGCTCGTGCTGGCGGGCGTTCAGCACATTGTGCTTGATCCCGGCCTGTTCGAGCATCTTCGACAGCACCTCGGATTTCTCGATCGAGGTGGTGCCGACCAGAACGGGCTGGCCTTTTTCGTGGGCCTCGCCGATCGCTTCGATGATCGCCTTGTATTTCTCGGCCGTGGTACGGAACACTTGGTCGTCTTCGTCGATCCGGGCGATCGGGCGGTTGGTGGGCACCTCGACCACGCCAAGACCATAGATCTCGGCGAATTCCTCGGCCTCGGTGATGGCGGTGCCGGTCATCCCGGCAAGCTTGTCGTACAGCCGGAAGAAGTTCTGGAAGGTCACGCTGGCCAACGTCACGTTCTCGGGCTGGATCTCGACGTGTTCCTTGGCCTCGATGGCCTGGTGCAGCCCCTCGGACAGGCGGCGTCCCGCCATCATCCGGCCGGTGAACTCGTCGATCAGGACCACGTCGCCGTCGCGCACGATATAGTCCTTGTCCTTGTGGAACACCTTGTGTGCGCGCAGGCCCTGGTTGACATGGTGCACGATGGTGGTGCTTTCCGGGTCATAAAGGGTCTGGCCCTCTTCCAGCAGACCGCGAGCGTGCAACTGCTGTTCCAGGAACTCGTTGCCCTCTTCGGTAAAGGTCACGCCGCGGGTCTTTTCATCCAGCTCGAAGTGCTCGTCCGACAGCAGCGGGATGATCGCGTCGATGGTGGAGTACAATTCGGACCGGTCGTCGGCGGGCCCCGAGATGATCAGCGGCGTGCGCGCCTCGTCGATCAGGATACTGTCGACCTCGTCCACGATCGCGTAGAAGTGATGCTTCTGGAACAGATCCTTGAGCTCCGACTTCATGTTGTCGCGCAGATAGTCAAAGCCGAACTCGTTGTTGGTGCCATAGGTCACGTCGGCTTCATAGGCGCGGATCTTGTCCTGCGCCCCCATGCCGGACCAGATCACGTCGGCCCGCATGCCCAGGACCTCATAGACCTTGCCCATCCATTCGGAGTCCCGCTTGGCCAGGTAGTCGTTGACCGTGACGACATGCACACCCTTGCCCACCAGTGCGTTGAGATAGGCAGGGAAGGTGGCGACCAGCGTCTTGCCCTCGCCGGTCTTCATCTCCGAGATATTGCCCTGGTGCAGGAAGATTCCGCCCATCAACTGGGTGTCAAAGGCGCGCAGGCCCAACGCCCGCCGGGCGCCCTCGCGCACGTTGGCAAAGGCCTCGGGCAGCAGGTCATCCAGGCTCTCGCCCTCCTGCGCGCGCTTGCGCAATTCCTCTGTCTTATCCTTGAGCCCCTGGTCGCTGAGGGCCTCGAACTCGGGCTCCAGTGCGTTGATTTTCTCGACCAGCGGGCGTGTCGCCTTGATCTTTCGGTCATTCGGCGTGCCGAAAACCTTTTTGGCGAGTGTTCCGATACCCAGCATGTCTTCTCCAGCGGCTCTGACTCTTCGTGGTTTTGTCAGGCTTGTCCGCCCTGCGCACAACCCATAGATACGGGGGGAAAGACGGTCCTGACATCGGCCTTAAGGCGATGTAAGGGGCGGTTGAAACGGTGTCAACGCCGCGCCCGGTCGCGGTTCAATGATAGGATGAATCAATGCCCAAAGGTCTCACTTTCCTGCCCGCACTGGCGCTTGCCGCCGCGTTGGCGCTCCCGGCCCATGCCGAACAGCCCACCGCCGAGACGGTTGTCGCCCGTGTCAACGGCCAGGAAATCAAGCTGGGCCACGTGGCCATTGCCCGCGCGACGCTGCCGCAACAGTACCAGCAGCTTCCGCCCGAGGTCCTCTATGACGCCATCGTCGAACAGCTGATCCAGCAAAGCGCGCTGCAACAGGCCTTTGGCGACGATGTTCCGCAACGGGTCGCGCTGTCGCTTGAGAACGAACGGCGCCAATTGCTGGCCGGCGAAGAGATCGAAAAGATCATGGCCGGGGCCGCCAGCGACGCGGATCTCAAAGCCGCCTATGATGCCGCCTATGGCGAGGGTTACGAAGCGCGCGAGTACAATGCCGCCCATATCCTTGTCGAAACCGAGGAGGAGGCCAAGGCGATCAAGGCCGAACTGGACGGAGGCGCCGATTTCGCCGCGCTGGCCAAAGAGAAATCGACCGGCCCCTCCGGCCCCAACGGCGGCGACCTGGGCTGGTTCGAAAAGGGCATGATGGTGCCCGCCTTCGAAGAAGCGGTCATGGCGCTGGAACCGGGCCAGGTGTCCGCCCCGGTCCAGACCCAGTTCGGCTGGCATGTGATCGTGCTGAATGACTCGCGCCTCAAGGAGCCGCCGGCATTCGACGACGTGCGCGAGGAACTGGCCGGTGAGCTGCGCCAGAAGGCCGTCGCGGACCACGTTGACTCGCTGGTGGCCGCGGCCACGGTCGAGCGCCCCGAGATCGAGGGACTGGAGCCCGGCGTGATCGCAAACCCGGACCTTCTGGAGAACTGAGCATTGGCCAAGATAGACCAGGTTTCACCGCTCGCGCCCGCCGGCTTCCCGACCTTGCCGCAGATCGGCGGCGTACGTTTTGCCGCCGGGGCGGCCGGGGTACGCTATCAGGGGCGTGACGACGTCATGTTGGCGGTCCTGCAACCGGGCACCGCGGTGGCCGGGGCCTTCACCCGCTCGGCCACCCGCTCGGCCCCGGTTCTGGATTGCCAGTCCAAGCTGGGCGGGGCCGCTGACGGGCCGGCGGCGATCCTGGTCAATTCCGGAAATTCCAACGCCTTTACAGGACATTACGGTCAGGCCTCGGTCTCTGCCATCACCGCCGCCGTGGCCAAGGCCACCGGGGTGGCACCCGAGCGGGTCTTTACCGCCTCGACCGGCGTGATCGGAGAACCGCTGCCGCATGACCGAATCCTTGCCAAGCTGGACGATCTGAACGCGGCGCTCAGCGCCGAGGCCATCGAACCCGCCGCGCGAGCGATCATGACCACCGACACCTTTGCCAAGGGCGCCTGCGCCACGCTGGAGATCGACGGCACCCCGGTGAACATTGCCGGCATCGCCAAGGGCTCGGGCATGATTGCACCGGACATGGCAACGATGCTGGTCTACATCTTCACCGATGCCGCCTATGAGCAGGCCGCGCTTCAGGCACTGTTGTCGAAACACACCGATACCACGTTCAACTGCATCACCGTCGACAGCGATACCTCCACCTCGGACAGCCTGATGCTCTGTGCAACGGGCGCGGCGGGCGTGGACGCCACCGGAAACACCGCGTTCGAAAACGCGTTGCGCGGCGTGATGCTGGATCTCGCGCAACAGGTCGTTCGCGATGGCGAGGGGGCGACCAAGTTCGTCGAGGTCCGCGTGACGGGCGCCGCCAGTGATGCCGATGCGAAGGTTCACGGCCTGTCCATCGCGAACTCGCCGCTGGTCAAGACCGCCATCGCCGGCGAGGATCCCAACTGGGGCCGGGTGGTGATGGCTATTGGAAAATCCGGCGCCGCCGCCGACCGTGACCTGCTGACCATCCGGTTCGGCGATATCCTGGTGGCGGAAAACGGCTGGGTCTCTCCCGACTACCGGGAAGACGATGCGGCGGCCTACATGAAGAGGCAGGAGCTGGTGATCGCGGTCGACCTCGGCTTGGGCAAGGGACAGGCCACCGTCTGGACCTGTGATCTGACCCACGGCTATATCGAGATCAACGCGGATTACCGGTCGTGAAAACACTTCTGGTCTCTGCCGTTGCCCTGATCGACGTCGACGGTCGGGTGCTGCTGGCGCAACGGCCCAAGGGCAAGTCGATGGCTGGCCTGTGGGAGTTTCCCGGCGGCAAGGTCGAGCCCGGCGAAACCCCCGAGGCGGCGCTGATTCGCGAACTCGAGGAGGAACTTGGCATCGACACATGGGCCTCCTGCCTGGCGCCGCTGACCTTTGCCAGCCACGGATACGGGGATTTCCACCTGCTGATGCCGCTGTTCGCCTGCCGAAAATGGAACGGCCAACCGCGCGCGCGCGAGGGGCAAACCCTCAAATGGGTGCGGGCGCGCGACCTGCGCGATTACCCGATGCCACCGGCGGATCTGCCTCTGATTCCGATTCTTCGCGACTGGCTATAGGCGCCTGTGCGAACAGGGCGGCCCCCAACCACAACGACAAAAATTGCGTCAGGGGGACCTGAATGCATGTATTTTGTAGATTATGACAGGTTGTTGCACAATATATGATCGTTTTGTGAGTAGGTGCATTCGGTATTTATGGTGTATCATGAGGGCAGCGCAATCGCTTGAGGAGGAACTGACATGCTTCGGACCATCACAGTAGGAAGCTGTGTTTCGGTACAAGGTGTTTTCGTTCGGTCATTGCCGGGTGGCCGGATCGCAGTTCGAGTTGGCCAGAAGGTTTACCAAGGCAAGCCAGTCAAGACCGCCGCCTAATCGGCATACGCTTCCAGTCACGAAAAAGGGGACCGCGCTGACGTGCGGTCCCCTTTCTTTTTCCTGATCCGGTCCGCAACCCGAATCACTCCAGCGTGCGGGTCACTTCCTCGCGCTCGAAAATCTCGATCACGTCGGCGGGGCGGATATCGTCGTAGTTCTCGAAGGCCATCCCGCATTCCTGCCCGGACTGAACCTCGGCCACCTCGTCCTTGAAGCGCTTCAGCGTCTTCAGCGTGCCCTCGTGGATCACCACGTTGTCGCGCAGCAGACGCACACCTGCACTGCGGCGGGCGACACCCTCGGTGACCAGACAACCGGCAACCTTGCCGACACCGGTGACCTTGAACACTTCCTTGATCTCGGCATAGCCGATGAACTTCTCGCGCACCTCGGCCGACAGCAGGCCGGAGGCCGCCGCCTTCACGTCATCCACCAAGTCATAGATCACCGAGTAGTAGCGGATCTCGACGCCCTTCTGGTTGGCCGCGTTGCGGGCCGGAGCATTGGCGCGGACGTTGAAGCCGATCACGGGCGCGCCCGAGGCTTCGGCCAGGCCGATATCGGTCTCGGTGATGGCACCGACACCCGAGTGCAGCACGCGCACGCGCACCTCATCGTTGCCGACCTTTTCCAGCGCCTGGACGATCGCCTCGGCAGAACCCTGCACGTCGGCCTTCACCAGAACCGGCAGCTCGGCGACGTTCTCGTCATCCTTGGCCTTCTGCATGAGCTGTTCAAGAGTGGTCGCCGCACCAGCCGCAGCACGCTTTTCCTTGGCCTGTTCGTGGCGGTACTCGGCGATCTCGCGGGCCTGCGCCTCGGTTTCGACCACGTTCAAAACGTCGCCGGCCTCGGGCGTGCCGTGCAGGCCCAGAACCTCGACCGGAACCGACGGGCCGGCATCCTTGACCCGTTCGCTGCGGTCGTTCTCCATCGCACGGACCTTGCCGTACTGTTCGCCGACGACAAAGATGTCGCCCTGATGCAGCGTGCCCTGCTGAACCAGAACCGTGGCGACGGGGCCACGGCCCACGTCAAGCTGAGCCTCGATCACCGCACCCTGGGCGGCGCGATCCGGGTTCGCCTTCAGCTCGAGAATCTCGGCTTGCAGCGCGACCGCTTCCAGAAGCTCGTCCAGGCCCTGGCCGGTCACGGCCGAAACCTCGACGTCCTGCACTTCGCCGGACATCTTCTCGACGATCACCTCGTGCTGCAGCAGCTCGGCGCGCACCTTGTCGGGATCGGCGGCGGGCTTGTCGATCTTGTTGATCGCCACGATCATCGGCACACCGGCCGCTTTCGAGTGGTGGATCGCCTCGATGGTCTGCGGCATGACCGAATCATCGGCCGCCACCACCAGGATGACGATATCCGTCACCTGCGCCCCGCGGGAACGCATCGAGGTAAAGGCCGCGTGGCCCGGCGTGTCGAGGAAGGTCAGCTTTGCGCCGTCCTTGGTCTTCACCTGGTAGGCGCCGATGTGCTGGGTAATCCCGCCGGCCTCGCCGCTGGTCACGCTGGTATCGCGGATCGCGTCGAGAAGCGATGTCTTGCCGTGGTCGACGTGGCCCATGATCGTGATGACCGGCGGACGCGACTTGAGATCCTCGGGGTTGTCCTCGACCTCCTTGATCACGTCCTCGACATCGGCATCGGAAACGCGCACGACCTTGTGCCCGAATTCCTCGATGATCAGCTCGGCGGTATCGGCGTCGATGGTCTGGTTCTGCGTGACCATCATGCCCATGTTCATCAGCGATTTGACCACGTCGGCGACACGCTCGGCCATGCGGTTGGCCAGCTCGCTGACCACGATGGTCTCGGGCAGTTGCACGTCGCGGACGACCTTTTCACGCTCGACGGCGCCACCCATGGCCTTTTGCCGGGCGCGCTCCTGCTTGCGCTTCATCGCGGCCATCGACCGCTGCCGACCGCCCTCACCGCCCGAAAGCGCCTGGTTCAGCGTCAGCTTGCCGGACCGGCGACCGCCATCGTCGCGGCCCTTGCGCGGGGTGCGGCTGGGCTGCTCGCGATCGGTCTTGCGCGGGGTCTGTTGCGGCGCGGGCTTGCCACGGGCCGGTCCCGGCGCTGCCGCCGGTTCTGCCGGCGCGGCGGCGGCCTTCTTGGCGGCCTCTTCGGCCTCCTGCTTCTTGCGAGCCTCGTCCTCGGCTTTCTGGCGGGCGCGTTCCTCGGCCTCGCGCTGTTCGCGCTCCTTGGCCTCGGCTTCGGCCCGACGGCGCTCACGATCCTCGGCGCGCTTACGCTCCGCTTCCGCGCGCTCACGGGCCTCGTCGACCTCGCGCGCCTTGGCTGCCTGAAGCGCCTTCAGCCGGCGTTCCATCTCGGCATCGGAAATGCCTGCGGGGCGACGCGACGGATTGCCGGCCTTGGCAGATCCGCCACCAGCCGCTTTGGCCGGGCCCGGTTTGGGCACGACGACGCGCTTGCGCTTGGTTTCCACCACGACGTTCTTGGTCCGGCCGTGGCTGAAACTCTGCTTCACGTTCCCCGGACGGGACCCGCTACGCAAACCCAAAGTCTTTTTGCCGTCATTATCGCTCATAAAGCTTATTTTCCTTCCCGGCGGCCGGTGCCGCCGTCCGTTTCGCGCATTCCACGCAAGCGTTGCGCTTCCTCTACAACACGTTTGCCGAGTCCACCAGAGGCCAGCGCTGCATGTATCACAGTTTCACGACCAAAGGCCATTCCCAGCTCATCCGCCGTCAGCCAGCCGATGTATCGGCCGAAGTGCGGCGTGCTGAGCTTCGATTTCCCGCGTCCTGATCCGTCAATCGCCTGGATCAGGACCTCGGCATCTTCTCTGTCGAGCCAGGCTTTCACCTTTTCATAGCCCGCCACCGCCGCGCCGGACTTGCGCGCCAGGCTGATCAGGTCGACCACCCGGCGGGCCAGTTGCCGTTCCACGGCATCGGTCAGGTCCGGTGGCACCCTGACCTTGTGCTTCAGTCCACGGGCGAACAGGTTCTTGTCCGCCGCCCGTTGCAGGGCGTCCCGATCGGCCGCTACATAGACGCCACGACCCGGCAGCTTGCCCAGGATATCGGGCACGATCACATCGTCGGGCCCGGCCACGAAACGGATCAACCCGTACTTCGGCTGCACCTCGCCGGTGGCGATGCATTTCCGTTCGGGACCGTCCTGCCGGTCTTTCGAGGCGCCACCGCGACTCATGTCGAACCCCACGGGGCCTGGGATCAGGCCCCGGCCTCCGTGCTTGCTTCGATTTCGTCGTCACCCACCTCGGCTTCGGCGTCCTCTGCCGCAAGCTCCTCGGGATCAACCCAGCCAAGCTGGATACGTGCTGTCATGACCAGGTTCTGAGCCTCTTCCAGCGACACGTCGAAAGGTTCGAGAATGCCGTCATCCTTGATCCGCTCGCCATCGACGGTGGTCCAGCCACCGGCCAGCTCCCAGTCCGCGCAGGTTGCGAAATCTTCCAGCGTCTTGACGTCGTCCTTGGCAAGCGCCTCGATCATCTGGGGTGTCAGGCCGTCGAATTCAACCAGGCTGTCCTCGACACCCAAGGCACGGGCGTTTTCCAGTGCCGCCTTGGCCTGTGCCTCGAGGTAATCGCGCGCCCGGGCCTGAAGCTCCTCGGCGGTGCCCTCGTCGACCCCGTCGATCACCAGCAGCTCGTCCTGCTCGACATAGGCCACCTCTTCGAGGTTGGTGAACCCTTCCGAGACCAGCAACTGGGCAAAGAACTCGTCCAGGTCCAGCGTTTCCATGAAGAGGCCGGTGCGCTGCTCGAATTCCTTCTGGCGGCGCGCGCTTTCCTCTTCCTCGGTCATGATGTCGATGTCCAGCCCGGTGAGCTGCGACGCCAGCCGCACGTTCTGGCCGCGCCGGCCGATGGCCAGGCTCAGCTGCTCCTCGGGAACCACGACCTCGATCTTGCCGGCTTCCTCGTCCAGCACCACCTTCGACACCTCGGCCGGCTGCAGCGCGTTGACTAGGAAGGTCGGCATGTCCTCGGACCACGGGATGATGTCGATCTTTTCACCCTGAAGCTCGTTCACCACGGCCTGAACGCGGCTGCCGCGCATCCCGACGCATGCGCCGACCGGGTCGATCGAGTTGTCATAGGAGATCACGGCGATCTTGGCGCGGCTGCCCGGATCGCGGGCCACGGCCTTGATCTCGATGATGTTGTCGTAGATCTCCGGCACTTCCATCTTGAACAGCTCGGCCATGAACTCCGGCGCGGTGCGCGACAGGAAGATCTGCGGCCCGCGCGGTTCGCGGCGCACGTCCTTGATGAAACAGCGGATGCGGTCGTTCGGGCGATAGCTTTCGCGGCCGATCTTCTCGTTGCGGCGCAGGATGCCCTCGCCGGCACCCACGTCGACGATGACGTTGCCGTATTCCTCGCGCTTGACGACACCGTTGATGATGGTGCCGGCGCGGTCCTTGAATTCCTCGTACTGGCGGTCCCGCTCGGCTTCGCGCACCTTCTGCAGGATCACCTGCTTGGCCGACTGGGCGGCGATCCGCCCCATCTCGACCGGCGGCACCTCTTCGACGAACTCGTCACCGACCGCGGGGTCGGCCATGTACTGCTTGGCCTGCTCGACGGTCATTTCCGCCTGGTAGTTTTCCAGCTCTTCGTCTTCGACCACGGTGCGAACGCGGGTAAAGGTGGCACGGCCGGTCTTGCGGTCGATCGAGACGCGAATGTCCATCTCGGCGCCATAACGGCTCTTGGCCGCGCGCGAGAGGCTCTCTTCCATCGCCTCGATCACCAGGACCGGGTCGATCATCTTTTCACGGGCCACCGCTTCGGCGGTCTGCAAAAGCTCAAGCTGGTTTGCGGAAGTGATTGCCATCACATGTCCTCCTCAACGGACCCTTCGGTCTCGATTTCGTCGAATTTGTCTTCGTCCAGGTCGCCGGCGGCCTTGCGCTGACGCAGCATTTCCTTGATCAGCTCGTCGGTCAGGACCAGCTTGGCGTCGCTCAGCCAATCGAAATCCAGCCCGATCGTCACCGCTTCGCCATTCTGGTCGATGTTGACCAGAACCTCGTTGCCTTCGACCCCGGCCAGCACGCCCTTGAAGCGGCGGCGGCCGTCGATCAGCTCGGTGGTTTCCAGCTTGGCCTCATAACCCTCGAAGGCCTCGAAATCCTTCAGCCGCGTCAGCGGCCGGTCGATGCCGGGGCTGGACACCTCCAGCGCATAGGCGTCGAGGATCGGATCCTCGACATCCAGAACCGCGCTGATCGCGTTCGATATCTCGGCACATTCGTCCACCTCGATGCCGCCGTTGGGCCGATCGGCCATCACCTGCAGCGTGGTGGACTTGCCGGACATTAACCGCACGCGCACCAGTTCGAACCCCAGATCCTCGATCGCGGGGGTGATGATCTCGGCCAGGCGCCGGTCAATCGCGGCCTTTGCTATCAACTCGTTGTTCATATCGTCCAAGCACAAAAAAACGGGCGCGCGGCCCGTCACAAGATTCCGGTGGTGCCCCAGGCCAGAGCCTGACGCGCCGCTGTTGAGGGGCATATACGCCGCATCCCCCGAGTCTTCAACCCTTCTCTTTCAGGCTGCGCGGATTCCCGGCGATCCGGCCGGATTTCAGCACGCGGCGACCGTCACCCGATCCACCACCGCTCGGCGATGCGGCCATCGTCAAGCGGCGCCTGGCGGCCGATCACCCGGGGAACACCGACGCCGCGATGGGCGGCCAGCGCGATCTCCTCGACCGAGGGGTGATAGCGGAACTCGCCCCGCCCCAGCAGCCCCGCGGGCGCCGGAAGCGCCGCCACGTCGACAAACCCGTCGCGCAGCGCCTCGGCGCGCACGGATTCGTCGGGAATCACCAGCACCTCGATGCTGTCGGCCCAGCCGGCGCGGCCGGCCTTGTAATGCCCGTCCACGCGGGCGGCGCGGAAATGCCGGCCCGCCTGCGCCTGTTCCACGCGATAGGCGCCGGTGCCCACCACCCGGTCAAGCGGCACGTCAATCTCGCCCCCGGGGCCGACGATCCGGCCCGGCGCCGCCAAGTGATAGGGCAGGTGCGGATTGCCCTCGGCCAGTTCGATGCGCAGCGATTTCGGCCCGGTGACCTCGACCCGCACCACGCCCGGCACATCCCAGGCCTGCACCGAGGCCACGGCATCCGCCGCGCCCAGCGCCCGCCCGTCGTGAAAGGCGACATCGCCGCGCAGCTCGAATCGCCAGTCGCGCGCATCGGCGCCGCCGTGCCAGATCTCGGCCAGTTCTGGGCGCAGCACCCCGTCCGGGCCGATCTCGGTCAGCCCGTCAAAAACCGCACCGCGCGCCACCTGCTCCAGGCTGCCGTCGCGCGGCACCGCAAGGCGCAGCCGTCCGCCCGGTCGCGGCGCGGCCTCCAGCGACACGCCGGTCGCCGCCAGAAGGGCAGCCGCCGCACCCGAGGTGAACAGCGCGCGTCGGTCCAGACGTGTCATGTCATCGACTCCGAGATCCGATCCATCACCCGCACCAGTTCGGAACTGATTCCGGGCTCGGACAGAGCATGCCCCGCATTGCGCACCATCTTCAACTCCGCCATCGGCCACAGCTCGTTCAGCTTCCAGGCCGCGCTTGGCGGACAGATCATGTCATAGCGGCCCTGAACGATGGTTCCGGGGATATGAGAGATGCGCCCGACATTGGCCAGGATCTGGCCGTCGAACTCCAGGAACCCGGCATTGACGAAGTAATGGTTTTCCAGCCGGGCAAAGGCACGCGCGTAATGGCCGGGGCTTTCGCCCGAGCGGCCATTGGAATGGATCGAGGCCAGCGCGTTTTCCCAGGCCGACCAGGCGCGGGCGAACCTGGTCTCTTCCGCCAGATCGCCCGAAAACAGCCTCCGATTGTACGCCGCGATCATGTCGCCACGCTCGTTCTCGGGAACAGGGGCCACGAAGCGCGCCCAGGTCTCGGGCCAGAATCGCCCGGCGCCGCCACCATAGAACCAGTCCAGCTCGCCCTGCGTCATCAGGAACACGCCGCGCAACACCAGCTGCGTCACCCGCTCGGGATGGGTCTCGGCATAGATCAGCGCCAACGTCGCCCCCCAGCTGCCGCCAAAGACGATCCACGCCTCGATCCCCAGCAGCACCCGGATCCGCTCGATATCCGCCACCAGGTGCCAGGTGGTGTTGTCGGTGACCGAGGCATGCGGCCGCGACCGCCCGCAGCCGCGCTGATCGAACATCACCACGCGGTAGACCGCCGGATCGAAATACCGCCGCATCGCCGGGCTGCATCCGCCCCCCGGCCCGCCGTGCAGCACCACGACGGGAATGCCCCGCGGGTTGCCGCTTTGCTCGACATAGATGCTGTGGCCCTGCCCGACATCCACCATCCGCTGATCGAACGGCTCGAACGGCGGATAAAGATACTGAACTGCGCGCTTTTGATCCGGGAATTTGTCCATTACAGCCCTATATAACCTCTGAGAATAAAAGATCGAATGGTGATCGGAATGCAAGCGTCTCAAACCACGGTGGACCCGTCTGAAATCGCGAAATTCGAGGCGATGGCCGCTGAATGGTGGGATCCGGCGGGCAAGTTCAAGCCCCTTCACATGCTCAACCCCTGCCGGCTGGACTATATCACCGGCCAGATCGCCGGTGAATTCGGCCGCGACATCTCGGCGCAGCATCCCTTTGAGGGGCTTCGGATCCTCGATATCGGCTGTGGCGGCGGGCTGCTGTCGGAACCGATGGCGCGACTGGGCGCGACGGTGGTGGGCGCCGACGCGGCCGAGGGCAACCTGCCCGTCGCGCGCATCCACGCCGAGCAATCCGGGCTGAAGATCGACTATCGCCACACCACCGCCGAGGCGCTGGCCGCGGCCGGGGAACAGTTCGACGTGGTGTTGAACATGGAGGTGGTCGAACATGTGGCCGACCCGCTGTCCTATCTCACCGCCTGCCGGCAACTGCTGAAACCCGGTGGTCTTCACATCTGCTCGACCATCAACCGCAATCCGAAATCCTTCGCCGTCGCCATCCTCGGGGCCGAGGTGGTGATGCGCTGGCTTCCGCGCGGCACCCATGAGTGGTCCAAATTCATCACCCCGGACGAACTATTCGAGCTGCTGAAGAACTCGGGCGTGGAGCCGGTGGACCGCAAGGGATTCGTGTTCAACCCGATCGGCTGGAGCTGGAGCATCTCGGACCGCGACCTCAGCGTGAACTATGTCACGGCAAGCGTGAAACGGGGCTGACGCCCCGCTATTCGCCCTGCTCCAGTTTGACTCGCAATTCGCGCAACACCGGCAGCACGGCGCGCACCTTGTCCCCGCCTAATTCGCCCACCACCTGGTTGATCATCGGGGCAATCGCCGCGACAGCTTGGTCGCGCGCCTGCTTTCCCGCCGGGCTGATCGCCACCATCTTGCGCCGCGCATCGTCCCAATCGGGGCGGATGTGCACGTAGCCCGCCCATTCCAGCTTGGTCAGCGTGTTGGTCATCGCCCCGCGGGTCACGTGAAAAGTATCGGCCAATTGCGCCGGGCTGCGTTCGTCCTGCACGAAGATGAGGTGGTTGAGCACCGAGAAATGCGAAATCTCCATCCCCTTGGGCAACACCCGGCTGAGCCGGTTGCGCAAGAGCTGGTCGGCGGTCAGCAACTCGCTGAACAGGGCCACCGCCAGGGGAGTGTTGCTGTCTTCGGTCATTCGGCTCTGCGGTTACGGACCGTGAAAGTCCCGGATATGGCTCAGCGAGGGCACCTTGGCACGGGCATCCTCCACCAGCGTCCGGTCCATGTCAAAGACGTGAATGCCCGCCTCGGTCCCGCCATCGACCAGGACCTCGCCCCAGGGCGAGATCGCCATGCTGTGCCCATGGGTGCGCCGGGTCTTGCCCCGGGTTGTCGGATGGGTTCCGGTCTGGGCCGGGGCCAGCACGAAACAGCCGGTCTCGATGGCACGGGCGCGCAACAGCGCCTCCCAATGCGCCGCACCGGTCACCGGCGAAAAGGCCGCCGGAACGGTCAGGATCTCGGCGCCGGCGCGGGCCAGCGCCTGGTGCAGGTGCGGAAAGCGGACGTCATAGCACACCGTCATTCCCACCGCGCCGAACGGGGTCTGGGCCAGAACCGCGCGATCACCGGGCCGGAACCCGTCGGATTCGCGATAGGTCTCTTCCGGCGTGACCTGCACGTCGAACATGTGGATCTTGTCATAGCGCGCGCGGATGCCGCCATCCGGCCCGATCAGGAACGACCGGTTGGCAAACCGCCCGTCGGGATCGTCGGTTTTCAGCGCCAGCGACCCGATCAACAGCCAGATGTTCAACTCCTCGGCCTGCTGGCGCAGCGCGGCGAGCGTCGGGTCCTCGGATTCGGGACGCAGCACCTCGTTCTGGTGCGTGCGGCTGGCGGACAGGCAGTTGGTCACCTCCGGCGTCAGGACGAATTCTGCCCCCTCCGCCGCCGCCTCGGCCAGCATCCACTGGACCTGGCGCAGGTTGTCGCCCGGATCGTCGCCCGAGGTCATCTGCGCCAGCGCGGTCCTCATGACGCCGCCAGCAGCGGATCGAGCTTGCCGCCCTGCTCCAGCGCGTAAAGCTCGTCGCAGCCGCCCACATGAGTTTCCCCGATGAAGATCTGCGGAACGGTGCGACGGCCGCCCGCGCGCTGAATCATCTCCGGCTTGCGGTCCGGGCTGGCCCAGACATCAATCTCGGAATAGCTCACGCCCTTCTGGTTCAGAAGGCGTTTGGCCGCGTGGCAAAAGCCGCACATGGGAGAAGTATAGATCTCGACCGGTTTCATATTTGATCCTCTATAGGCGTCACTTGTGGTGGATTTAGTCATCCTTTGCAACGCGCGCCAGTACCACGACATCGACCGCCCCCGCTCCGGCGTCGTGACAGGCCCCCGCGCAGGCCGCCAACGTCGCCCCCGAGGTCATCACGTCATCGACCAGAAGCACCGGGCGCCCGGCCATCCGGTGCCGCCGTTTCGGATGCGCCGCGATCGCCCCGCTCAGGATCTCCAGCCGCTCCTCGGCGGTCACATCCTCGAGCTTGCGGGTCCGGCGGGTGCGAATCAGCAGATCGGGGCAATGATCCGCCCCGACCTCCCGCGCCAAGGCCACCGCCAGCAGCGCCGCCTGGTTACAGCGTCGCCGCAACAGCCGGGTCCGATGCAGCGGCACCGGCGCGATCAGGGTTCGCGCCTCGATCATCGGCCGTGCCGCCCGCGCCAGCCAGGCCCCCGCCGGGCGGGCGATATCGGGCCGGTCCCCGTGTTTCAGTGCCAGGACAAGCTGCCGCGCCCGGTCGGCATAAAGCATCGCCGCCCGCCCTTGGCGCCAGGGCCGCGGGGTCTGCATGCAGTCGTCACATTCGATTCGATGGCCATCCACCGCCCCCAGCAGCGGAATGCCGTACCCCTCGCACACCGTGCCGCCGATGAATGGGGTTTCACGCCAACAGACACTACACAAGCCGAAATCGCTCTCGACCTGGGCGCCGCAGCCAAGGCACCGGGGCGGATAGATCAGTGCGACTGCGGTTTGAATCCCCGCGCGCAACAGCCTAGTTTGGACCCATGACATCCGCGCCCCCCCTGTTCGACAGATCCACCCTGTCCGCCCGCCGCGCCCGCGCCAGCGACGCCAGCCTGTTCCTGCACCGCGCCGCGCTGGACGAAGCTCAGGATCGCCTCTCGTTGGTTAAGAGAACCTTTACGGCACCTGCCATCGTTACCCCGTTTCCGGCCCTGTGGCAGCCCGCCTTTCCCGGTGCACGCATGGTGGCCGACGACGACACACTCGACCTTGCCCCGGGCGCGCATGACCTGGTGATCCACGCCATGTGCCTGCACATGGCCAACGATCCGGTCGGCCAGCTGATCCAGTGCCGCCGGGCGTTGAAGGAGGACGGGTTCCTGCTTGTCTTCCTGCTCGGTGGTGAAACCCTGAACGAGCTGCGCGCGGTGATCGGCCAGGCCGAAACCGAGATCACCGGCGGGCTGTCGCCCCGGATCGCCCCGATGGGCGAGATCCGCGACCTCGGCGCACTGCTGCAACGCGCCGGCCTGGCGCTGCCGGTGGCCGACAGCATGGCGCTCACCGCCGAGTACCGCGACCTGACCCAACTGATGCACGACCTGCGCGGCATGGCCGAGACCAACGTGCTGACCGGCCGGCTGCGCCGCCCCACCCGGCGCGCCGTCTTTGCCCGTGCCGGCGCGCTGTATGCCCAGCATTTCAGCACGCCGCAGGGGCGGTTGCGCGCCACCTTCGAACTGGTCGGCCTGACCGGCTGGGCGCCCTCGGACAGCCAGCCAAAGCCGCTGCGCCCCGGATCGGCGCAGGCGCGGCTGGCCGATGCCCTCAACACCATCGAAAACCCGCTCCCGGATTGACGAAAGACCGTTTCCCGTTATCTGAGCCCTTGACCGCCGCAATCAGGATCGCCCCATGACCGACGCCGCCCGCCCCGCCGATCACCCGCAGATCCCCGCGCCGAAAACCGGCGTCCTGCTGGCCAACCTCGGCACGCCGGATCATTATTCCTACTGGCCGATGCGCCGCTACCTAGGCGAATTTCTCTCGGACAAGCGGGTCATCGACTACCCCGCGTGGAAATGGCAGCCGCTGCTGCAACTCATCATCCTGACCAAGCGGCCGTTTTCCAGCGGCGCGGCCTATAAATCGATCTGGAACGAAGCCCTGAACGAAAGCCCGCTGATGACGATCACCAAGGCGCAGACCGCCAAGATCGCCGCCGCGCTCAAGACCCGGCACGGCGACGGGGTGATGGTCGATTTCTGCATGCGCTACGGCAACCCCTCGACCCAGTCCAAGGTGCGCGAGATGGTGGCGGCGGGCTGCCAGCGCATCCTGTTTTTTCCGCTTTATCCGCAATACGCCGGCGCCACCTCGGCCACCGCCAACGACCAGTTCTTTCGCGCCCTGATGGACGAGACCTGGCAACCCGCAAGCCGCACGGTGCCCGCCTATTTCGACCACCCCCGCTATATCGACGCGCTGGCCCGGTCGGTCGAGCGGGCCTATGGCGGGATGGCGCGGAAACCCGACATCCTGGTCTGCTCCTACCACGGCATGCCGCTGCGCTACCTGATGCAGGGCGACCCCTATCATTGTCAGTGCCAGAAAACGACGCGCCTGCTGAAGGAACGGCTGGGCTGGGCCGACAGCGACCTTGTCACCACCTTCCAGTCGAAATTCGGCCCCGAGGACTGGCTGAAACCCTATACCGTCGAGCACGTGGCAGAGCTGGCGAAACAGGGGAAAAAGAACATCGCGGTGATCGCGCCCGCGTTCTCGGCGGATTGCATCGAGACGCTGGAAGAGATCAACGAAGAGATCAAGGACAGCTTTGAAGAGGCCGGCGGCGAAGCCTTCACCTACATCCCCTGCCTCAACGACGACGACGCCCACGTCGAGGCGCTCTGCGCGGTCATCGACGAGAATCTGTCAGGCTGGGTGGTCTGACGCCGGCGGTTCGCATCCACCGTGCCCTGCGCAACAAAAAAGGCGGCGGGAAACCCCACCGCCTTCTTTGAATTCGTATTGCTATGACTTAGCTGCTTGCGACAGCCGCGCCAACGAGCACCAGCAGCAGAAGCGGCAGCAGGATGCCCGACGAAGAGCTGCTTGCTTCTTCGACGATGACAGGTGCTTCAACGATCGGCTCAGCCAGGGTGCCGGCAGAAGCGGACGAAGCGGCGGCGGCCAGGGCAGCAGCGAGAACGAGTTTCTTCATGTTAACCTCCAGATTTTGCGCAAACCTCCAATGCGAGCTTGCGCACCTAAGTCTTACCTCGTGGATTTTTTTAAGCAGCTAACCGCCCGGAATGCAAACTCTTGTTTGAGATTTTCGCGCTTGCAGCGTCGTTATGTCGTCAAATAAGCAACACTTGCGTGCCCACCTTCGCAAAGCCGAACAGTTCGGAAATATGTTCGTTGTACAGCCCGATGCAGCCGTTGGACGACCGCCGCCCGATCTTGCGCGTGTCATGGGTCCCGTGGATGCGATAATATTTCCAACTTAGATACAATGCGTGCGTTCCAAGCGGATTGTCCGGGCCCGGCGGGATAAAGTCCGGCCACTCGGGATTCCGCTTTTTCATCGAGGGGGTCGGTGCCCAGCTGGGCCCCACCACCTTGCGGATCACGCTGGTGCGCCCGCGGCGGGTCATTTCGTCGGTAAGCGGCACGCTCGACGGATACAGCTTGTAGGTCGTATGGTCCTCGGACCAGTAGTGCAGCGCCCGCGACCTCGTGTCGACAAGGATCGCCCCGTTGCGCAGGCTGCTGAAATACGGCTTCCAGCTCAGCGACCGAAAGCTCGAGATATTGCGGCGTACCGGCGGTTCCGGCTCCGGCGGCGGGCGCAGCGGATCGTATTCCGCCGCCTCTTCGGTGGTGGCCAGGGCCGGCGTGCCGATCAGGGCCGCGCTTCCGGCCAGGAACGCCCTTCGGCTGGGCGTCAGGAATGAGGATTTCGACATAACAGATCAACCCTTGTTCATTTGTCCCCAATGGCGGGCATGATATGGCGTGAATGCCGCAGTCGCAAATCAAACCGTTCAAATTCACCTGATCGGTCGCCTTCTCCGTTTGCGCTGGCCACGGCGGCGCGGTAAGCGCTAGGGAAACAACAATTGTCAGGGTGGACGACCGTGCGTTTTTTCTCGCTTTTGCTTGCCGGATTCCTGGTCCTTGCAGCCTGTGACTCGGGCTATGACACGCAAAGCACAGGGGCCAGCGCCAGCGGCCTTTCGACCAAGGTCTACCGCATCCGTCAGGGCGACACCTCCAAGGTGCAGTACCGGATGCTCGATTCCGTCAACGCGTTGCGCACGGCGGCCGGCGCCGCGCCGGTCAAGCTGGACGCGCGCCTGACGGCCGCCTCGGCGACGCATTCGCGCGACATGTCGGTGCAGAACCGCCCCTGGCACTTCGGCTCCGACGGCTCCTCGCCGCTCGACCGGGTGCAGCGCGCCGGATACGACCGCGACATGCTGGGCGAAAACATCTCGGAAACCTACGAGACCGAGCTTGAAACCCTCGCCGCCTGGATGGAAGAGCCGGGAACGCGCGCCGTGATCCTTGAGAAACGCGCGACCGACATGGGGTTTGCCTGGTTCCAGGAACCCAACGGCAAGATCTGGTGGACGCTGATCATGGGCGGCTGACCGGCCCGCCCGGTCACGCCCTGAGCGTGATCGGCGTGCCGTCGCGGACCATGGCGTAAATGAGCTCGATCTCGCGGTTCTTGACCGCGATGCAGCCAGCGGTCCAGTCCGCCCCCTTGGGCCGAAAGGCCACCGGCTCACCGTGAATGAAGATGTCGCCGCCCGGCGATTTGCCCATCGCCCGGGCCCGGGCCACGTCCTGCGCGTTCGGATAGGAGATCCCCAGCGAGAGGTGGAACTCGCTGTTCGGGTTGCGCCGGTTGATCAGATAGGGCCCCTCGGGCGTCTTGCCGTCGCCCTCGACTTCCTTGTGGCCCTCGGGCGCAAACCCCAGGTCCACCTTGTACGCTTCGAGAATCTCGGTGTGGTGCAGCAGGTACATGCTGCGCGCGCCCTTGTTCACCACGACCGAGGTCACCTCGGGCCCGCGATAGGACAGGAACTTGCTGCTCGAACAGCCGGCCACGGCAAGGGATGCGGCGGCCCCGATTGTAAATGTACGTCTCTTCATCTTGCGGTCTCTGCCTGTATGTCCCGAAACTACCCTTTGAGGGCGATTTTTCATAATCACTTTTTGTCGGATGACCCCGAGAGATCGGCCAGTTTCTCATCAATCGCCGCGAGCCGCGCCATCACCTCGTCGCGATAGGCGTCGGTGCGGTCGCCGGCCTCTTGCTGGTGCGCGTCCTGCATCGAGTTCACGATCAGACCCACCAGGAGGTTCACCACCGCAAAGGTCGTGACCATGATGAAGGGTACGAAAAAGACCCAGGCATGGGGATGCACCTCCATCACCGGCCGCACGATCCCCATCGACCAGCTCTCCAGCGTCATGATCTGGAACAGCGAATAGGCACTCAGCCCCAGCGTGCCGAACCAGTCCGGGAACTCCGGCCCGAACAGCTTGGTGGCGATCACCGACCCGATGTAAAAGATGATCGCCATCAGGAAGAACACGCTGCCCATGCCCGGCAATGCGGTGATGAACCCCTCGACCACGCGCCGCAGCCGCGGCGCCACCGAGATCACCCGCAACACCCGCAGGATCCTCAGCGCCCGCAGAACCGACAGCCCCTGCGCCCCCGGCACCAGCGAGATGCCGACGATGAAGAAATCGAACAGGTTCCAGCCAAAGGTGAAGAACCGCCAGTTCTGCGCCGCCATCTTCATCGCGATCTCGACGACGAAAATCGCCAGGCACAGCTTGTCCAGCGCCTCAATCACCGGCCCGGCCCGCATCATCAGGTTGTTCGAGGTTTCCATCCCCAAAAGCACCGCGTTGACCACGATCACCCCGGTGATGAACTGCCCGAAACGCGGGTTCTCGAGAAAGCGTTCGAGTCGGGTCCTGAAAAACATCCCTGTCTCCTGCCTAGTTGCCTGTCGTATCCGCCAGCGTGAACGCCGCCGCAAGCTCCACATGCGCCGACCAGCGGAACTGGTCGACCACCTGCACCCAATTCCGGCGATAGCCGGCCGCAACCAGCCGCGCCGCGTCGCGCGCAAACGTGACCGGGTTGCAGGACACATAGGCCACCACCGGCAGCCGCGCCTTGGCCAGCTCTGCCACCTGCGCCTCGGCACCGGCGCGGGGCGGGTCCAGGACGGCGGCCTCGAACGGGGCGGTGAACGGCGCCAGTTCATCGGGCATCAGGGGACGGCGGAACAGATCGCGCGCCTCGGTGGTCACGGCCTTCAACCCCTGCGCCTTGCGCCAACCGGCATCCAGGGCGGCGGTCATCGCCCGGTCGCCCTCGACCGCGTGCACCTCGGCCCGCTCTGCCAGCGGCAGCGAGAAGGTGCCGCAACCGGCAAACAGGTCGACGATGCGCCGCGCATCGCCCACCGCCTCGCGCACCGCCTCCAACAGCGCTGCCTCGCCCGCCCGCGTGGCCTGGAGAAAGGCCCCCGGCGGCGGCACCACCGACGCGGCGCCGAACCGCTGCACCGGAGGGGCGCGCATGGCGATCACCTCGCCGTCCCAGGCCAGACGCGCCAATCCGCTCCGCTCGGTCAATTGCGCCAGCGCCAGTTGCAGCGGCCCGTCCAGCGGCTTGCCCCCGCTCACCGCCAGGTCGAGCCCGACCTCGGACAGGGTGGCGGTGACCGACAGCACGCCCTTGCGGCTGCCGCCAGTGACGGCCAGAGCCTCGGCCACCGGCAGCGCCGCCAAAAGCGCCGGATCGAGCAACTGGCAGTCGGGGATCTCGACGATGGTCTCCGAGGCACGGCCGTGAAAGCCGACCAGCGCCCCCTTCTTGGTCCGCCGCGCGGCGAATGTGGCCCGCCGCCGGGATCGCGGTGGCGAGGTGCGGATTGTACGAAACACCGCCTCGACTCCCTGAGCGGCCAGCGCGCTGCGCACCACCTCCACCTTCCACGCGGCGACGAAATCGTCGCTGGCGTGCTGCAGGGCACAGCCGCCGCAGCCCTGGTAATGGCGACAGGGCGCCTTTACCCGGTCGGCCGAGGGTGTCACGATTCGCACCTCGCCCAGGCGATCGCCGGCGCGCACCCCCTCGGCGGTCTCTCCCGGCAGGGTGCGCGGTACAAAGGTCGGCCCCGGCGCGATCCCGTCGCCCTGGTGCCCCAATCTCTCGATGATGAACTGTTCAGCCATTTCTGCGTGATACCTGCGCAAGGGATGCGGAAAAAGCCTATTCCGCCGCGTCTGTCTGCAGAAACCCGCCCGACTGCCGCGCCCAGAACTGCGCGTACAGCCCGCCAGAGGCCAGCAGCGCGTCATGGGTGCCGCTTTCCACGATGCGCCCCTGGTCGAGCACGAGGATCCGGTCCATTTCCGACAGCGTCGACAACCGGTGCGCGATGGCCAACACCGTCTTGCCCTCCATCACCCGGCCCAGCGCGGTCTGGATCGCCGCCTCGACCTCGGAATCCAGCGCCGAGGTCGCCTCGTCCAGCACCAGGATCGGCGCATCCTTGAGGATCGCGCGCGCCAGCGCAATCCGCTGCCGCTGCCCGCCCGAGAGCTTGACGCCACGCTCGCCGAGAAACGCCTCGTACCCCTTGCGGCCCATGTGATCCTGCAACGAAAGGGTGAACTCATGCGCCTCGGCCTGTTCGGCGGCGCGCATCACCGCGTCGTCGCTGGCCCCGGGGCTGCCATAGCGGATGTTGTCCATCGCCGAGCGGTTGAACATCGCGGTTTCCTGCGTGACCATGCCGATCTGGCGGCGCAGGCTTTCCTGGGTGACATCCTCCACCGGCTGCCCGTCGATGCGGATCTGGCCCGATTCCGGTTGGTAGAGCCTTAACAACAGCGAAACCAGCGTCGATTTCCCCGCCCCCGAGGCGCCGACGATGCCCAGTTTCTCACCGGCGCGAATGGTCAGGTCGATCTCCGATACGCCACCAACTTCACGCCCGTAGGCGAACGTCACTTGGTCAAAGACGATCTCGCCCTGCGGCACCTGCAACGGTTGCGCATCCGGGGCATCCAGCAACCGAACGCGCGGGGTCAGCGTCTGCATCCCGTCCTCGACCTCGCCGATATCGGAATAGATCCCCATCAGCGCGAAACTGACCCAGCCGGTCATCTGCGACAGCCGGATCGCGACCGCCCCGGCGGCAACGATGTTGCCCTCGCTCGCCAGCCCCTGCCGCCACAACAGCAGCGTCGCGCCGATCAGCAACACCGGCAAAAGCCCGGCCAGGCACATCAGGCAGAACCGGAACAGGGCCGCCAGCCGACCGAACCCCAGCGCCCGGTCGCGAAAACCCTGCAACGCGCCCAGCGCCGCGCGATCCTCGTGATCGGCATGGGCAAACAGCTTGACCGTCTTGATGTTGGTGATGGTATCGACGATCTGCCCCGAGACCACCGCCCGCGCCCCGGCCCGGCCGGCGGCGCGTTCGCGCACCCGGGGCAGGAACCAGCGGATGGTCAGAAGATAGGCCGCGAACCAGACCAGGAACACCAGCGTCACATGCCAGCTGATCGAGGTCATCAGCACCAGAGACCCGACGATCGAGGCCAGCGCAAAGGCCACCACGTTGATCGATTCCACCGCCACGTTGGTCACGGCATTCGCCGCCTGCATCTGTTTCTGCGCGATGCGACCGGCGAAATCATCGTCAAAGAACTGCACCGATTGGCCCAGGGTCCAGCGATGCAACCGCGCCAGCACCATCGGGTTGACGTTCGGCCCGACGGCGATCGAGTTGGCGGCCGAGGACAACCCGAACAGGACCGGCCGCACCACAAGGAAAAACCCGACCGCCGCGCCCAGCTTGAGCAGGTTGGCGGGGGAAAACAGGTTGTCCGGCCCGCTGCCGACGGCGGTATCGACCACCATCCCGAGGATAAAGGCGGTGCCCGCCTCCAGCGCGCCGGCGGCGCAGGAGACGGTGGTGGCAAAGATCAGCACCGGCCAGGCGCCGCTGAGACACCACAGGATAAACGCCATCAGCGTTTGTGGCGGCGGCCCCTCGACCGGGCGGAACGGGTCGATCCAGTGGCCCATCCTCATTCCGCCGCCTCCGGGTTCAGGAATCCGCCCGATTGCCGCGCCCAGAACCGGGCGTAAAGCCCGCCCGCCGCCAGCAGATCCTCATGTCGGCCCTGTTCCACGATGCGGCCCTGATCCATCACCAGAATACGATCCATCTGCGCAATGGTAGACAGCCGGTGCGCGATGGCAATGACGGTCTTGCCCTGCATCATGCCGTACAGCGTGGTCTGGATCGCCGCCTCGACCTCGGAATCGAGCGCCGATGTCGCCTCGTCCAAAAGCAGGATCGGCGCATCCTTGAGGATCACCCGCGCCAGTGTCACCCGCTGCCGCTGTCCGCCCGACAGTTTCACGCCGCGTTCGCCCACATGCGCGTCATAGCCGCGGCGCCCCTGCGGATCGGAAAGGTCGAGGATGAAGTCATGCGCCTCGGCCTGCTTGGCGGCGGCGATCATCTGCGTCTCGCTGGCATCAGGGCGGCCGTACAGGATGTTGTCGCGCACCGAGCGATGCAACAGCGTGCTGTCCTGCTGGACCATGCCGATCTGGCGGCGCAGGCTGTCCTGGGTGACGGCACGGATGTCCTGTCCGTCGATCAGGATCTGCCCGGTCTCACTGTCGTAGAACCGCAACAACAGCTTGACCAGGGTCGATTTTCCCGCGCCCGAGCGCCCGATCAGCCCCAGCTTTTCGCCCGGCGCAATCTCCAGGTCGATCCGGTCCAGCCCGCCGGATTCCCGCCCGTAGTGATGCGACACCCCGCGCAGCTCGATCCCGCCGGCGCCCAGCTCCAGCGGTTTCGCGTCCGGCGCATCCACCAGGTCGATGGGCTGGGCGATGGTCTCCATCCCCTCGGCCACCACGCCCAGTTGGCGAAAGAAGGTGGTCAGCGCCCACATGATCCAGCCGGTCATCGCGTTCAGCCGCAGCGTCAGCGCGGTCGCCGCCGCCACCACGCCCACGCTGGCCTCACCCGCCATCCACAGCCAGATCGCCCAGCCGACCACGCCGACGATCAACAGCCCGTTCAGCATGACCAGCACCGCGTCCATGATGGTAAAGATCCGCATCTCCACCTGGAACGTGCGGCGCGACTCCTCGATCGCCTCTTTCGCGTAATCGAGTTCCCGGCCGTGATGGGCGAACATCTTGACCGAATGGATGTTGGAATAGCTGTCGACCACCCGCCCGGTGATCGCCGACCGCGCGTCCGAGGCTGCCTTGGAGGCCGGCTCCACCCGCTTTATCGTCCACCGGATCAGCAGCCCGTAGAGGACCAGCCAACCGAGAAGCGGCAGCAATAGCCGCGCATCGGCCGTCATCAGCAAGAGACCCGCACCGATGATATAGGCGATGGAGAAGGAGATCGCGTCGAACACCTGGAAGATCACCTCGCCCGCCGCCGGCGGGGTCTGCATGATCCGGTTGGCGATCCGCCCGGCAAAATCGTTCTCGAACCAGCCCACCGATTGGCGCAGCACGTGCTTGTGCGCACGCCAGCGGATCAACGTGCCGAAATTCGGCAGGATCGCGTTGTTCAGCACCAGCACATCGAGAAGCTGGATCAGCGGCCGCAGCACGAGGATGAACAGCGCCACCAGCACCAGTTCCAGCCCGTGCTCGGCCCAGACCTGCGCCGGGCTGCCGCCCAGCAGGTCGACCACCCGCCCCATGTAATAGATCAGCCAGATCTCGATCCCGGCCACCAATACCGAGAGCAGCGCCGCCCAGAGGAACACGCGGCGAAAGGGGCGCGCATAGGCGCGCAGAAACGGCCACAGCCGGGTTGGCGGGCGATCCTCTTGCGGATGGTCGCAATAGGGGTCGATCAGCGATTCAAAGAAACGAAACATGTCGGAACACTCCGGCAGAGCGAAAAGGATGAAAATGCAATAAGGGCAGCGCTGAACACCACCCACACGAGGCCCGGTCGTTCAGCGTCAGCTGTTCCAGATCCCGTGATACATGCGCATCCTCCAACAAGGTTTCGATGCGCTGGCTATCCAAAAACGATGGATTTGTCACCCATTACATGCATTTGACATGTCTTTAGCCGGCGGCGCTGTCACCCGAAAGCAACGCCGCCTTGTCACCGGCAAACCCGGAGGCGATCCAGCGGTTTTCAAGCTCTGCCAGCCGTTTGCCCAGCGCCGCGCCGTTATATTCCGGCATCAGGTCGCGCGCGGTCACCGGGAATTGCGCCGCCGCGCCCCTGGCGATGTCCCCCTCCGCGCCCTCGGGCCAGGGCTGATCCGACCAGGCACAGCGCAACAGCAGCGCATCGCGCGCCGCCGCTTCCTTCAGCCGATAGCCCAGCTCGGCCGGGGTCATGACACCCGCCGCCGCCTCGCGCATCCGGTCCAGCACCCGCGCCTGAGTCCGGCTCAGCCGCAGCGTCTTTGCCGCCTCGACCCCGCCCAGCGCCGCCAGCCGCCGCACCCCGTCCGGCGCCGTGCCGGTCTGGCCCTCCAGGTGCACCAGCGGCGCCAATGCACGATCGTCGGCCCCGGGCAGCACCTGCCCCAGCGCCCCGGTGGAGCGCATCGCCGCCACTGCCGGCGCCGGGTCGGGCGCCGCGAGCAGGCGCAGCAACTCGCCCCCCACCCGTTCGCGCGACAGCCGGGACAAGCCGTCGAGATTGTCGGCAATCGCCGCCAGCGCCTCGGGATCGAACCCCAGGTCGTCACAGCCATACCAGGCGTGAAAGCGGAAATAGCGCAGGCTGCGCAGGTAATCCTCGCGGATGCGGTCGCCCGCCTTGCCGATGAAACGCACCCGTCGCGCCCGCAGGTCCGGCAACCCGCCCAGCGGATCGAGCACGGTGCCATCGGATCGGGCGTAAAGCGCGTTCATGGTGAAATCGCGCCGCGCCGCGTCCTCCTCGACCCGGGTGGAATAGGCCACCACTGCCCGCCGCCCGTCGGTTTCAATGTCCTTGCGAAAGGTGGTCACCTCGTGCGGAATGCCGTCCTTGACCAGCGTCACGGTGCCGTGGTCGATCCCGGTGGGCACCGCCTTGATCCCCGCCGCCTCGGCCAGGGCGATCACCCGCTCGGGCACCGCGTCGGTCGACAGGTCGATATCGCGCACCGGCACGCCCATCAGTGCGTTGCGCACACAGCCACCGACGAACAACGCCTGCGCTCCGCCCAGTTCCAGCGCGGCGCAAACCGCCTGGGTCGCCGGGTCGGTCAGCCAGTCCTCGGTGATCCGGGTCATGCCTCCATCCGTACCGCCAGCCCGCGCAGCATCCGCGCGGTCGCGCCCCAGATGTAATAGGGGCCGAAGGGCACCGTGAAGTAATGCCGCCGCATCCCCCGCCAAATACGCGACTCGATCAGGTAGTTCTCCGGGTTCAGCACATGCTCCAGCGGCACCGAGAACACCTCTTCGACCTCGCCGGGTTCCGCCACCGGGTCGAACGCGCGCTCCAGCACCGCCAGCACCGGCGTCACCTTGAACCCGGTCACCGTCTCGTGCTCGGGAAGGGTGCCCAGAACCGTCGGCATGTCGCGCGGCAGGCCGATCTCTTCCTCGGCCTCGCGCAGGGCGGCGGCGGTCACGTTCGCGTCCGTCTCCTCCTGCTTGCCGCCGGGAAAGGCGATCTGGCCGGGATGGTGCTTCAGCGCCGAGGACCGCTTGGTCAGGATCAGCCGTGGCGCGCCGGTGGCGAGCGTGACCGTCACCAACACCCCGGCGGGGCGCAGCCGACGTTCCTCGGGCAACCTGAAATCAGGGTTCAGGTCGAAATCCGAGGAATCCGCGCCGGGCCGGTCCAGCGCGGACTGCAACCGTGCGACCGGGTCACCCATCGTCGCCCTGCCCCGCCTCGAAACCGACGCTGTTCGGGTCCAGCTCGTAATGGGCGCCGCAGAACTGGCAATCGGCGGTGACAAGGCCCTCGTCCGTGGTCATCCGGCTGATGTCCTTGGCCGAATAGATCGACAGGCTCTGGCGCACCCGGTCCTCGGAACAGGTGCAGCCGAACCGCACCGCCTGTGCATCGAACACGCGCGGTTGTTCCTCGTGGAACAGGCGCACCAACAGGTCGGTCGGCGTGACGACCGGACCGACAAGTTCCATCTCCTCGACCGAATCGAGCAGGATGTTCACCCGGTTCCAGTTCTCGCCCGCTTCCCCGTCCATCAGGTCGGCCGGGCGCAGGATCTCGCCGCCGCCCTCCCCCTCTGCCACGAAGGGCGAGGCCTTGGGCATGTGCTGCAACATCACCCCGCCGGCGCGCCAATGCTCGACCCCACCCTTTTCCGTCGACTTGCCGAAGTTCAGCTTGAACCGGGTCGGCAACTGCTCGGACTGGGCGAAATAGGCCTCGGCGCTGCGCCGCAGCGACTCGCCGGCCAGCGGCGTGATCCCCTGGTAGGGCGCGGTGCCCTTGCCTTGGTCGATCAGGATCGCGAAGTATCCCTCGCCGACCTGGGCAAAGGGGTCAGCCCCGGTCAGCCGGTCCGCGTCATAACTGGCATAGGCCCGGATCCGGGCCGGCTCTCCGTCCTTGGTGGGGGCATGGTAATCGGTGGCGATCATCCGCACCGCGCCCTTGGACTGCACCTGCAACGACAGCTTCCAACGCAGCTTGACGGTCTGGCCGATCAGCGCGGTCAAGAGCGCCATCTCGGCCACCAGAGCCTCGACCTGGGGTGGGTAATCATGCTGTTTCAGAATGCCCTCCAACACGCCGTCCAGCCGAGCAACGCGCCCGCGCATGTCCGAAACATCAAGCTGAAAGGGCAGGACGGTATCGTCCCACGCGAGTTTCGATCCGATGGTCATGGGGTTTCCTTATGCGCCACGGGTTGGCATATCAGGCGCAATATATAGTCGGAACGCATCGCGATGAAAGGGGGCGGCGGCATGATCAGACGGTTCGGAGCCTCACCCGACCCCCGGCAAAGCTATCGGCGCCGGGCCGGGGCCTATGCGCTGCTGCCGCTGGACGGGCATCTCCTGCTCACGCTGCAGGACGATCCGGGCCCCGATTTGCAACTGCCCGGCGGCGGCATCGACCCGGGCGAATCGCCACTGGCCGCGCTGTACCGCGAAGTTCGCGAGGAAACCGGCTGGCGGATCGCGGCACCGCGCCGGGTCGGCGCTTTTCGCCGCTTTGCCTATATGCCGGAATACGATCTCTGGGCCGAAAAGATCTGCCTGATCTACATCGCCCGGCCGGTCCGCCCGATGGGTCCGCCAACCGAACCGGGGCACAGCGCCCTCTGGCTGCGCCCGGACGAGGCCGCGCATCGTCTCGGCAATGCCGGCGACCGGCATTTCGCCGACCAGCTGGCCCGGGGCACCCTGTAACCGCGCGGCCTATGCCACGTTGAACTCGAACAGGGTGGCAGAGATATCGTCCTCCATGCTCTGCCCCGGCGCCATCCGCTCCGACAGCCGCCGAAACAGATCCTCCAACAGGTCCTGACCCTCCTGCCCGGTGTCGCAGGCCCGCACCAAGTCGAGGAACCCCTCGCTCTCCAGCAGGCCCCCGCCCGCCAGCCGGAATTCGGTGAACCCGTCCGAGTAGAACAGCAACCGGTCACCGGGCGCCATCACGGTTTCGAACTGGCCATAGGTCTGGTCCGGCAGCAACCCGACCGGCACACCGCCCGCGCCCAGGAACTCGGCACTACCGTCGCGGCGCAGCAACAGCGGATGGGGATGCCCGGCCTGCACCATCTGCACATGACCGCTGCGCAGATCGGCGGTGCCATACACCATGGTGAAATACTCATCCACGCCGGTATCCGCGATAAGGCGGTCGTTCAGAATCCGCGCCACCTCGGCCGGCGGGCGCAGGGCGTAAAAGCTTTCGTGGCGCTTTTCCAACCCGACGTTCTGGTCGAAATAGCTGCTCGACAGGTAGCCGCCCAGTTTCGCGGTCACCATCGCCGAGGTGATGCCGTGGCCCGATACGTCGATGGCATAAAACCCGATCCGCGTGCCCCCCGGCGAGAACATGCCCACCAGGTCGCCGCCGATATGGCCGCAGGGTTTGAGCAAGAGGCTCACCCGCGATGCGCCGAAATCACGCGTCAGCTCCGGCACCAGGGATTGCTGGATCCGGCGCGCCTGGATCAGGTCGCGGTCGATCGCGTCATGTGCCTTGCGCAGCTTGTCCAGCGTCTCCGAGATGACGCGGTTCTTCCTGGACAGCTCGCGCTGCATGTCCAGAATGCGGGCGCCGGCCGAAATCCGCGCCCGCAGCTCATCCCCATTCACCGGTTTGATCAGGAAATCATCGGCCCCGGCGTCCAGCCCCTTGGCGATGTCATGCTTGTCGCTCTTCGAGGTCAACAGGATGAAATAGCCATAGCCATCGGTCGGCAACATGCGGAACGCGCGGCAGAACTCCAGCCCGCTCATCCCCGGCATCATCCAGTCGCTCAGGACCAGGTCGGGCGGCGCCGCGCGGCAGATCTCCATCGCCGCCTCACCGCTGTCGGCCTCAACCACCTCGAATCCGGACTTGGTCAGCGACGACATCAGGATGTGGCGCTGCAACCGGCTGTCATCCACCACCAGCACGCGCCGGATCGCGCCCGTGGCCGGGGGAATCTCACGCGCTACCGCCATTGTCTGAGGCATCACCTTGCTCACCGAACCCTCTCGTGACCCACCGGGTGACAAGACTATCGGCGCAAGCCCTTAACAGGGGGTGAAACCGGATCGACCAACGCGGCTTAACCCGCTGTTTACGCCCCGCCCCTACCCTTGCCACCGGGTCGGGGTTCAGGAATGGGGGTTCATCATGATCTTATGGTCACGCGTGAACGAATTGCGCGACGAAGTCGGCGCCGAGGACTTCAAGGAGGTGGTCGAGCTGTTCCTCGACGAGGTGGAGGAGGTGATCGACCGGCTGCGCGCCGGCAGCCCCCGCGACCAGTTGGAACAGGATCTTCATTTCCTCAAGGGCAGCGCGCTCAATCTGGGGTTCTCCACCTTCTCCGACCTGTGCCAGGACGGAGAGCGGCTGGCGGCTCAGGGCAAACCCGACGACGTGGACCTGGCCGCCATCACTGATGCCTATGACCGGTCCAAGGTCTGTTTCCTCGACGGGATGCGCGAACACCTCGCCGCGTGACTGCGGCCGGCAGGGCCGGACCGCTCAGATCACGAACTGCGCCAGCGTCTCGTCGGTGGTGATGTCGGTATAGGTATAGCCCGCCGCATCCAACCGCGCGAACAGATGCGCAAAGTTCTCGGGTCGCTGAGTCTCGATCCCGATCAGGACCGAGCCGAAGTTGCGGGCCGATTTCTTCATGTACTCGAACCGGCTGATGTCGTCCTCGGGGCCGAGGATTTCGAGGAAATCCTTCAGCGCGCCGGGCCGCTGCGGCAGGCGCAGGATGAAGTATTTTTTCACGCCGGCGAAACGCTGCGCCCGTTCCTTGACCTCGGGCAGCCGCTCGAAATCGAAGTTGCCGCCCGATGTGACGCAGACCACCGTGCGGCCGCGCACGAAACTGGCGATATCGCCCACCGCCTCGATCGACATCGCCCCGGCGGGCTCCAACACGATCCCCTCCAGGTTCAGCATCTCGATGATGGTGGTACAGATCCGGTCCTCGCCCAGCACCATCACGTCGGACAGCCGGGTATCACGCAGCAGATCAAAGGTCTTTTCCCCGATCCGCCCCACTGCGGCCCCGTCGACGAAGGTATCGACATGGTCCAGCGTCACCGGGTGCCGCGCGCCCAGCGCCGCGCGCAGGCAGGCCCCGCCAGAGGGCTCGACGAAAACGCAATGGGTGCGGTCGCCGAACCAGGTCGACACGCCGGACGACATGCCGCCGCCGCCCACCGGCAGGATCACGTGATCGGGCATCCGGCCCAGCTGTTCCTCGATCTCGACCCCGATCGAGGCCTGCCCCTCGATCACGTCCATGTCGTCGAACGGCGACAGGAAATGCCCACCCTCGCGCGCACACCAGTCCTGCGCCGCCGCCAGGGTGTCGTCGAAATAATCACCCACAAGGTGGATCTGCACCTGGTCGCCGCCAAAGATCCGGGTCTTCTGGATCTTCTGCGCCGGCGTCGTCACCGGCATGAAGATCACCCCCTTCACGCCCATGTGCTTGCACATATAGGCGACACCCTGCGCGTGGTTGCCGGCACTGGCGCAAACGAACAGGTCCTGCCCCGCCTGCTTGCGCATGGCGTTGAACGCGCCGCGCAGCTTGTAGGATCGCACCGGGCTCAGATCCTCGCGTTTGAGCCAGATGTCAGCCTGGTACTTGTCCGAGAGGTGCGCGTTGCGCTGCAACGGGGTGGCGGGAAACACCGCGCGCATCGCGCGGGTGGCATCGCGGGCGCCGCTATGAAAGGCATCATCAAGATCGGTCATAGGGTTCTGTGGCCAAACTGGCCCTCGGATGCAAGCCCGCAGACGCTGCCACCTTGCCCCTGCGTCGAAAACCCGCTAACCCCCGTCGCGGTCTACGCAGAAGGAAATCCGCATGTCCGCGCCCAAGAAAGTCGTCCTGGCCTATTCCGGTGGCCTCGACACCTCGATCATCCTGAAATGGCTCCAAACCGAATATGGCTGCGAGGTGGTGACCTTTACCGCCGACCTCGGCCAGGGAGAGGAGCTGGAACCGGCGCGCAAGAAGGCCGAGATGCTGGGCATCAAGCCCGAGAACATCTTCATTGAGGACGTGCGCGAGGAATTCGTCCGCGATTTCGTCTTTCCGATGTTCCGCGCCAACGCGGTTTACGAGGGGCTCTACCTGCTGGGCACCTCGATCGCGCGCCCGCTGATCTCCAAGCGCCTGATCGAGATCGCCGAACAGACCGGCGCCGACGCGGTCGCCCACGGCGCCACCGGCAAGGGCAACGACCAGGTCCGCTTCGAACTGGCCGCCTATGCGCTGAACCCCGACATCAAGGTGATCGCACCCTGGCGCGAATGGGATCTGACCAGCCGCACCCGCCTGCTGGAATTCGCCGAGGCGCACCAGATCCCGATCGCCAAGGACAAGCGCGGCGAGGCCCCCTTCTCGGTCGACGCCAACCTGCTGCACACCTCGTCGGAGGGCAAGGTGCTCGAGGATCCGGCGCAACAGGCGCCCGATTACGTCTATCAGCGCACCGTGCACCCCGAGGATGCCCCGAACGAGGCCGAGTATATCGAGATCGGCTTTGAAAAGGGCGACGCGGTCAGCATCAACGGCGAGGCGATGAGCCCGGCCACCATCCTGACCCAGCTCAACGAATATGGCCGCAAGCACGGCATCGGCCGTCTCGACCTCGTCGAGGGCCGCTTCGTCGGCATGAAGTCCCGTGGCATCTATGAAACCCCCGGCGGCACCATCCTGCTCGAGGCGCACCGCGGCATCGAATCGATCACCATGGACCGCGGCGCGATGCACCTGAAGGACCAGCTGATGCCGCAATACGCCGAGCTGATCTACAACGGCTTCTGGTACAGCCCCGAGCGCGAGATGCTGCAGGCCGCCATCGACAAGAGCCAGCAGCACGTCACCGGCACCGTCCGCGTGCGCCTGTACAAGGGGCTTGCCACAACCGTCGGCCGCTGGTCGGATCAGTCGCTCTATTCCGAAGAGCACGTGACCTTCGAAGAGGACGCCGGCGCCTACGATCAGAAAGACGCCGCCGGCTTCATCAAGCTCAACGCGCTGCGCCTGCGCCTGTTGGCCATGCGCGATCGGCGCAACGCCGGAAAATAGGCTCTGACCCGAGCGATTTTCTATACACGGCCCGCCCCTCTGGCGGGCCGTTTGCGTTTCCGGCGCCCCTGCTACAACTTCTCCGCCATCATCCGCTCATAATACGGCATCGCCGTCTCCAGCACCGGCTGCAAATCCGTCGGCACCTGCGGCAACGGCCCCTCGGGCGCGGCGAACCCGGTGGATTGCCACACCGCCCCGTACCAATGCGGCGCCCAAACACCGTCGTCGGGATGCCCGCCGCTGGGCCAGGTCAGCATGCGCGCGGTGAACTCCAGCCCGATCGCGTCACAGAGCCCCTCCAGCGCCGCGCGCGGATCGGCGCGGATGTCATGGCTGTCGATCACCACCGGGCGCTGGCCCCAGCCCCGGACCAGATCGAACAACTCCGCCTGTTGCCGGAACCCGATATCGTCCAACACCGGGTTCTCGCGCTTGGCGGCATAGCTCGCGATCACCCGCGCCGGATGGCGGATCAGGAACACGTTCTGCACCCCGCGCATCCAGTCGCGCGGCACCCCTTCGATCATGTGCTGTGTCATGTGTTTCTGATAGAAATTCGGAAACCCCCCCGGGATAGAGCCACATATTTCCTCTACCACCGCCCCCGGATCCCGTGATTGCGCCGCCAGGATGTCATCGCGCATCGGGTGGGCCAGCCCGGTCTTTTCAAGGTAGGCGGCATAGAACGGCTCATCCACCACGGCGCAATCGCCCCGCGCCGCAAAGGCATACATCATCGCCGTCGACAGGTTGCGCGGCCCCGACCACATGGCAATCCGCATCACGCGCACTCCCGCTCGACCAGCGCCTTATAGAGGCCGCGAATACGGGTCGTCATCGGCCCCATATCGCCCGCACCGATCCGGCGCCCGTCAACCTCACCCACCGGGGTCTGCGCGCCGAAGGTGCCGGTCAGGAACGCCTCATCCGCGCCATAGGTGTCGACCAGCGAATAGTTGCGCTCAAACACCGGGATGCCATCGGCGCGGCAGACGTCGATCACCTTTTGCCGCGTGATCCCGTTCATGCAGTAATCCCCGGTGCTGGTCCAAACCTCGCCCTTGCGGACGATGAAGAAGTTGCAGGCGTTGGTAGTGTTCACAAAGCCGTTCACATCCAGCATCAACGCCTCGTCGGCCCCCGCCTTTTCCGCCGCGATGCAGGCCAGGATGCAGTTCAGCTTGGAATGCGAATTCAGCTTGGGATCCTGCGTCATCGGCAGCCCGCGGATATGCGGCACCGTGGCCAGCCGGATCGGTCGCGGCAGGCTGGGCCGTGAATGCTCCATGATGATGGTCACGGTCGGCCCCTGCTGCGACAGCGCCGGATGCTGGAACGGGCGGGTCTTGACCCCCCGCGTCACCATCAGCCGCGCATGGGCATCGGTGACCATACCATTGGCCGTTTGCGTCTCTAACAAGGCGCTTTTGACCCCGTCCCGATCCATCCCGATCTCCAGGTCGATCGCCTTGGCGGCCTCGAACAACCGGTCCAGATGCATGTCGAGAAAGGCCCATGTCCCGTTGTACAGGCGCAGCCCCTCCCACACCCCGTCGCCAAGCATGAAGCCGCTGTCATAAACACTCACCAATGCCTCGGCCTTGGGCACGATCCTGCCGTTCAGATAGATCAGGATCTCTTCGTTGCGCGCATCCTCCTGCGCCTGGTGGGTGGTGATCTTGTCGGTCATCGCGCTCTCCTTTTGGCAAAGGCTAGAGCGCGCCCGAAACCTTGGGAACCGGTTTCTCGCACCGACCACGAGGCGACGAAACAAACCACGCGCGCATGGTCACTCCTGCTCACCTGCGCGTGACATTCGATGACAGCCGATTGCCCGGGCCGGACGCGCGCGGCACTCTCACACCCAGCCATTGCAAGTTCGAGGAGAGTTGCCATGTCACGGTTCAAAACGCTCAAGCCCGTCCTGCTTGCCGGCCTCATCGTGCTGGCAAGCCTGATCCATTCCACCCACGCCCATGCCGGCCCGCGCGAAACGCTGGTTGTCGCCGGCGGTTGCTTCTGGTGCGTCGAGGCCGATTTCGAAAAGCTCGATGGCGTGCAGGAGGCGGTCTCTGGCTATACCGGCGGCACCCTCGAAAACCCCACGTACAAACAGGTCAGCCGTGGCGGCACCGGCCATTACGAGGCGGTGAAGATCACCTTCGACCCGTCCCGGATCAGCCGCGAAACCCTGTTGTCGCTGTTCCTGCGCTCGGTCGATCCCACCGATGCGGGCGGCCAGTTCTGTGATCGTGGCGACAGCTACCGCACCGCGATTTTCGTCTCTGACACGGGGGAAAAGGCGCTGGCGCAGGCCGCGATCAGCCAGGCGCAGGCGGATCTTGGGCAACAGGTCGTCACGCCCATCCTGCCCGCCAAACGGTTTTACGAGGCCGAGGCCTATCACCAGGATTATTACAAGGGGTCCAAGCTGATCCTCACGCGCTATGGCCCACGCAAACAATCGGTCGCCTACAAGCTTTACCGCGAGGGCTGCGGCCGCGATGCGCGGGTGCGGGCGCTTTGGGGCGATGCCGCGCCCTTTGCCGGTATTTAACCGGGCCGCGCCGCCTGCACGTCCTTCAGATCGGGGATCACGTCCGCCGTGCCGTGGCGTGTCACCATGATCGCGGCGGCGCGCATCGCTTGCGCAATCGCCTGCGCCATCGGCAGCCCCCGGTCGAGCCCGGCCAGAACATAACCGGTAAAGGTATCGCCGGCACCGGTGGTATCCACCGGCATCACCGGAACCGCTGGGAAATCCCGGCTTTCCCCTGATTTAGTGTCGAAATACCGCGCGCCCCCGGCCCCTAGCGTCACGATCACGTCGCGCACCGGCAGGGCCCCGGGGCCCATGCCCGTCGCCCGTTCCAGCTGCTCGGCCTCGACCGCGTTGAGCACCAGAAAATCGAGGTACGGCAGCACCGCGCGCACGGCCTCGGCATCGAAGGGGGCGGCGGCATAACACACCCGCAGCCCCAGATCGCGCCCGATCCGCGCCGCCAGCAATTGCGCGTTGGTCTCGTTCTGGATCAACAGGCTGTCACCCGCCGCCGCCTCGGAGAGCGCGGCCTGAACCGCCACCTCGGGAATCGCGCGGTTGGCACCGGGAAAGATCACGATCTGGTTTTCGCCATCCGGGTCGACCGTCACGATGGCATGACCGGTGGGGTCCGCGGCCTGCTGGATATGGCGCGTGTCCACGCCGTATTCCATCAACCGCTCCACCGCCCAGGCCCCGTCGGCGCCCACCGCGCCGAGATGGCGCACATGGGCCGCCGCGCGCGCCGCCGCGACGGACATGTTGGCGCCCTTGCCGCCCAAGAACCGCTGCAGCCCGGTGGCGGCCAGCGTCTCTCCCGGCCCGGGCAGGTGCGGCACCGCATAGACCATGTCGGCGTTGATCGAGCCGAGGTTCCAGATCGCCATGGGGTCAGCCGATCCCGCAGGCCGCCAGAACCGCCATGTTCAGGATGTCGTTGGCGGTGGAGACCGTCGAACAGATCTGGATCGGCTTGTTCACGCCGGTCAGGATCGGCCCGATCACCGTCGCCTCGCCCATCTCCTGCATCAGCTTGACCGAGATGCTGGCCGAATGCCGCGCCGGCACCACCAGCATGTTCGCCGGACCGGTCAGGCGCGAGAACGGATAGGACATCTGCGCCTTGGCGTTCAGCGCCACGTCGACCGCCATCTCGCCCTCGTACTCGAAATCCACCCCGCGCGCGTCCAGCGCATCGCAGGCCAGGTGCATCTTTTCCGCCCGCTCCGACACCGGGTAACCAAAGGTCGAGAACGAGACGAAGGCCACCCGAGGCTCCAACCCCAGCCCGCGCGCCACCGAGGCACCCCGCTCGGCGATATTGGCCAGGTCCTCGGTCTCGGGCCATTCGTGCACCAGCGTGTCGCCGATCAGCACGATCCGCCCCTTGTGCAACAGCGCGGTGATCCCCGCCGCGCCATGTTCCGCGTCGGCGTCAAAGACGTGGTTGATCTGGTCCAGCACATGGGCCGATTTCCGCGTCGCCCCGGAGACCAGCGCATCGCCATGCCCATGCGCCAGCATCAGCGCCGAGAACACGTGGCGGTCGCGCGCGGCCAGCCGGTGCACGTCCTTCTGGTCAAAGCCCCTGCGCTGAAGCCGCTTGTACAAAAACGCCTTGTAACTGTCCAAATGCGTGGTGTTGGCGGCGTTCACCACCTCGATCTCGCGCACCGCGTCCTCCAGCCCCGCCGCCTCGAGCTTGGCCTTCACGTCGCCCGGGCGCCCGACCACCAGCGCCTTGCCGAACCCCGACCGCTGGTAGGTGACCGCGGCCCGCAAAACGCGCGGATCGTCGCCCTCGGCAAAGATCATCCGCGCCTGCGCCGCCCGCGCCCGGGCGTTCAGCCCGCGCAGGATGCTCGCGGTCGGGTCCATCCGGCTTTTCAACGTCAGTTCATAGGCGTCCATGTCGATGATCGGACGCCGCGCCGCCCCGGTGTCCATGCCGGCACGCGCCACGGCGGTGGGAATCCGGTGAATCAGCCGCGGATCGAACGGCGTGGGAATGATGTAATCGCGACCAAAGCTCAGCGCCTTGCCATAGGCCAGCGCCACCTCGTCCGGCACATCCTCGCGCGCGATCTTGGCCAGCGCGTGGGCACAGGCGATCTTCATCTCGTCGTTGATCGCACGCGCATGAATGTCCAGCGCCCCCCGGAACAGATAGGGAAAGCCCAGCACGTTGTTGACCTGGTTGGGATAATCGCTGCGCCCCGTCGCGACGATGGCGTCCATCCGCACCTCGTGCGCCTCTTCCGGGGTGATCTCCGGATCGGGGTTGGCCATGGCAAAGATCACCGGGTTGTCGGCCATGGAAGCGACCATCTCCTGCGTCACCGCGCCCTTGGCCGAAACGCCGAGGAACACGTCGGCCCCCTTCATCGCGTCCTCGAGGCTGCGCAGCTCGGTCTTGACCGCATGGGCCGATTTCCACTGGTTCATCCCCTCGGTCCGACCTTGGAAGATCACCCCCTTGGTATCGCAGACGATGCAGTTGTCATGCCGCGCGCCCATGCGTTTCAGCAGCTCGATACAGGCAATGCCAGCGGCGCCGGCGCCGTTCAGCACGATCTTCACGTCCTCGATCTTCTTGTCCGAGAGGTGCAGCGCGTTGATCAGACCGGCGGCACAGATCACCGCCGTGCCGTGCTGGTCGTCGTGAAACACCGGGATGTCCATCTCTTCCTTGAGCCGCTGCTCGATGATGAAACATTCCGGCGCCTTGATATCCTCGAGGTTGATGCCGCCAAAGGTCGGCCCCATCAGTTTGACCGCCTGGATGATCTCGTCGGGGTCCTCGGTATCCAGCTCGATATCGACCGCGTTCACATCCGCGAACCGCTTGAACAGAACCGCCTTGCCCTCCATCACCGGCTTGGAGCCCAGCGCGCCCAGGTTGCCCAGCCCCAGCACCGCGGTGCCGTTCGAGATCACCGCGACGAGGTTGCCCTTGTTGGTGTAATCATAGGCGGTCTCGGGGTTTGCCGCGATCGCCTCGCAGGGCACCGCGACACCGGGCGAATAGGCCAGCGACAGGTCGCGCTGCGTGGTCATCGGCACCGTCGCGCGCACCTCGAACTTGCCCGGCGTGGGCTCCAGGTGAAAGGCGAGCGCCTCTTCGTCGGTGATTTTCGTCTTCGCCATGGCTGCGTCACTCCTCCGCTGGGCGCCGACCTCATAGCCTAGGGGCCAAGGCACCTCAACGCCATTGCGTTTTCGCCTTTCGCCGGCACCGGGTCATTTGTAAGGTCGCGACCGGTTCGCAGGATGGGGAGACACCGGCTTGACCACCACCGTCACGCCGATGATGGCGCAATATCTCGAGATCAAGCAACAGCACGCCGACGCGCTGCTGTTCTATCGCATGGGCGATTTCTACGAGATGTTCTTCGACGACGCGGTCGCCGCCTCCGAGGCGCTTGATATCGCCCTGACCAAGCGCGGCAAACATGCCGGCGCCGATATCCCGATGTGTGGCGTGCCGGTCCATGCCGCCGAGAACTACCTGCTGACGCTGATCCGCAAGGGGTTCCGCGTCGCCGTCTGCGAACAGATGGAAAGCCCGGCCGAGGCCAAGAAACGCGGCTCCAAATCGGTGGTGCGGCGCGACGTGGTACGCCTTGTCACCCCCGGCACCCTGACCGAGGATTCGCTCCTGGAGGCGCGGCGGCACAACTATCTCGCCGCTTACACGCAAATCCGCGACCAGGCCGCGCTGGCCTGGGCCGATATCTCGACCGGCGATTTCCACGTGATGCCGATCGCCCCGGTGCGGCTGTCGCCCGAATTGGCGCGGTTGGCCCCGGCTGAACTGGTGGTGCCCGACACGATCGAGAACGAAAAGCACGGGTTAGTCTCTGATCTGGGGATCGCCCTGACCCCGCTGGCCCGCGCCAGTTTCGACAGCACCGCCGCCGAAAAGCGGATCCTGGAACTGTTCCGGATCTCGGCGCTCGATGCCTTCGGCAGTTTCTCCCGCGCCGAGGTCTCGGCCATGGGGGCGCTGATCGACTACCTCGACATCACCCAAAAGGGCAAACTGCCCCTGATGCAACCGCCCCAGCGCGAGGCACAGGACCGGATCGTCCAGATCGACGCCGCCACCCGTCGCAACCTGGAGTTGACCCGCGCGCTGTCGGGTGGCCGGGCCGGTTCGTTGCTGGCGGTGATGGACCGCACCGTCACACCGGGCGGTGCCCGCCTTCTGGAACAGCGACTGTCCAGCCCGTCGCGGGATCTCGCGGTGATCCACGCCCGCCAGGACGCCATCAGCTACTGTGCCGAGGACAGCGGGTTTTCCGACCTTCTGCGCGACACCCTGCGCAAGACCCCGGACATGGATCGCGCCCTTTCGCGCCTGGCGCTGGAGCGCGGCGGCCCGCGCGACTTGGCCGCGATCCGCGGCGCCCTCATCCAGTCCAGCGCACTGGCCGAGGCCTGCGCCGGGCGCGACCTGCCCGCGCACCTGGCCGAGGCGGTGGCGGCCTTGACCGGATTCGACGACCTCGCCGCCTTGCTCGAGGCCGCGCTGGTCGCCGATCCGCCGCTGCTGGCGCGCGACGGCGGGTTCATCGCGCCCGGCTACGACCCCGACCTCGATGAGGCGCGCACCCTGCGCGACGAGGGCCGCTCCGTCATCGCGGCGCTGCAAAAGAAATACGCCGAACATACCGGCATCGCCTCGCTGAAGATCAAGCACAACAACGTGCTGGGCTATTTCATCGAGACCACCGCCACCCATGCGGCCAGGATGCAGGCCGCGCCGCTCAACGAAACCTTTATCCACCGTCAGACCACCGCCAACCAGATCCGCTTTACCACCGTCGACCTCTCCGAGATCGAAACCCGCATCCTGAACGCCGGTGGACGGGCGCTCGAGATTGAAAAGCGGCTCTATCAAGCGCTTTCAGAGACGATCCTGGAGAACGCGCCCCGCCTCAATGCCGCCGCGCGGGGGCTGGCCGAACTGGATCTCGCCACCGCGCTGGCCGATCTGGCGCGCGCCGAGGACTGGTGCCGCCCCCAGGTCGACGCCAGCCGCGCCTTCGACATTGCCGGCGGGCGGCATCCGGTGGTGGAACAGGCGCTGCGGCAACAGGGCGGCGCCCCCTTCGTGGCCAACGACTGTGACCTGACCGCCGGCGACGGCGCGGCGGTCTGGCTGCTCACGGGCCCCAACATGGCCGGTAAATCGACCTTCCTGCGGCAGAATGCACTGATTGCACTTCTGGCCCAGATCGGCAGCTATGTCCCGGCGGACCACGCCCGCATCGGCATGGTCAGCCAGATCTTCAGCCGCGTCGGCGCCTCCGACGACCTCGCGCGCGGCCGCTCCACCTTCATGGTGGAAATGGTCGAGACCGCCGCGATCCTGAACCAGGCCGACGACCGCGCGCTGGTCATCCTCGACGAGATCGGCCGCGGCACCGCCACCTATGACGGGCTCTCCATCGCCTGGGCCACGCTGGAGCACCTGCACGACGTCAACCGCGCCCGCGCCCTGTTCGCCACCCATTACCACGAGTTGACCGCGCTCGCCGGCAAGCTCGAGCATGTCGAGAACGCCACCGTTGCCGTCCGCGAATGGGAGGGCGAGGTGATCTTCCTGCACGAGGTGCGCAAGGGCGCCGCCGATCGCTCCTACGGCGTGCAGGTGGCCCAGCTGGCCGGCCTGCCGGCCTCGGTGGTGGCCCGCGCCCGGGTGGTGCTGGATGCGCTGGAACAGGGCGAACGCGAGGGCGGCGCCACGCAAAAGGCGCTGATCGACGACCTGCCACTCTTCGCGGCCACGCCGACGCCGCCGCCGTCACCCGCCCCGACGACCTCGCCCGTGGTCGAGATGCTCGAGAACATCCACCCCGACGAGCTCAGCCCGCGCGACGCGCTCGACCTGCTCTACAAACTGAAAGAGGCGGCCAAAAGCTGACCGCCCCTTCTTCTCTTTGGCAAATACTCCCGCCGGAGGCACGCGCGCCGCGGGGGCGCGTTTCAGCTCTCGCCACTCGTCAGGATGCGGGGGTCGATGACACCCCGACCTGCGCCGGACGCAGCAGCCGGTCGTGCAGCATGAACCCCTCGGCGGCGACCTGGATGATGTCTCCTGCCTTGGTGCCCGGCACCGGGGCCTCGAACATCGCCTGGTGCACCTGCGGATCGAACCTGTCGCCGACCTGCGGTGACACCGGCTCGATCCCGTGCTTTGCAAGCACGTTGAGCAACTCGCGCAGGGTCAGCTCGATCCCCTCGATCAGGGCCGAGGCGACATCTCTGTGCTCTTCCGTCGCGGCCTCGAGTGCGCGCTTCATGTTGTCATAGACCGGCAAGATGTCGCGCGCCAGTTTCGAGCCGCCATATTGCTCGGCCTCTCGGCGTTGCTTGTCGGCGCGCTTGCGCGAATTCTCGGCATCCGCCAGCGCGCGCATGAACTTGTCCTTCAGCGCATCCCGCTCGGCGCGCAGCGCATCGAGCTCGGCGGCCTCGGATTCGATCTCGGCCAGTTCCTCGGCCAGTTCCTCGGCCTCGGCGGCCTCGATGTCATCCAGAAAATCGTCGTTCTTGGGCTCTGCCATGTTCCACCTCTAGCTCCGGTCCGAAATCAGTTTCCCGACCAGCTGTGCCGTGTAATCCACGATCGGCACGATACGTCCGTAGTTCAAGCGCGTCGGGCCGATGACACCCACCGCGCCGATGATCTTTCGGTCCGCGTTCATATAGGGAGAGACCACCAAAGAGGAACCCGAAAGTGAGAAAAGTTTGTTTTCGGAGCCGATAAAAATCCGCACCCCCTCGCCGTCCTCGGCCAGATCCAGGAACTGCTCGATGTCGCGCTTGCGCTCCAGGTCATCGAACAGGGTCCGGATACGGTCCAGCTCTTCACCGAACCCGTCCTCGTCCAGCAGGTTGGAGCGGCCGCGCACGATCAGGCGGGCCGAATCGCCCTCGCCCTCGTCCCAGACCGCCAGCCCGCTCTCGACCATCTCGCGCGCAAGGCTGTCGATCTGCTGGCGCCGCGCCGCGATCTCGGTTCGGATCACCGTCCGCGCATCGCGCAGCGTGCGCCCCTCGATCAGCGTGTTGAGGAAATTCGTCGCCTCGCGCATCGAACTCGGGGTCTGCCCTGGCGGTGGCTTGAACAGGCGGTTCTCGACGTGACCATCGGCAAAGACCAGCACCACCAGCGCCCGGTCCTGGGCCAGCGACACGAACTCGATATGCCGGATCTCGGCCTCCTGCTTGGGCGCAAGGACCAGCGACGCCCCGTGCGTCACCCCTGACAACGCGGCCCCGACCCGGTCGAGCAGCCCGCCGACATCCGCCGAATTGCTGCCCGAGACCGTTGCCTCGATCTTTTCGCGGTCGGCCACCTCGGGATCGCTCACCTCGAGAAACCCGTCGACGAACATGCGCAGACCCATCTGGGTCGGAACCCGCCCGGCGCTGACATGCGGGCTGTCGAGCAGGCCCAGAAACTCCAGATCCTGCATCACGTTGCGGATCGTGGCGGCGCTGACCTTTTCGCTCAGCGATCGGGTCAGGGTCCGGCTGCCGACGGGATCGCCGCTGTCGAGATAGGATTCCACGACGCGCCGAAACACCTCGCGCGACCGGTCGTTCAGCTCGTCCAGAATGTTTCTTGCATCGTTCATTCGCGTCACCCTTGGCGGTGCGCCATTAAAGACCACAGGGGCGCAAGGTCAATCGGGGTTGCGCAGATGCCCCGCCCGGCGGTATCCCCACGCCGAAAAACAAAGGATTTCACATGCGACCCTCTGGACGAGATTTAAGTGACCTGCGCGCGGTTTCAATCGAAACGGGCGTGACGAAACACGCCGAAGGATCCTGCATGATCCGCATGGGCGACACCCACGTGTTGTGCACCGCCACCATCGAGGACCGCGTCCCGCCATTTATCAAGGGCTCCGGCCTCGGCTGGGTCACCGCCGAATACGGCATGCTGCCGCGCGCCACCAACACCCGCATGCGACGCGAGGCCGCAGCCGGCAAGCAAGGTGGGCGCACCGTGGAAATCCAGCGCCTGATCGGTCGCAGCCTGCGCGCCGGCGTCGACCGGGTCGCACTGGGCGAACGCCAGATCACCGTCGATTGCGACGTAATCCAGGCCGATGGCGGCACCCGCTGTGCCTCGATCACCGGCGGCTGGGTGGCCCTGCGGCTGGCGGTGAACAAGCTGATGAAAGCAGGCGATGTGCTGAGCGACCCGCTGATCGACCCGGTCGCGGCGGTCAGCTGCGGCATCTATGCCGGTCAGCCGGTGCTGGACCTGGACTACCCCGAGGATTCCGAGGCCGGCGTTGACGGCAACTTCATCATGACCGGCTCGGGCCGGCTCATCGAAGTTCAGATGTCGGCCGAAGGCTCCACCTATACCCGCGCACAGATGAACGAACTGCTCGATCTGGCGGAAAAAGGCGTGGGTGAACTGGTCGCCGCACAAAAGGCCGCCTGCGCATGACCCGGAAGTTCACCGGCGACCGGCTGTTGGTCGCAACCCACAACAACGGCAAGCTGGAGGAGATGACCCATCTCCTCTCGCCCTTTGGCGTAACGGTGGTCGGCGCCGGTGAAATGAACCTGCCGGAACCCGAGGAAACCGAGGATACCTTCGTCGGCAATGCCCGGATCAAGGCCCACGCGGCAGCGCGGGCCACCGGCCTGCCGGCGCTGTCCGACGATTCCGGCATCACCATCGACGCGCTGGACGGCGCACCGGGGGTTTATACCGCCGACTGGGCCGAAACGCCCAAGGGCCGCGATTTCGTCATGGCGATGACCCGCACCCATGAAGAGCTCGAGGCCAGAAACGCCCCCCACCCCCGAACCGCGCAATTCCGCTGCACGCTGGTGCTGGCCTGGCCCGACGGGCATGACGAGGTGTTCGAAGGGGTGATGCCCGGCCGAGTCATCTGGCCGATGCGTGGGGCGCAAGGCCACGGCTATGACCCAATCTTCGTACCGGAGGGATATGACATCACCTTTGGTGAAATGGACCGCTGGGAAAAGAACACGATCAGCCACCGCGCCCGCGCGGTCGAGAAGTTCGTTGCCGGCTGTTTTGAATGAGGATTGGCGCAACGGGGGCTTTGGCCTCTACGTGCATTGGCCCTTCTGCCAGGCCAAGTGCCCCTATTGCGATTTCAACAGCCATGTTTCACGTGAAATAGACCAATCCGCCTGGGTTAGAGCCTATGTTCGCGAAATCTCGCGGGTTGCTCAGGGCACCTCGGGCCGGGTGCTGAACTCAATCTTCTTTGGCGGCGGCACCCCCAGCCTGATGGCACCCGAGACCGTCGCGGCGGTGATCGAGGCCGCCCGCGCCCACTGGCCCTTTGCCAATGACATCGAGATCACGCTTGAGGCCAACCCCGGTTCGGTCGAGGCCGGCCGCTTTGCCGGCTATCGCGATGCCGGGGTCAACCGCGTCTCGCTCGGGGTGCAGGCGCTCAACGACGACGACCTGCGGCGCCTCGGCCGCATCCATACCGTGGATGAGGCCCGCACCGCCTTTGACATCGCCCGGCGCTGTTTCAACCGGGTGAGCTTTGACCTGATCTATGCGCGCCAAGGGCAAACCCTGCAGGCTTGGCGCGATGAGCTGGCCGAGGCGCTGGAGATGGCGGTCGATCACCTCTCGCTCTACCAGCTCACCATCGAACCCGGCACCGCCTTTGGCGATCGCTACAAGGCCGGCAAACTGCGCGGGCTGCCCGATGACGACCTCTCGGCGGAAATGTATTTTGCCACGCAGGATATCTGCGCGCGGCACGGGCTTCCGGCCTACGAGGTCTCCAACCACGCCCGCCCCGGATCGGAATCGCGGCATAACCTGATTTACTGGCGATACGGCGACTACCTCGGGATCGGTCCCGGCGCACATGGGCGCATCACGCAAGGGAACGTACGATTTGCCACGGAAACGCCCCGAAATCCCACCGCATGGATTGAGGCGGTGGAACGTGACCGCGCTGAATCGGTCAGAACCGCTCTAAGCCCACAAGATCAGGCCAGTGAATACCTGATGATGGGGATACGCCTCACCGAAGGGCTGGATATTGACCGGTTTGAAAAAATTGCCGGCCACCCTTTGCCCGCAGGCCAGATCACCTATCTACAAGACTTGGGCATGATCACGCTGTCGGGCGACCGGCTGACCGTGACCGATCAAGGGCGCCCGATTTTGAACGCGATCATTCGCGAGTTGCTGGCGGGCTGACACATGCGGTTTCTCTGGGCAGGACTGGGCACGATCTGCGTCGGCCTTGGCGTCATCGGTGCCTTTCTTCCGCTGCTCCCGACCGTGCCGTTCCTGCTGCTCGCGACTTTCCTCTTCGCGAACTCCTCGCCCCGCTTGCACAACTGGATCGTCTCGCACCGGCATTTCGGCCCGATGATCGAGGATTGGACACGATCGGGTGCCATCCGCCCGCGCGCGAAACGGCTGGCAACCCTTTCGATTGTCGCCGTTTTCGCGATTTCACTGGTCGCCGGCGTCTCGCCTCTGATCCTGGCGATTCAAGCCATCGTGCTCGGCTGCGTGCTACTCTTTATCTGGACCCGACCTAACGGCTGAGGCGACCGCACAGATCGTCGAGTTGATCCAGCGTCTCGTAGCGGATAGTGACAATCCCCGCCTCGCCCCCCGGCTTGTGGTCGATTGCCACCTTCATGCCGAGAACCGCCGAAAGATCCCCCTCCAACGCCTTGGTGTCGGCGTCTTTTTCCATCGCCCGTTTGGGCGCAGGCTTCGGCACCTCGGTATCGCCCTCGCCCCCGTTCTGTTTCTTGGCCAGCGCCTCGGTCGCCCGCACCGAAAGCCCGTCCCGCACCACGGACTTGGCAAGAGCCGAGGGGTTTTCCGAGGTGATCAGCGCCCGGGCATGCCCTGCCGACAGGGCGCCATCCTTCACCAGGTCCTGCACATCCTCGGGCAGCGTCAGCAGCCGCAACAGGTTGGCGATATGGCTCCGGCTTTTTCCCAACGCTTCGGCAAGCTTTTCCTGGGTATGGCCAAAGCGATCCATCAACTGCCGATAGCCCGAGGCCTCTTCCATCGCGTTGAGATCGGCGCGCTGGATATTCTCGATGATCGCGATCTCCAGCACCTCGGTGTCGTCGAGATCGCGAATCAGGACCGGCACTTCGTGCAATTGCGCCGTTTGCGCCGCGCGCCACCGACGTTCCCCGGCGACGATCTCGTACCCGCCACCTACAGCCGGACGCACGATCAGGGGTTGAAGAATGCCCTTTTCCCGCACCGATGCCGCCAGATCCGCCAGATCCTCGGCATCAAAGGTGCGCCGCGGCTGATTCGGGTTCGGCTTGACCTGTTCGATCGGGACCTGAGTATCGGCGCGCCGCAGCGATTGCTCCGCCGTCGGGGCGGGATCCGTCGAAACATCCGCCATCAGCGCCGACAATCCACGACCCAACCCGCGAGGTTTGTTCTTTTTCTCTGCCACGGTTTTCCCTCCGCGCCGCTCAGGCGGCGATCCTCTCGTGTTTTCCAATCAGTTCCCGCGCTAGCGCCCGATAGGCAATCGCCCCTAGCGAGCCTGAATCATAGCTGAGCACGGGCATGGCATAGGATGGGGCCTCGCTTACCCGCACGTTGCGCGGGATCATCGTCTTGAAAACCAGGTCACCAAGGTAGTCGCGCGCGTCCTTCTCGACCTGCTGCGACAGGTTGTTGCGCCGATCATACATCGTCAACACGACCCCTTCGATCCTCAAGTCCGGATTCGCGGTCTGCCGCACCTCTCGGATCGTCAACATCAGCTGCGACAACCCCTCGAGGGCGAAAAACTCGCTTTGCAGCGGAACCAGAACCGAATGCGATGCCACCATGGCGTTGACCGTCAACAGGTTCAACGATGGCGGGCAGTCGATCAACACGTAATCGAACTCGAACACATCCATGGCCGGCTGCCGCAACGCGTCGTGCAATAGAAAGCTTCTTTTCTCGTTAGCCATCAATTCGATATCGGCCGAACTCAGGTCGACGGTCGCCGGCACGATTGACAACCCTTCGATCCCGGTCGGCCGGATCACATCGCCAAGGGGAACGTCCTCGACCAACAATTCATAAGTCGTCATGTCCCGGTCAGCCGATTCGATTCCCAACCCGGTCGAGGCATTGCCCTGCGGATCGATATCCACCACCAGTACCCGCTTGCCGCATTCCACCAGGGCGGCGGCCAGGTTGATCGCGGTCGTGGTCTTTCCCACCCCGCCCTTTTGATTGGTGACGGCGATGATTCTCGGTCCTTGCGGGCGGGACAGGTCAGCCACGCGACACTCCTTCGATTTTCAAGATTACCGCTTCGGGGTCAGTGATACTGGTAATCTCCTCGGCGCGGAATTTCCATTTTTGCCGCACGGCTTCGACTTCTTTTCTCCAGGTGACGCCTTTGGGAAACAGCGCAACGCCGGTCGGCTTCAAATGCCGCTCAGAAAACGCCAGCAATCTATCCAGATCGGCGAGCGCGCGTGCCGAAAGAATATCCGCCTGTTGCGGATCAACCGCCTCGATTCTCTCGGAAATAACCTTGCATCTTGCCCCCGTTTCCCGCGCGGCTGTGCGCAGAAAGGCCGCCTTGCGCTGGTCGCTTTCGATCAATGTCACGCGAAGGTCGGGGGCCGCGTCGGAGGCAAGAATTCCGACGATCAAGCCCGGAAACCCGCCACCGCTACCAAGATCCACCCAATGCCCCGTGGGTGTGACACAGCGGAAAACCTGAACCGAATCAACAATATGCCGCGTCCAGAGGTCGGCCATACTGTTGCGCGACACGAGGTTGATACGCGGATTCCATTTCTCGAGCAAAGCCGCAAAGAGGTTCAGGCGCTCGGATGTTTCACGTGAAACATTAAGCTCCGGCGGAAGCGTCCCCTGCCCCCTCATGCCCGGCGTGCCTCGTCTCCGCGCCGCAACCGCGCCAGCAACAGCGCCAGCGCCGCCGGTGTCATCCCGTCCACCCGCGCCGCTTGAGCCAGATTCCCAGGACGCGCACCCGAGAGTTTCATCTTCAATTCATTCGACAGCCCCTCGATGGTATCGTAATCGAATCCTTGCGGAATCTCCCGCGTTTCATCCCGCCGAAGCGCCTCGATATCCTTTTTCTGACGCTCAATGTAATTGACGTAAAGCGCCTCACGCTCCATCTGACGACGGGACTCGTCATCCACGCCCTCCAGATCCGCGTCCAGACCAACCACGTCATCGAATGTCACATCCGGAAAGGCCAGAACGGCCATCGCCGTCCGCCGCGATCCGTCCTGGTTGACCCGAATACCGGCGGCCGCCACCTCTTTCGGCGTGTAGAGGCGATCGGTCAGTTTTGCACGCGCACCCTCCAACCGCTCCATCTTGTCCCCGAAAATCGCCGCCCGTTCATCTCCGACGCATCCAATCTTCAGCCCCATCGGCGTCAAGCGCTGATCCGCGTTGTCGGCCCGTAGCGACAGACGAAATTCGGCGCGCGAGGTAAACATGCGATAGGGTTCGGTGACACCACGGGTGGTCAGGTCGTCGATCATCACGCCGATATAGCTTTCCGAGCGGTGAAAACTGACAGCGGGTTTCCCCAACGCGTCAGACGCCGCGTTCAGCCCCGCGACCAGCCCCTGCGCCGCCGCCTCTTCATAACCCGTGGTTCCATTGATCTGCCCGGCAAGGTACAGGCCCGGCACGTCCCGTACCCCCAGATGTTGTGTCAGCGCACGCGGATCCACATAGTCATACTCGATCGCATACCCCGGTTGCAGGATTACCGCGTTTTCCAACCCGACAATGGAGCGCACGTAAGCCTCTTGCACATCTTCGGGAAGAGAGGTCGAAATCCCGTTGGGATAGACCGTGTGATCCCTTACCCCCTCGGGTTCGAGAAAGATCTGGTGCGAGTCCTTTTCGCCAAACCGCACGATCTTGTCCTCGATCGACGGGCAATAGCGTGGCCCGACCCCCTCGATATGACCGCCGTACATTGCCGAGCGGGACAGGTTCTTTTCGATGATCTCATGGGTTCGCGGGTTGGTATGGGTAATCCCGCAAGAAATCTGCGGCGCCTCGACCCCGCGCGAGAGAAAGGAAAACAGAACCGGATCGTCATCCCCCGGCTGCATGTCCAGCCCATCCCAAGCAATGGTCTGCCCATCCAGTCGCGGCGGCGTGCCGGTTTTCAACCGCCCCAGCGGCAAGCCGAAGGAATCGATTTTCTCTGCCAGTTTGATCGACGGCTTGTCCCCCATGCGCCCGCCCGGGCGCGAAACATCGCCAATGTGAATCACGCCGCGCAAGAAGGTTCCCGAGGTCAAGACCACCGCTTTGGCCGGGATCTCGGCCCCATCGGCCAGAACGATCCCGCGAACGCGATCCCCGTCCATCAGGAAATCGGTGGCTTCGCCCTCTATGATCGTCAGGCCTGAACGCGCCTCGGTCTCGGCCAGCATCGCCGAACGATAGATGGCCCGGTCTGCCTGCGCCCGCGGCCCCTGCACCGCCGGCCCCTTGCGGCGGTTCAACAGGCGAAACTGGATACCTGCCCGATCCGCGACACGGCCCATGACCCCGTCCAGCGCGTCGATCTCGCGGACAAGGTGGCCTTTCCCCAGCCCCCCGATCGCCGGGTTGCATGACATGACGCCGATTCCATCTCGGGTCAGCGTGACCAGCGCCACCTGCGCGCCCAGCCGCGCAGCCGCATGGGCCGCCTCGGCCCCTGCGTGGCCGCCGCCGACGACAATCACATCGAATCGCGAATGTTTCACGTGAAACACTCCTCACTTACCCAGACAGAAACTGGCGAAGATCTCGTCCAGCAGGTTTTCCACGTCGATCCGCCCGACCAGAGATTCAAGGGCCCGAATCGCGTGGCGCAGCTCTTCCGCAGCGATATCATACATATCTGGTCCATTTGCCAGAACCGACCTTGCCGCGAAAAGCGATTTCAGTGCCCGCTCCATCGCCGCCTTGTGCCGCGCCCGTGTCGCCATCCCCGCGCTTGCAGACCTTTGTGACAGGGTATCCCCGATTTCGGAAACCAACCAATCCAACCCCTCTCCGGTCAGGCCGGACACCGCGCGCGACGTGTCGGCCCTCTGATCCGCCTTTGGACGCACCCGGATATCGCCCGACTGAAAGGGAACCTCCAGATCTTCCGCGTCCTCCGCCAGGAACACTCGAAGATCGGCCGCCTCAGCCCGCTTCCGGGCCAAGGCGATTCCCATGCCCTCGACCGCATCCTGCGTTTCGCGCAAACCGGCGGTATCCAGCAAGGTCACCGGCAGCCCGGCCAAGTCCATCCGAACCTCGATCACGTCCCGCGTCGTGCCGGCATGTTCCGATGTGATCGCCGCTTCTCGTCCCGCCAATGCGTTGAGAAGCGTGGATTTTCCCGCGTTCGGCGCACCGATGATCGCCACTTCGAAGCCTTCTCGGATCCGTTCGGCCATGCGCACCCCGGCGGTTTGCGCCTTGAGGTCCTCTTCGACCTTGTCGAGCAGCGCGGTCACCTCTGGCGTCACGTCGGTGGGCACCTCTTCGTCAGCGAAATCAATCACCGCCTCGATCAGCGCCGCGGCGCGGATCAAATCCGCGCGCCAGGCTTCGGCCAATCGGCCTAGCGCCCCGGCGAACAGGGTTTGCGCCTGTTTGCGTTGTGCTTCGGTTTCTGCGTCGATCAGATCGGCGAGCCCCTCGACCTGCGCGAGGTCCAGCTTGCCGTTTTCCAGTGCGCGGCGGGTGAACTCGCCCGGTTCGGCAAGGCGCAAACCCTCGATCCGACCAAGCGCGGACAGGATCCCCGCAACCCCGGCCACGCTACCGTGCACCTGCAGTTCCGCCACATCCTCGCCGGTGAAACTGGACGGTGCGGCAAAACTCAGGATCAGCCCCTCGTCCAACACCTCGCCGGCATCGTCACGCAATGTCCGCAGGGTCATGCCCCGTGCCGACAGGGTACAACCTCCAAGCTTCCCGGCCGCGGCATGTGCCAACGGGCCGGAAATGCGGATCACCGCCACGCCGGATTTGCCGCGCGCGGTTGCCAGTGCGAAAATCGTATCCATGGCGCGTCTCCGCGCGGAAAATCCGCGCTCAGGTGTTCATGGAGTCGAAGAACTCGGAATTGGTCTTGGTCTGCTTGAGCTTCGACAGCAGGAACTCGATGGCGTCGGTCGTCCCCATCGGGTTGAGGATACGCCGCAGGACAAAGGTTTTCTGCAGATCGCCCTTGTCGATCAGGAGATCCTCTTTCCGGGTGCCCGACTTGAGGATGTCGATGGCCGGGAACACCCGCTTGTCGGCAATCTTGCGATCGAGCACGAGCTCGGAGTTGCCGGTGCCCTTGAACTCCTCGAAAATCACCTCGTCCATCCGGCTGCCAGTGTCGATCAGCGCGGTCGCGATGATGGTGAGCGATCCGCCCTCTTCGATATTCCGGGCCGCACCAAAGAACCGTTTTGGGCGTTGCAGCGCGTTGGCATCCACACCACCAGTCAAAACCTTGCCCGAGGAGGGCACCACGGTGTTGAATGCCCTACCAAGTCTTGTGATCGAGTCGAGAAGAATAACAACATCTCGTTTATGCTCGACCAGGCGCTTGGCCTTTTCGATCACCATCTCCGACACCGCAACGTGGCGCGTCGCCGGTTCGTCAAAGGTCGAGGAGACGACCTCGCCCTTGACCGAGCGTTGCATGTCGGTGACCTCTTCGGGCCGTTCGTCGATCAGCAGCACGATCAGATAGCATTCCGGGTGGTTCTTTTCGATCGAGTTGGCAATGTTCTGCAGGATCACCGTCTTACCGGTCCGCGGCGGTGCCACGATCAGCGACCGCTGCCCCTTGCCGATCGGGGCCACCAGGTCGATCACCCGCGCCGACTTGTCCTTGATGGTGGGGTCTTCGACCTCCATCTTCAGACGCTCGTCGGGATAAAGCGGCGTGAGGTTGTCAAAGGCGATCTTGTGGCGGGCCTTTTCGGGGTTTTCAAAGTTGATCGTGGTGACATTGGTCAGCGCAAAGTACCGCTCGTTGTCCAGCGGCGCCTTCATCTGCCCGTCAACGGTATCCCCGGTACGCAGGCTGTATTGCCGGATCATGTCGGGAGACACGTAGATGTCGTCCGGACCCGGAAGATAGTTCGCCTCGGGCGAGCGCAGGAACCCGAACCCGTCCTGCAGCACCTCGAGTACGCCGTCTCCGAAAATCTCCCATCCCTCGTCCGCGCGTTCGCGCAGGATCTGGAACATCATCTCGCCCTTGCGCATGGTCGAGGCGTTCTCGATCTCAAGTTCCTCGGCCATGGACAAAAGGTCCTTGGGGCTCTTCGCCTTGAGATCAGACAGGGTGAGGGATTCGACGGTCATGATGATACGGCCCTTGGTCCCCGAACGGTCACGGGGCACTTTTCAAATAGACAGGAAGGCACATCGCCCGGACGGGCGCGTTGACGGCCTACATAGTCAAGCGGTCTGGCCGAGTCAAATCCGGATCAGAACTTGACCACGACCGAGATCACGATCACCACCATCAAGAGCGTCGGAACCTCGTTCATCATGCGGAACTGGCGGCCGGTCAGACGGTTTTGCCCGGCGAGAAAGTCCTTGCGGCGCCAATCCAGCCAGTAATGGAACCAAGTCATGGCGATCACGGCGGCGCCCTTGGTCCAAGGCCAGATCCAGCTCCAGTCGACGATCCCCGGTGTTGCCACCAGCATCAGCCCCATGATCCAGGTGGCGATCATCGCCGGATGCATGATGTAGCGAAACAGCTTTTCCTCCATCACAAGGAAGATCGCCGGTGCGTCGGCAACCGTTTCGGCCTTTTCTATGTGATAGACGAACAATCGGGGCAGGTAGAACAGCCCGGCCATCCAGGACAACACGGCCATGATATGGATCGACTTGGTCCAGGGGTACAGCGTGATCAGCAGGTCGGACATCTCGTTCCTCTCGTGGGCCCCTGTTTCCTAATAATAAGAAAGAAAAGAAGAAAGGATGATGATGAGGTAGTGTGCCTCAAATCGGTGGATTATTGCCTTGTCCCGCCAGTTATCCACCTTGGGGACAGCTTGGGACGGTTTTCCGAGCCAACTCATGCGGAGAAAATATTTTCGCTTACTTTCAATGACTTGAAACGTCAAAACCCGAAACGCCTATTGGGGATAACTTCGGGAGAAAACCGGATAACCAGTCTTCTCCCAAGGGCAGCGGTTATCCTTATCCAGCCGGGAGGAATCCTGCGGGAATCGGGTGAAGATGGCCTGAAACCCGGGGGTCTTGCACCTTGTGCCAGATTTCCTAGAAACCATAACGGTTCGTCCGCACCAAGATACCGGAGTTTTCCACATGTCTGTCCCGATCATCCTGGCTTCCGGCTCCGAGATCCGCGCGACGCTCTTGCGCAATGCCGGGTTGCAGGTCGAGGCGATGCCGCCCCGTGTCGATGAGGACGCGGTCAAGGCGGCCCTGATCGCCGAGGGCGCCCCGCCGCGCGACATCGCTGATGCGCTGGCCGAATTGAAGGCCCGCAAGCTCAGCGAAAAGCATCCTGGCGCGCTGGTCATCGGCTGTGACCAGGTACTCGATTTCGAGGGCGCGCTGCTGTCCAAGCCGGAAACGCCCGAGGCCGCGCTTGACCAACTGCGCCAGATGCGTGGCAAACGTCACAAGCTCCTGTCGGCGGCGGTGATCTGCCGTGACGGGCGACCGGAATGGCGCCATGTCGGCCAGGTCCGCCTGACCATGCGCGACGTCAGCGATAGCTATCTACAGGACTACGTCGCACGGAACTGGGACAGCATCCGCCACTCCGTCGGGGCCTACAAGCTCGAGGAAGAGGGGGTGCGCCTGTTCACTGCCATTGACGGGGATTACTTTACCGTTTTGGGTATGCCATTGTTGGAATTGCTCAATTTCCTGATGCTTCGGGGGGCGATAGACTCATGACAGATACGAAAATTCCGCTGGCGGGGGTGATCGGAAGCCCGATCGCGCATTCCAGATCGCCGCAACTGCACCGCCATTGGCTCCAGACCTACGGGATCGCCGGGCATTACATCCCGATGGAGGTTCGCTCCGACGATCTCGAACAGGTGCTGCGAACGATGCCGAAAATGGGTTTCGTCGGCATCAATGTCACCATTCCGCACAAGGAAAAGGTGCTTGGCATCGCCGATCAGGTCACCGACCGGGCAACGCTGATCGGGGCTGCGAATACGCTGATCTTCCGGCCCGATGGTGGCATACACGCCGACAACACCGATGGCTATGGCTTCATGGAGAACCTGCGCCGTGGCGCGCCGGACTGGATCCCCGAGGCCGGACCCGCGGCGGTTCTGGGGGCCGGCGGCGCGGCGCGGGCGGTGATCTCGGCGCTGCTCGACGCCGGTGTCCCGGAGATCCTGTTGACCAATCGCACCCGGGTGCGGGCGGAAAAGCTCAAACAGGATTTCGGTCAACGCTTGCGCGTGGTCGACTGGGTTCAGGCCGGCAACATCATCGAGGATGCCGCACTGGTGGTGAACACGACCTCTCTCGGGATGCTCGGCAAGCCCGATCTCAGGGTGCCGCTGGACGGGATCGGACCGCAGACGGTGGTCACGGATCTTGTTTATAACCCCCTGAAAACGCGCCTTCTTCAGGTCGCGGAAGAGGTCGGTGCAACCGCTGTCGATGGTCTCGGCATGTTGATCTACCAGGCGGTGCCGGGGTTCGAGCGCTGGTTCGGCCAGCGCCCCGAGGTTGACGAAGCCACCCGCGCGGCGGTTCTGGCATGAGCTTTGCTCTGGGCCTGACCGGGTCGATCGGCATGGGCAAGAGCACCACCGCCAAGCTTTTTGCCGAAGCGGGTTGCGCGGTCTGGGATGCGGATGCCGCCGTGCATCGCCTTTACGCCCCCGGCGGCGCGGCGGTCGAGCCAATGCGCAGCGCCTTTCCCGAGGCGGTCATTGACGGCGCGGTCTGCCGCGAGGCGCTCAAACGCATCATCGTCGCCGACCCTTCGGCGCTTGGACGGATCGAACAGATCGTGCACCCCCTCGTGGCCGAGGATCGCGCAGAGTTCCGCGCACGGGCCACCGCCGATATCCTGGTCTTTGACATCCCGCTCTTGTTCGAAGGCGGAGGAGAGACCCAGTTTGACGCCGTTGCCACCGTCTCTGCCCCGCCCGAGGTGCAGGAGGCGCGGGTGATGGAACGCGGCACCATGACATCCGAGCATTTTCACCATATCCGCAGCAAACAGATGCCAGACGCAGACAAACACGCGCGCGCCGACTATGTGATCGTCACCGACACGATGGACCACGCGCGCGAACAGGTGCAAGAGATCGTGGCAGACATCAGGGCAAGGATGCAGAATGCGTGAAATCGTACTCGACACCGAAACCACCGGGTTAGACCCGAAAACCGGCGATCGCATCGTCGAGATCGGCGCGGTCGAGCTCTATAATCACATGGCCACCGGCAACACCTATCACCAGTACATCAACCCCGAGCGCGACATGCCCGAAGAGGCCTTCAAGGTACACGGGCTGAGCATTGATTTCCTGAGTGACAAGCCGGTGTTCAAGGAGATCGGGCAGGCGTTTCTCGATTTCGTGGGCGATGCCAAGATGGTCATCCACAACGCCAGCTTCGACATGAAGTTCCTCAACGCGGAATTGCAGTGGATGGGGCTGCCGCAGCTGCCCTGGGAACAGGCGATCGACACGCTTGCCATCGCGCGCAAGAAGTTTCCCGGCGCGCAGGTCTCGCTGGATGCGCTGTGCCGGCGCTTTTCCATCGACAACTCGTCCCGGACGCTGCACGGCGCGTTGCTCGACTCCGAGATCCTGGCCGAGGTCTATCTCGAACTGATCGGTGGCCGGCAGCCGGATTTCGGCCTGCAGGCCGACCAGGACCAGCGGGGTGTCGATGCCGCCCAGGACAACTGGCGCCCGAAACCCCGCCCCACCCCCCTTCCCGGCCGGATCAGCGCCGAGGAACAGGCGGCCCATGCCGCCTTTGTCGAGAAACTGGGCGAAAACGCGCTTTGGCGACGGGGGTGATCCACCCGTAGCGCACCACGAGAGACAGCGTAAACGCGAAAGGCCGCGATCGGGGGATCGCGGCCTTGGTCATTCCGTGGTCGTCGATGTTCAGGCGTTGGCCGGTGCCTCGCCCTGCGCGGCCTGGCGGCGCGCCAATTCGCTGCGGTAAAGCGCGACAAAGTCGATGTTGTCCAGGTTCAGCGGTGGGTAGCCGCCGTCGCGGGTCACGTCGCTGACGATCCGCCGCAGGAAGGGGAACAGCATCCGCGGGCATTCGATCAGCAGGAAGGGATGCAGTTGATCGTCCGGCACTCCGGCGACGTGGAAGATGCCGACATACTCGATTTCCATCAGGAACAGAACATCGTCCATGCCCTTGGCCTTGGACTCGATGTTCAGCTTGATCATCACTTCGTACTGGTTGTCGGGCTTGCGCTTCTTCGCGTCCAGGTTCACCTGCACGCTGATATCGGGCTGCACCTCGCCCGAGGCACCCTTTTGCGCCATGACGTTCTCAAAGGACAGGTCGCGCACGAATTGGCCCAGAACCTTCATCTGGACCTGCGGCGCCTGTTGCGCTGGCGCGCTGTCGTTCTCGGGCTTTTCGGCCATCGGATATCTCCCAAAACTCGCGTTCGGGGCTGCTTATCACCTCACCCGGCATTGCTCAATGCCGGTCGGGGCCCTCGACCCAGCCCGACGGGCGCTGTCCGGGGCGGCGCGCCCGGTCCGGATCGACCTCGGTGAACTCCCCGTCGACGACGTCGCCGGGTCCGCCAGGACGGAACCCGGCAGAGCTTCCCATCTCGAACCGGGTCATCGTGACGCGGCCACGCAGATAGCGGAACACGGCCGAGCGCACCGGCGGCATCAACAGGGCAAAGCCCATCGCGTCGGTAAAGAATCCCGGTGTCAGCAACAGCACGCCCGAGACCAGGATCATCGCGCCATGGGCCAGCGGCTCGGTCGGATCGTCAAGCTCGGAAAACGCCCGCTGCAACTGCCCCATTGCGACACGGCCTTGTGTGCGCACCAGCCAGGTTCCCAGAACGGCGGTCAGGATCACCACCGCAAGGGTCGGCCACAGCCCGATCAGACCGCCCACCTGGATGAAAAGGGCGATTTCGATCAAGGGCACGGCCAGAAAGGCCAGAAACAGATACATCGCGCGGCTCCTTTCGCATGTGCGGAACAGTGGACTAACCCCTGCCCCTCACCTACATAGGGGCCATTGGGCAGCCTTACAAAGCCCGACGCCTGACACGAGGACCAAATGAACTCACCTTTGATCCAGCTTCTGGTACTGGCCGGCATCGCGATCTTTCTGATCCTGCGCCTGAAAAACGTTCTGGGAACGCGCGAAGGCTTTGAAAAGCCCAAGGCTCCCACGCCGGTTGACCGTCGGTCACGGCCCGATCTCGAGGTGATCGAGGGCGGCCCCGACCGCGACATCACCGATCACGTGGCCGAGGACAGCCCGGCAGCCCAGGCGCTGACGGAAATGAAACGCGTGGAACCGGGGTTCTCGGTGTCGGAGTTCGTCCAAGGCGCACGCGGCGCCTACGAGATGATCCTGATGGGCTATGAGCTGGGCAATCTCGACGAGATCCAGCCGTTCCTGGCAGAGGACGTGTTCGAAACCTTCGTCGCCGGCGTTGCCGCGCGCGAGGACCAGGGCCTCAAGATCGAGGCCGAGTTCATCGGCGTGCGCGAAACCGCGATCACCGATGTGCACTTTGACAAGGACACCAATTTCGCCGAGATCACCATGCGTTTCGTCGGCGAGCTGACCTCGGTCGTGCGCGACCGCGGCGGTGATATCGTCGAAGGCAGCCCGACCGAGATCAAGCGCCAGAAAGACAGCTGGACCTTTGGCCGCGAAATGGGCGCTGCCGATCCCAACTGGCGGCTCGTCGCCACGGACGGATGATTGCCGCGCTCCGCTCAGCTGTTGTGGCGGGGGCCGTCCTGATGGCCTCCGTTCCCGGCGCCGGGGCGGAACCCGCCTACGAGATCCTGGATTTCGGCCGTCTCGATGGCTGGGAAAAGGACAACCATGCCGCCGCGCTCGAGGTGTTTCTCGAAACCTGCCCGGACATGGACGATCCCGACTGGCGCAACCTTTGCGCGCTGGCCCAGCAACAGACACCGCAAAGCGCCCGCGCCTTTTTTGAGCTTTTTTTTCGCCCGGTGATGATCCGCGACGGGTCAAAGCCGTTGTTCACCGGGTATTTCGAACCCGAGCTTGACGGCGCCCTCCAGCCCAGCGCGAGGTTTCGCTACCCGGTTTACAGGATGCCGCCCGAGGCGCGGCGCGCCTCCGTCTGGCTGTCCCGGCGCGAGCTGTTGACCACCGGGGTGCTGGAAAACCGCGGGCTCGAGATCGCCTGGGTCGACGATCCGGTCGAACTGTTCTTTCTGCAGATCCAGGGCTCGGGGCGGATCCGGCTTCCGGACGGGCGAACGCTGCGCCTGGGCTATGGCGGCTCGAATGGCCACAATTACAACTCCATCGGGGTCGAGCTGGTGCGGCGCGGCGTCTACAACGCACACCAGGTCAGCGCGCAGGTGATCAAGAACTGGGTGCGCCGCAACCCCGAGGCCGGGCAGGAGCTCCTGTTTCACAACCCGTCCTACGTGTTCTTTCGCGAGGTCGGGCATGTCGGCGATCACCTCGGCCCGCTTGGCGCGATGAACCGCCCGGTGACCCCGTTGCGCAGCATCGCCGTCGATCCGGCCTTCGTGCCGCTGGGGGCGCCGGTCTGGCTGGAAAAGGACGGCGCGGGAAAGATGCGGCGGCTGATGATCGCCCAGGACACCGGGTCGGCGATCAAGGGTGCGCAACGGGCCGATATCTTTTTCGGCACCGGCGCGGCCGCCGGGCAGGCCGCCGGACGGCTGCGTGACCCCGGCCGCATGATCGTGCTTTTGCCGATCCAGCGGGCCTATGCCTTGTTACCGGACGGGATGTGATGGCGCGGCGCAAACTCAGCAAGGACGAGCTTGAGCTCTGGCACAGGGTCGCCAACCAGGCCGAGCGGTTGCATCCCGCCCGGCCCGAGGCCGTCCCGCCGCAACCGATGGCGAAGTCAAATCCGGGGAAACGGCCCGAGTCCGCCGAAATGCCCCCCGAAATCCCGCCGTTTCGCCTTGGCCAGGGGGCCAGGTCCACCGCCGCCCGCCATGATCTGAAACCGTCGATGGTCGAACACCTGTCCACCGCCCCGGTGCGGATGGACCGCAAGGCCTTTACCCGTATGAAGCGCGGCAAGCTCAAGCCCGAGGCGCGGCTTGACCTGCACGGGATGCGGCTGGATCGCGCGCATCCGGCGCTGATCCAGTTCATCCTGTCGTCGCAGGGCACAGGGCGCCGGCTGGTGCTGGTGATCACCGGCAAGGGCAAGCGCAGCGCCGATCCCGGCCCGATCCCCACCCCGCGCGGCGTGTTGCGGCACCAGGTGCCGCATTGGCTGTCGATGCCGCCACTGGCGCAGGCGGTGCTGCAGATCACCCCGGCGCATCTCAGCCATGGCGGTGAGGGGGCCTATTACGTCTATCTGCGCAAACCGCGCTGAGCTGCTACATCTTGGTCAAAAGCAGGTCGGGCGACAGGATCATCTGCGTCGCGTTGCGCACCGTCAGAACCGTGCCCGGCAACAGCCCCGACCGCCCCGAGCGATCCGTCTGGAAGGCATCCTTCATCGTGTCGCTGTTGTTGATCAGAGAGATCAGCGCCGGCGAGGTGCCGAAGGTGAAATGGTTGACGCCGCGTTTGCTGAACTCCGAAACATCCACGATCATCACCGGAAAATCCCCCAACGCCTCCGGGTCGGTCAGGTTTCCCAGCCGCGCCGTGGCCCCGTTGATCCGCGCCGACAGCGCCAGCGCCCGGTCATTTTTCGAGGTGATGATGGCAAACGGCCTTGGCAGATCGCGGAACCGCACCGCCTGCATGCGGAACAGCTCCACGTCCAGGTCGGGCGAGATCAGGACCACGCCGCCCAGCGCCCGCCGGGTCCAGCCGGGGGTGCCGATCTCGATCTGGCGCAGCGTTTCCATCACCAGCATTGACCCGAGCGAATGCGCGATCACCACGATGCGCCGGGGTCCGGCCGCGCGCAGATCGTGCAACAGCTGCTCCAGCGCGTCGCGCGATACCAGAACGCTGTCGCGGTCATAGGTATAGCCCAGAGGATGCGTCGCACTCGGCCACGAGAAATGCACCGGCACTGCCGGCACGTTGAAATCGTGCACGATCTGCGCGGTCCGGAACACCCCGTCGAAAAAGCTGTTGTTGTAGCCGTGGACATAGAGAACGATCTCGCGCTGGTCGGGCGGTCGGGCTCGAAGAGCCCGTGCCAACGCTGCGCGAAACGCCTGCCGCCCGTCCATGTCGGTCCGGCTGGCGATGGTGAAATCGGTCTGCGGGTTCGGATGATCATATCCGTTGCGGATCCGCCCCTCCTGATGGGTCGGCGGGATCGACACCCCCAGGTTCATGTAGCTCATCTGCTCGGACCGCCCGGTGGTGAACCACCCGCCCGGCTCGGGAATCCGGTTGGTGGCGGTGAACACGGGCAACAATGTCCCGACGTCGGACGCTTGCGGCACAAGCGGGGCGTGAAAGCGGTCGGCACAGGCCGAAACCCCGGTCGCCGCCATCAACATGATCATCTGTCTTCGTTGCACCGCGAATCCTCGTACTCGTCTCAACCTGTTCCGAAATCAGGATAGCGGGCGATGACGCGGGGTCTAGAGAACGTAGCGACTCATATCCGCCGAGCGGGTCAGTTCGCCCAGGTTCTCTTCGACGAAATCGGCATTCACCGTCACCCGGTCGCCGGCGCGGTCGGGCGCGGTAAAGGACAGCTCCTCGAACACCCTCTCCATCACCGTGTACAGCCGCCGGGCGCCGATATTCTCGACCGACTGGTTCACCTCGGCCGCGATCTTGGCCAGCGCCGCGATGCCGTCCTCGGTAAAGTCGACCACCACCTCCTCGGTGCCCATCAGCGCGGTGTACTGCCGGGTCAGCGCGTTGTCGGTCTCGGTCAGGATGCGCACGAAGTCGCTCTCGGTCAGCGCCCGCAACTCCACCCGGATCGGCAGCCGGCCCTGCAGTTCCGGCAACAGGTCCGACGGCTTGGCGATGTGAAAGGCGCCCGAGGCGATGAACAGGATATGGTCGGTCTTGACCGGCCCGTGCTTGGTGCTGACCGTGGTGCCCTCGATCAGCGGCAGCAGGTCGCGCTGTACGCCCTCGCGGCTCACGTCGCCGCCGCGCACGTCCTGGCGCGCGCAGACCTTGTCGATCTCGTCGAGGAAGACGATGCCGTTCTCCTCCACCGATTCCAACGCGGCCCGCGTCACCGCCTCGTCGTCCAGCAGCTTGTCGGCCTCTTCCCCGATCAGCAGATCATAGCTTTCGGCCACCGTGGTCTTCTTGCGCACGGTGCGCCCGCCAAAGGCCTTTCCGAACAGGTCGCCCAGGTTCATCATGCCCATCTGGCCGCCCGGCTGGCCGGGAATGTCGAACATCGGCATCGGGTTCGAGGTATCGGCCAGGTCCAGCTCGATCTCGGTATCGTCCAGTTCCCCGGCCTTGAGCTTCTTGCGGAACATCTCGCGCGTGCCCTCGCGCGCGCTCTCGCCGGCGATGGCGTCGATCACCCGCTCCTCGGCCGCATGATGCGCCTTGGCCTTGACCTCTTCGCGCATCCGGTCGCGGGTCTGCGCGATGGCGCTGTCGACAAGGTCGCGGACGATCTGTTCCACGTCGCGCCCGACATAGCCGACCTCGGTGAACTTGGTCGCCTCGACCTTGATGAAGGGGGCGCGGGCCAGCCGTGCCAACCGGCGCGAGATCTCGGTCTTGCCGACGCCGGTGGGCCCGATCATCAGGATGTTCTTTGGGTAGACCTCGTCGCGCAGATCGTCGGCCAACTGCTTGCGCCGCCAACGGTTGCGCAGCGCCACGGCCACGGCGCGCTTGGCGTCGGCCTGTCCGATGATGAACCGGTCCAGCTCGGAAACGATTTCGCGGGGGGTGAGGTCGGTCATGTCTGTCCTTCGGGTGTCACTGGTCAAATGCGGATCGGTTGCGATGGCATGCGGGCTAACCCCCGATGCTCTCCACCGTCACGTTGCCATTGGTGTAAACGCAGATGTCCGACGCGATCGCCATCGCCTTGCGGGCGACCTCCTCGGCGGTCAGATCTGTGTCCATCATTCCCCGCGCGGCGGCGAGCGCATAGTTCCCGCCCGAGCCGATCGCGGCGACGTCATGTTCCGGCTCCAGCACGTCACCGGCGCCGGTGATCACGTAGATCTCGCGCCCGTCGCTGACGATCAGCATTGCCTCGAGCTTTTGCAGGTACTTGTCGGTGCGCCAGTCCTTGGCCAGCTCCACCGCCGCGCGCTGCAACTGGCCCGGGGTCGCCTCCAGCTTGGCCTCCAGCCGCTCCAGCAGGGTAAAGGCATCCGCCGTCGATCCGGCGAACCCGGCCACCACGTCATAACCGCCCGGCGACAGTCGGCGCACCTTGCGCGCGGTGCCCTTGATCACCGTGTCGCCCAACGACACCTGCCCATCGCCCGCGATCACCACCTGTCCGCCCTTGCGGACGCCGATGATGGTGGTGCCGTGCCAGCCGGGAAAGGAATTCTCGCTCATCTGCGTCTCCTGCTCATTGCCTGCCTATATGGACGGGGCGATGCGAACAGACAAGGGCGGCGCGTCCCGCTTGCCCTGCCGGCGCCCCCTGACTAGCGTGCCGCCATGAGCGATCACCGCGTCACCTTCTATCTCGAGGACGGCCTGCGCCAGAGCGCCGAGGCCGGGCAGCACAATTTCCTTGCGCTGGTCGCCGGGGTGCTGCGCGACGCCGGATTCGACATAGCCTATCGCCCGGATTCACCCGAGGACCGTGCCGCCTCGGCCACGCGGGCGGAATATGCGCTGTTCCACATGGCCGAGCCGACCCATGACCGCGCGCTGACCCTGCGCCGCGTCTATCACTACCCGTTCTGGGCGATCGAGCCCTCCGCCCGCCGCTGGGACTGGCGCGTTGCCAAAACCGGTTTTCCCGCCGATGCGGTGCCGCGCAAGGAGGCCGATCGTTTCTATCGCTTCTGGCAGCGGCGCCTGTTCGGCGAGGCCCCGGACCACGCCGCGCGCGAGGGGTTTACTTACGTGCCGCTGCAAGGTCGCCTGCTCCAGCATCGGTCGTTTCAAAGCTGTTCACCGCTCGACATGCTGCGCGCGACCCTCGCCCACATCCCCGGCCCGGTCATGGCGGGGTTGCACCCGAAGGAGCGCTATTCGGACGACGAACGCGCCGCGCTCGACCGGTTGCAGCGCGATAACCCCCGCCTGGGCGTCACCATGGGCGGGATGGAGCGCTGGCTGAAGGGCTGCGATCTCGTCGTCACCGAGAACTCCAGCGCCGCCTTCAACGGGTTCTTTTTCGGCAAGCCCGCCGTGCTGTTCGCCCGCTCCGATTTTCACCACATCGCTGCTGATGCCGCCCGGGTGGGGGCAGAGGAGGCCCTGCGCGCGGCCCCGGACATGGCGCCCGACTACGCCGGATACCTGCACTGGTTCTGGCAGAAGATGGCGATCAACGCCGGCCGCCCCGAGGCCCCGGAGAGGATCCGCGAAGCCCTGCTGCGGGCCGGATGGCCGGTGTAGCTTAGTGAAGGGTGAGTGACTAACGTTTCTACTGTCAAAAAAATTCGGAATCACGTGGTCAGCACATAATAACCCATTGTGTCAAGAGAATCTTATGTGTAGAGTGAGGGGGAGGAGTCATCATGCGTCGAAAATCCTGATGATGTCAGGAGAACGCCATAGCGCGTAGACTGCTAGACAGTCCTAGATGTATGGGGCTCCGCTTACCTTCTCGGTTTTCTGTTCCATATCTGGAAGTTTGAATTTTTCTTCGGGCTATCTTGATCATAGCTACGGAGCCTGGACTTTCTTAGTACATACTCCGAAAGTAGTACCTTTGCTCGTCGCGCTCCGGTCTCGAGATGCCTCTTATTCTTATACGAAGCAACTGCACCAAGTATCACATCATTAATTTGTAATATGTCATCTTTCTTCGAATCCTTTGCCGTCAATACTCTGACTGGTCCGAAGTCAAGCTTGTATTCTTTTGCCGCGCCGGCGTTCAAAATCCTATGAAGCTTTTCAAGGGGGGTAGTACTGAGTCTGCGATCCAGGCAAATGTAGAGAGATGCCAGATCTCCATATCGACCGATAACTTGATGCAACAGCATCTGGTAATAGAGCTTGGAAATCCCGAGGTCGGGGTCTCCATCATTGAATCTGGTGTGGTCCCACATATGGTTGTCGAACGTTGTAGCGTGAAACGATAAAGCACTTCTTTCGGAAAAGCCGAAATATAGATCAACCAAAGCTTTGTACTCGTCGAGTTTTTGGTTTGACACCTTGCTCCACTTAAGTTCCGCAAACATCCCGTTGTCTAGCCGGAACTTATGGATTGCTCGATACAATGATTCAACGAAGCGTCTCCGAACGACTGTAGCGCCAACCAACATGTGGCGATCGTTGCTGATGCCGCTTTCATCAGCAAAGACGGAGAAATCTTGTATCGGGATGGAAGGCAGCAAACGTTCTTTCATCCCGAAATCAAATCAACTTTAGGTGGGAGGAGTCAACTAGAGAATCCCAATCTAGTTGTATTCCCCATAGAGGATAACATTAACGAAAACCGGCAAAAAACCTAAGGAACTGGTGTGGAAG